>CALKYM010000029.1 GCA_938003525.1 uncultured Planctomycetales bacterium | reverse complement strand
ACGGCGATCGGCAAACCGGGCGACTCGCTGGTGCCTCACGTCGGTTGTGTCATGGTCTCCCGACCATGACACAACGCGGGCTTGATACCAGCAGCGCCCAAACCCTGAAAACCCGAACCACCGCCGATTCGCCCCAGCGGCCGCGGCGCGCAAACTTTTTGGCTCGCGATTTCCGTCGAGTGCAGAACTGTCTCGCGGTACGCGCATACCCTGCAATAGTCCGGCGCTCTCCTCACGAAGTCACCCTGTACGCATCCCAGCCGGGGAGAACAGGCCCGAGCCACGGCGTCGAACGCGACTCCGTCCGCCAAATACTTTCGCTGGGGGGCTCGTTCACGCTAGACTCGTGCTCACAGAGAACAGAGGGGAGGCGCTGCCGGACGGGGAACCCCAGCAGCCATTTGCTACCGTTTCCGCCGACACGCATCTCCCGCCTTGTGTCGATCGTGATACGCGTCTTTACTCCGGCCTGCGCCACGAGTGGACCGGCGGCGACGCCAGTACGGCTCACGCCAACCGGGGAGATCGTTTCGCCGGTTCACGAGCCGCGCAGGTCGGAGTAGAACACACCGCAGGAGTTGCTATGCGCACGCGACGATCCTCGTGGCGGCGACGTAAACCCTCCCGCCGCCAGTCGGCCGGCCGACTGCGCACCTTCGAGGTGTGCGAAAAACGGCTGGTCCTTTCGGTCGACGGACTGACTCACGTCATCGACTGGCACGGCATCTCGACCGAGGCCTTCCAGGGGCAGTGGATCCTCAGCCTCGATGGCTGGGAAGGCGGATTGCTCGCTCAACAATCGACTCTCAGCCGGCAGCTCGAAACGCTCGGCCGAGACGAAGATATCGCGGTTCAGACGCATCTGGGCCGCAGCGGCCTGTTTCGCATCGATACCGCCTCGTCGATGAGCTACGACGACGTGCTGGCGTCCGTCTCCGTGCTATCGGGATTCAATTACCTCGAGCCCGACTTCGCGCTCGAGATTCAAATCGCGCCGCCCGACGATCCCGATTTCGACGACTTGTGGGGGCTCGACAACACCGGCCAGAACGGTGGAACGCCGGGCGCCGATATCAGCGCGCTGGAAGCGTGGGACGTGACCACCGGTTCGTCCGACGTGATTGTCGGCGTCGTCGACACGGGAATCGAATACACGCACCCGGACCTGATCGACAACATGTGGATCAATCCCGGCGAGATTCCCGACGACAGTATCGACAACGACGGCAACGGCTACGTCGACGACGTCTACGGTTGGGACTTTTTCTTCAACGACGACGATCCGATGGACTTCCGCAGCCACGGCACGCACGTGGCGGGCACGATCGGCGCGGTGGGCAACAACACGGTCGGCGTTACCGGCGTGAACTGGGACGTCGGCCTGATGGCCCTGAAGATTTCCAACGACAATCCCGGCAGCAACAGCGTCTCATCGGCGGCCGCCACCGCCGCGCTCAACTACGTGGCCGACATGCGCACCACGCACGGCCACAACATCCGCGTCACCAATCACAGTTGGGGCGGAGGAGGCATCTCGACTTCGCTGCAAAATGCGATCGCGCTTAACGAAACGGCCGACATCCTGCTGGTGGCCGCCGCCGGCAACAACAGTCGCGATACCGATGCCATCCCGCACTACCCCTCTTCGTACACGACGCCCAATGTCATCTCGGTCGCCGCCACCAACCGCAACGACGCCCTGTCGGGATTCTCCAACTTCGGTCTCACCTCGGTCGATCTCGGCGCGCCGGGTTCGAGCATTCGCAGCACGGTCATCAACGGGGGATATGCGAACTTCAACGGTACGTCGATGGCCACGCCGCACGTGGCCGGCGTGGCTGCCTTGGCCTGGAGCTTTCGTCCGGACGCCACCTACCAGGAAATCAAAGACGCCATCCTGGCGGGCGTCGATCCGATCCCCGCGCTCGACGGCATCACCGTCACGGGCGGCCGGCTCAACGCGGCGACGACGCTGCAAGTGCTCGGCCTCAACGCGACGCCGATCTCTCCGGCGGCCGGCGAAATCGTGGCCGCGCCGCCACTGTCGTTCACCGTGCAGTTCTCCGACGATATCGATCTCGGCTCGCTCACCGCCGACGACTTCCAGGTCAACGCCATTGCCGCCGACTCGTTCCAGGTCGACGCGCCCGATCAGATCACGTTCGGCTTCAACACCAGCCCCGTCACGCTGGAAGGCCTGCAAACGATGACGATGGCCGAAGGGTCGGTGCTGCGCGACAGCGACGGATTCGATCTGAATGCGCTGTCCGAGACCTTCCGCTACGACATCACCACGCTGGCGGTCACGTCGATCGTGCCCAATGACGGCTCGCTGGCCGTGTATCCGGTTACCCAGATCGACGTCACGTTCAACGAACCCATCGACGCCGCCTCGCTGGGGTTGGACGATCTGGTGCTCAGCGAAGGCACCGTCACACTCGCCGAAGCCGTGGGCCCGAGCGCGGCCCGCTATACGGTCAGCGGGATCGAGACCGAAGGCGACGTCGACGTCTCGCTGACCAGCTCATCGGTCACCGACGCGTTTGGCAACCCGATGGCTCCTTTCGCGGCGACCTTCGAGCTGGACGTGGACGAACGGGCGCTGGCCAACTTTCTCCGGGTCGAGCCCTTCGGAAGTCTGGTGAGCGAGAGCGTCGGCAACTTCGGCCGCTTCGGCACCGCCGCCGATGTCGACACGCTCACCGTCGATCTCGTCGCCGGCGAGACGCTGTTGGCCGTCGTGCACCCCAACGATCCTTTGGCCACCATCACTGCCGAGTTCGAAGGGCTGACGGCCCCGGTGGTCGGCTCGGCCGGCGCATCGGTCCTCGTGCCGCTCACCTCGGTGGCCGACGACGCAACGGTTCGACTCCGAATTTCCACCGACCTGGCCACCGACTACACCTACGATGTCTATCGCAACGCGCTGCTGGAGCCTCTGGGGGCGGGTGAAAGTTTCGGACTGGCCATCGACGCCAGCCGGATCGAGATTGCCGGCACGCGCTACGCGCTGCTGGCGACCAGCGATCCCGCCGGAACGTCGACCGACGAATTGACGATCGACTGGAGTTCCGCCGCAGGTCAGCAAGTCGACATCCTGCTCACAGGACTCGACGGCGTCGACCTGGCCGGCCAGACGTTGGAGCTCCTCGATCCGAATGATCAGGTCGTGGCCACCGGAGCCGACCTCGTCGGTGGCGACATCCACGATGCGCACGTCGCCATCTTGAACCACACGATCGGCACGCCGGGACTCTACACGGTGCGCGTGACTTCGACCCTCGAGGGCCGTTACAGCCTGGTCGTCACCGAAGGCACCGTGTTCGCCACCGAACCGAACGGCCAATCGACCGATCCGGTCCGCTCCCTGGACAGTACCGGCTCGGCCATCGGCCATCTGGGCACGCGGCTCGAAGATGGAATCTATTCGCTCACCATCGACTCGCTGCTCACGGGGCTGGCGGCCAGTGGCGACGTCGAGGTGGCTCCCGCTCCTCCCGCTCCGTTGGCCGAGCAAGCGGCCGGCAGCCTGAGCACGTCGGCCACGGGCACTGTGGACGTGCAAATCTTGAATGGGACGCTCCAGATACTCGATACGAGCTCGTTGGACCTCGTCGAGCAGCCCGGTCCGTTTCTCCCGGGCAACGCTCCCGGCGACATCGCCGCCGAAGTCGATCTGTTCCCACTGTTCTTACGGGCCGCCATTCGCAACGTCATTGGCTCGGCCACAACCCAGCAGGTGGTGCTGGACTCCGGCAACCAATTCGACGCCGGCGGGTTGCGGATCCTTGTCAATCAGGGACAGTTCGATTACGAGGTGGTGGGTGTCCTCAACGACACCTACGATCTGAACGGCCTGGTCGCCTTCAGCGATCCGGGGCTCATCGGCTCAATCTCGCCGGTTCCGGGACAGATCGTCCTGGACGTGCCCGTCGTCTCCACGATCGAAGAAGAAGTGGAGATCGTGCCGGGCGTAACGGTCGAGTTTTCGCTGACGCTTACCGGCTCGGTGTTGGCCACGATGCCCTTTGGCGACGCGCAAGACATTTATGAACTTACCGTGCAGGCCGGCCAGGTCGTCACCGTTTCCACAACCACGCCTTTGGCAGGCGGCGTCTCTCAGGATCTGGATCCGCTGTTGAATGTCTACCTGCCCGACGGAACGCTGCTCATCACCGAGGCGGGTTCGCTCGAAGGTGGCAATGCCCGACTGTCGTTCCTGGCACCCACTTCGGGCGTCTACCAGATCGGCGTCGCCGCCGAATCGGGATTCGGTGAATACGAACTACTCGTCGATGACATTCAGTCGCCGCTGGTGCTCGCGCCCGACGCGGTGACGCCGGCGCTGACGAATCTCGTGTGGACGGGCACGCCCGGCGCCGATCACATCCTCTTCACGCAGATCGATCCCACGACGATTCAAGCGGCGCTACTTGCCTGGAACGGTGCGGCAGCCGCTGGCCAGTTCAGCTTCACCGGCGTGACCGGACGTGTTATCGGCGAAGCGCTCGCGGGAAGTGACGTGATCGACGGCTCGGCCCTGACCACCACCTCGGCCGAGTTCCGCGGTGGACTGGGAACCGACACCGTGCTGGGCGGAGCGGCCGACGACCTGCTGGAAGGCGACGCCGACGGAGCTGAAGGTGCCGACTACATCGACGGCGGAGCCGGCGACGACACCATCTTCGGCGACGGAGCCGAAGGCGGCGACGACACGATCTACGGCGGCAGCGGCAACGACTTCATCGACACCGGCGGCGGCAACGACTGGGCCGACGGCGGCGAGGACGATGACATCCTGCTCGGTGGCGACGACGCGGCCCATCAGTTCGACGGCGGCGAAGGTAGTTCCGACGACACGCTGTTTGGCGGCAACGGACGAGACATCCTCATCGGCGACGGCGGCCT
This sequence comes from uncultured Planctomycetales bacterium, assembly GCA_938003525.1. Lineage (GTDB taxonomy): Bacteria > Planctomycetota > Planctomycetia > Pirellulales > JAEUIK01 > CALKYM01. The sequence goes on along the minus strand of CALKYM010000029.1, from coordinate 28,864 downwards.
CAGCGGCCTACCGTTCGAAGACGCCGGCAGCGATCTGTTGGACGGCGGGCAGGGCGAAGATTTGATCGTGGCCGGACATTACCTGCCCGGCACAATGGCCGACTACAACACGCTGCAGCAAGCCTGGCTCGCGGGCGACCCCTTTGCAGACCGCGTGGCGGCCATCAGCGGCACGATCTTCCAGCCCGGCGTGAACCTCTACAACGACGAGGCCGACCCGGCGCCCACGCACTTCGTCGACCAGGTCGTCGGCGGCGACGATCTCGACTGGCTGCTCTACGACTTCACCCAAGACGTCGACGACGCAACCGCCACCGAACTGACACACGCCGTCGACCTCTCCCTCTTCCCGCGCACCTGAGTGTCGAGACTGCAACTGAGTTCGACGCGCTGAGCCGGTGGGCGTCAGCCCCCGGATCGCGCTGATTAACGCCCGCGCCCGCCAGATCCGGGGACTAATGTCCCCGGATCTGGATTAGTGCTCGACGGCCACGCTGCCCATTGCATCGACGCCCGATCATCTTTGGGAGCAGCCATGTCTTTCGCATTTCGTGGCATCGCGCCGCGCGTTGCGCTACACTGGTCCCCAAAGCTGCCGCGGCTTTCACACCCGATCACACACCTCGTTCCGCGAGCCACGATGAGCATGTCGCCACGACGCACCGCAATCTCATTCACCCTCTCGGTCGCGCTCGCCGTGGCGACACCACTCAACGCTCCGCTACTCGCCGCCGCACCGCGCGTCTTGCCGGCGGGTGAGGTTCCCGACGACGCGCGATTGGGCGAGTTGCGGCAACTCAACGGCTATCACCCGTTCATCCCGCCGCAATCGGCGGAAGAGTGGGAGGCGCGCAGCGCGGCGCTGCGCCGGCAGGTGCTCGTCGCGCTGGGGTTGTGGCCGCTGCCTGAGCGGACGCCGCCCAATGCGGTCATTCACGGCCGCATCGATCGCGGCGACTACACCGTCGAAAAGGTGTACTTCGAGAGCTACCCGGACCATTTCGTCACCGGCAACCTGTATCGACCGACAGGGCAGGGCGATCGACGACCCGCCGTGCTGTGCCCGCACGGACATTGGGCCAATGGCCGCATGCACGACCACGGCGACGAAAAGATCCTGCAGGAACTGGCAGCGGGCGCCGAGCGTTTCGCGGCTGGCGGGCGGCATCCAATCCAAGCCCGCTGCGTGCAGTTGGCCCGCATGGGCTGCGTCGTTTTCAACTACGACATGGTGGGCTATGCCGACAGCGTGCAGCTTGAGCATCGCGCCGGCGTGCGTCCCGAGATGAACACGCCCCAGCGTTGGGGATTCTTCAGCCCGCAAGCCGAATCGCGGTTGCAGACGATCATGGGGCTACAGGCCTACAACTCGATCCGCGCGCTGGACTGGCTGAGCGAACTGCCCGACGTCGATCCGCAGCGGATTGCCGTAACCGGCGCCAGCGGCGGCGGCACGCAGACGTTCATTCTCTGCGCGATCGACCCGCGGCCCGTCGTCGCCTTCCCCGCCGTGATGGTTTCGACCGACATGCAAGGCGGCTGCACGTGCGAAAACGCCTCGTACTTGCGAATCGGCACCAGCAACGTCGAGCTGGCCGCGCTGTTCGCACCGCGTCCGCTGGGCATGACGGCGGCCGACGACTGGACGCGCGAGATCGCCAGCAAAGGGCTCCCCGAACTCCAGCATCTCTACCGCCTGCTGGGCGTCCCGGACTTCGTGATGGCGCGGCCGTTGCTCCACTTCGGCCACAACTACAACCACGTGAGCCGCACAGTGATGTATGGCTGGCTCAATCAGCACCTGGGACTCGGCTTCGACGAGCCGGTGTTGGAAGCCGACTACGAACCGCTCTCGCCCGACGAGATGACTGTCTGGAATGACGAGCATCCCCAACCGCCCTCGGGCGACGACTACGAGCGCGAGCTGGTCGCCACCATGACCGACATCGCGGCAGACCAGATGCAGGCGCTCGCGCCGCACGATGCCGAGTCGCTCGACGAGTACCGTCGCATCGTGGGCGGCGCACTGGAGACAGTCATTGGCCGCCGTCTGCCGAGCCCGGACGCGATTCAACACGATATCGTGAGCGAGACCCAGCGCGACGGGTACCTGGAGTTCACGGCCCTGGTGCGCCACGCCGAGGCGGGCGAGGCGCTACCCGCCGTCATCCTCTATCCCAACGATTGGAACGGCGAGGCGATCGTCTGGGTGGACGAGCAGGGCAAGGACGCGCTCTATGACACCAGCGGCTCGCCGCAGCCACACGTCACCCGGCTGCTCTCGGCCGGCTTTGCCGTGATCGGCGCCGATCTGCTCTATCAGGGAGAGTTTCTCGCAGACGGCCGACCGCTCGGGCGCGCGCCGATGGTGGGCAATGACCAGACCGGCCGCGGCGCCTATGCCGGCTACACGTATGGCTACAACCTACCGCTGGTGAGCCGTCGCGTGCACGACATCCTTTCACTGGTAGCATTCGCCAAGCATCACGAAGAACAACCGCGAGCCGTACACGTCGTCGGTACAGGCAACGCCGGCGTCTGGGCAGGCTTGGCGGCGGCGGTGGCAGGTGATTCGATCGCACACGCCGTCATCGACACGGGCCGATTTCGTTTCGCTGAGCTCACCGCGCTCGACGACCTGAACTTCCTGCCCGGCGGCGCCAAGTATGGAGACTTGCCAGGGCTCCTCGCGCTGAGAGCTCCGCACGCATTGAGAATCGCCGGCGAAGGGGACGGCGCGCCCGCGCTCACATCGAGCGCATACGCGGCAGCGGATGCAGAAGAAGGGTTGGTTGTCGCGAGTGATGCAGACGCCGCCGAGCCGCCAGCCATCGCCGAGTGGCTTATCGACCGCCACAAATGAGCTACGCTACCGCGGCTGACGCGGCCGGGCTCGCTGGGAATCGGGCGTCGTGGAGAAATGCGCCCAGCGGGCTTCGAGCACGATGAGCTGGGCGTCGATCCAGCCCGATAACTCGACGTACTGGGCGGTCGCCAGCGAAACGCTCTGGCGGCGAACCGCATCGGTGGCCAAGGTGTCGGCTTTGCTTGGTCGTCTGGCGTTTCGCATGGCCTCGTCCCCATTCCCGCGTTGGCGCTGGCTGTCTGATACCCCAAGCGCCGTGTGCCACCGTCTGTTACGGATGACACGCCGTTAGGGTTCAGGTTCGCCTGTCAGGGGGGAGGCGCAAGTGCTGTCTCCCGGGCAGCTTGCCAGCCGTGTCCCACTGCGAATCGGAACCCCAAACGCAAAGGCCGGATCGCGCCCGCGACACGATCCGGCCTTGCGTCACACCAGCCAACGATGTCTGAGATTCGCCGGCGTAGCGATTGTCCGTCGGCCGGCCGTCGGCGGGGGTGGGGGAGTCGCCGACGGCGGCACGACGGGCGTTTCGTAGCATTCAACGATTCGGGCGATCGCCCGGCTTGCGGCGGCGGGCATCGCCCTGAGGACGGCGACCGCCCAACGCACGAATCGCTTCGCCCAACTCCGAGCGGTCCAGGAAATCATCGCCGTCGGCGTCGACGCGATCGAAAGTCCGCGCCAGCCGCTCCGGAGCCTCGTCGCGACTGATGCGGCCATCGCCGTCGGCATCCGCTTGCATGATGCGGGCGACGATCGCTTCGGGCTGGGGGCGGCCCGGCGTGTCGCCGCCGGGCGGCGGTCCGAGTTCGCGGCGCGAAAGCCGCCCGTCACCATCGCGATCGAGCCTCTTGAGCACGTCGGCCGCACGCGCGATTTCATCCGCGCTCAATTCACCATCGCCGTCGGCATCGATGGCCCGCATCAGCGGCCCGGGTTCGCGGGGTCCGCCGTCACGGCGATCACGCTCGCCGCCCAGCATCCGCAACACATCGGGAGCCCGCTGGGCCAAACCGTACACCGCGCGGCCGAACTCCTGGGGATTCAGAGCGTCGTCGCCGCTCTCATCAGCGTTCTCGATGATGCGGGCGATGATCTGCCGTTGTGGCTCGTTGCCTTCATCGGCGGTGAGTTGCCCGTCGCCGTTCGTATCGAGCCGACGAAAGATCACGTCCGCTTCGGGACGATCGCCCGGCAGCCCCGGGATATCGAGGGGCTGTTCCAGCGATCGCCGCGGGCGCCGATCGGATAATCCCGAGAGGAACTCATCGCGGCTCAAGCGGCCATCGTCGTCAGCGTCCGCATTGTCCATCAGGCGTTCGAGCAGCCGCCTTTGATCATCGCCGATCTCGTCGCGGGTCAGCGACCCGTCGTCGTTGGCGTCGAGCTGTTCGAACATCGCCTCGTGCCGCGCTCGCTTGTCCTGACTGCCGTCTTCGTCCGCCCGCGCCACGCCGCCGGCGGTGACGATCAACAGCCCCGCAACCCAGTGAATCGTGCTTCGCATCGTCCGTTCTCCCTCAGCAAGGCGACAGCCTCTCGTTCCTCGTATCCGGACCAACCTCGTTCGAACATGCCTCAGACACCGCCCACAAGAGGGGCCATCGTCGGCAACTACTAGAGCGGTCATCCGGCGGTAAGCTGCGCGACCTCCACGTGCCTACGTATCCGTCTGAGCCATGAAACAGCGACGGCCGGGGAAAGTTTCGCCCGGCCGCTAGCAAACCGGTACCAGGCTCTGGATTCTGCCAGATTCGCCCGCGCACCGCATGGTTCGGTTGGGCAACTTGAGCAAGCATTGCCAGCGACAGCAGGCTCTTCGGCAGCGCGCAAGGGGTCGCAGATCGAACTTGTCCGGCCGATAGCGTCTACCTACAATCCCGCTCCCGCCGGATTCCGGGTTCAAGCGGATGAGGCGGATCGGCAGGAATTCGCTCGCTGGTGAACCCCCGGCGGTCGTGATGCGTAAAGTGTCTAGCCCGGCAGCCATCGCGTCGGGTGTTGAACCGTGACAACGTCCAAAAGGAATAACCGCAGCGACGCGACCTACCAGGTGTAGTGTTCTCACAACGCGTTGCACGCAAGGAGCACCCGCACGATCGACTTTGACGGCATGTGGCGACAAGCCTGTTTCAGTTGCTATGTCGCGCAGCATCATGTTCAAAGCGTGCAAGCCACCCACGAAAGGAATCATTCACAACGGCGTGGCGTGTTGGACGATGAGTGGACTGCGAACCCTTCCGCGTCCGCGAGGTCGGCTCATCGCTTGACAGGGACTGCGGCGCCGGACCCGAGTTCAGTTTCGAGCCCAGCGTACGATCGACGGAATCAGAAGACGGTCGAAGCCACGAGGTTCATGCGACACGATACACATCACGGAATGGCTCATCTACGAGCCACGTCGCACGAACAAGCGCCTTGACTGCTGATTACCGCCGGCACCCGAAGTTCGAGTCATCCTGTCACGACGTCACTTAACGACGCCTCGCGCGTCATGATGGTTGTTGCGCGCCACTGCCCATTGGGCAGTGCGTCGGCGTCCGTCGCTCATCGGGAGGAAAACGATGCAGATCCACGGTGCTTCTCACGTCCATTCCGCTCAGGCTTTAAGCGCTCCGCACCGCGCCCAGCAGGCGTCGCCGGCGCAGCAACCTACTGCGTCGCAGCCGGTCGACGAATTGCAGCTCTCGGATGCGGCACGTCTGGTCGACCAGGTGCGCAGCACGCCGGAGATTCGTCAGGACCGCGTCGACGCGATCCGCGATGCGCTGGCGCGTGGCGTCTACGAGACGCCCGAAAAGCTCGACGGCGCCGTTGAGCGGCTGTTGGACGAAATCGCCTGATCGCGCGCTCGCACTCGCGCCGAGAATCGCCGCTCGCGGCGCCGTTGTGCTGCGCCCGCCTGTTGCAGCGCCGGGATTTCGCGACGTCGACACGCCGCCTTGGCGTCCGCGTTTGGGCGGCTTAGAATCAGCATAGTAGCGATGCTGTCTGTCGACGGCGCGCTCGTTCTCGTCCGTACGACTTCCGTCTGGCGGTGCGCGACGCCGCGATTTCATGAGTGAGGCCCACGATCGCGCCACGGCTTCCGAGGGCCAGTTCGCGCTGGGCACCGTCGATGTCTCGCTCTCGCCGCTGGAGCGGTTCGAGGAGTTCTTGCAGAGCCGCGGTATGCGGGTCACGCAGGAGCGGCGGCAGATCATCGAAGAGGTCTACCGGCACCACGAGCACTTCGACGCCGACACGCTGTTGGCCCAGTTGCAAAAGAGCTCGTCGCGCCGCGTCAGTCGGCCGACCGTGTACCGCACCTTGGCCGCGCTGGTCGAAGCCGGCTTGCTGCGCAAGATGACGCTCAAGGGTCGCGCGGTCTACGAGCACGACTACGGGTATCCGCAGCACGACCACCTGCACTGCCAGAAGTGCGACCGGCTGATCGAGTTCCGCAGCGACGAACTCAACCGCATTCGCGAAGCGGTGGCCCGTGAACATCGTTTCCGCGTGCTGGGGCACCGCTTCATCGTCAGCGGCATCTGCGCCGATTGCAGCCGCCCCAAGCGCCGCGTCCGCCCATTGGACATGGTGTAGAGCAGTTTGTGGCTGGCTCATCCTTCGACCCGCAGACATCTCGCTGGGAATGCTGCCGCGGCCGAAAACGTGCCTGGTCCCCTTGAGCCGCGCCCTTTCTCGCCGGTCGTGAGTCATTCTGACGACGCGCGTCCTCCTTCAGACTGCGCCCTTCACCTGACCGCTTCGTAAACGAGTTCCGCACGACGGCTGGCCCGAGTGGCAGCCACGAAAAAAAGTTGACCTCTATCCTGGGAAGTGGGACAAAGCTTTTCTGGAACAAGCACTCACCACGCATATCTCAGGAGGTGAGGTCATGAGGCGTCTCTCGGCCCGTTCGGGCACCATTCACTGTGCGACTGTTGTCAGCGCGATCTGCGTCTTGGCGTTGTCAATAAAGTTCACCGTCGCGGGCGAACCCCAGCCCGATGCGGCGTCGCCCGCCGCCGACGAGTTGGTCGTCGCAGCGCTACGCGCCGAGGCTGCCGGAAACGACGATCTCCGCGCGCGCCTTCTCGCGCAGGCATTAAGCGCCGATCCCCAACACGACAAAGCGCGGTGGCACAGCGGCTACGTGCGACTTGACGGAGACTGGCGATTGGTTGACGCATCCGAGCCCAGCGCGCGCCAACAAGAATATCGGCAGCGGCGCGCCACAGCCGATCTCGACGTGCGCGGCCACTACACTTTGGCTGCCTGGTGCGGACGCAACGGCTTGAGCTCACAACAGGAAGCGCATCTGCTAGCGGCGCTGGAGATGGACGGCAGCAACCGGTCCGTGCGCCGCGCGCTGGGATACTTCTATCACGACGGCGAATGGATACAGCGTGACCAGCTACAACAGGCCCGCCAGCGGCAACAGGCCTATCGCCACGCCATGCGTCGTTGGCAACGCCCGCTCGTCGAGCTAGCCGAACGGATCGGCGACGGTGGTGAAACGGAGCAAATCGCAGCCCGCGACGAGTTGATTGCGATCGACGATCCGTACGCAATCCCCATGATGGAGGCCTGCGTCTCCGTTGAAGGTCCACTGCACGCGGCAGTCGTCGTCGATGCGCTGCACGCCATACGCTCGGACGAAGCCACCTTGGGGCTGGCGCGGCATGCCGTCTTGGCCCCCTGGATGGAAGTTCGCGGTCGCGCAGCCGACTCATTGGCGGGCCGCCATCCGTACGAGTATCTGCCGCTGCTGGTCTCCGCCATGTACGGACGTGTGCGGGTGGAGAACGAGGTTCGCCCGCTCGCCGACGGCCGCACGCTGCATCAAGTCATGCTGCTTCGCGAGGGATTCGCAGCGCACGAAGCCGAGGTTTTCGAAACGTACTATCAACCGTCGAACGATCCCCACCGCGATCAGCGAAACCTGGATCGCCTCGTCGACACCAGTAACGATCGACACTCCGCCCGCGTCGACCAACTGAATCTCCAGACGCGGCAGCTCAATGAGAGAGTGGCCTGGGTGCTGACCCGCGTGACGCAACAAGACCTCGGCACCGAGCCACAGGCCTGGTGGGACTACTGGGTCGCGTACACCGACTACGCCGCGCCCGAGAAGCAACTGCAAGTAGCCTCCTATCGATCCGAGTCACGGCCTTTGGTAACGAGCGGCTCTTGCTTCGTCGCCGGCACGCCGGTCTGGACGTGCGAGGGACCGCAAGCCATTGAAACCTTGCAGGTCGGTGATCTCGTGCTTTCGCAAGACGTCGCTACCGGCGAGTTGAGCTACCAACCCGTCGTGCGCACCACCAGTCGCCGCGCTCCCGCGATGGTGAAACTTACAGTCGACGATGAGCAACTCGTCACCACGGCCGGTCACGGCTTTTGGGTCAACGGTGTGGGCTGGACGCGGGCTCGCGACCTCGAGCCGGGCAGTCTGTTGCACACGACTGGCGGCGCGAAGTCCGTAAGCGCGACCGACCCCAGTGAAACAGCCTGGGTCTTCAACCTGGTGGTGGACGATACGCACACGTACTTCGTGGGCAGCGGTCGTTATCTCGTACACGACAACAATCTGTTCAAGCCGGCGCGGATGATCGTGCCCGGCCTGCCGGTCGAGTAGCCAGCCACTCAGACGTTAATCGTCCGGCTGTCGTCGCGATTGAGCTGCGACGCGTAGCGCTGGCGGACGGGCTCGACGACGTCGGCCAAGAACTCATCGACTTGCTGCGGTGCGCGGCCCACGAACCGCGCGGGATCGAGAGCAGCTTGGAGATCGACGCCGGCGAAGGCCTCGTCGCCGGCCAGGCGTTCGAGCAGATCGTTGTCGCCGCCGCGCTCCTTCACGACGCTGCCGGCCGCGTGGCTGTGCTGGCGAATCCGCTCGTGCAAGTCTTGGCGATCGCCACCGCGGGCGACGGCCGCCATGAGAATGTTCTCGGTGGCCATGAACGGCAGTTCGGCCGCCAACCGCTTCGCGATCACTTGCGGGTAAACCGTCAGCCCGCGTGCGACGTTGGCGTACAAGAGCAGCACCGCATCGATGGCGAGAAACGCCTGCGGCAACACCAGCCGCCGGTTGGCGCTGTCGTCCAGCGTCCGCTCCATCCACTGCGTGGCCAGCGTCTGCGCCGCGCTCGTCTCCAGGCTGATCGCAAATCGGGCCAGAGCACAAATCCGCTCCGCGCGCATCGGATTGCGCTTGTAGGCCATGGCCGAAGAGCCGATCTGCTCGGCCTCAAACGGCTCCTCCAGCTCTTTGAACGATTGCAGCAGCCGGATGTCGTTGGCGGCCTTGTGGGCGCTTTGTCCGATGCCCGAGAGGACGCCCAGCACTTGAGCATCGAGCTTGCGCGGATACGTCTGACCGGTCACGGCGTAGGTGGTGTCGAAGCCGAGTTTCTCGGCCACCAGTTCGGTCAGTCGTCGCACTTTGGCGTGATCGCCTGCGAACAGTTCGAGAAAGCTGGCCTGTGTACCGGTGGTGCCCATCGTGCTGCGCGCGGACAGGGCTGCCAGCCGATGTTCGACTTCGGCCAGGTCGATGATCAAATCGTAGGCCCACAGGCAAGCTCGCTTGCCGACGGTGGTGGGCTGCGCCGGTTGGAGATGGGTGTAAGCCAGACAGGCCAGATCGCGATGTCGGGCGGCAAACTGGCCCAAACGATCGATGGTTTGTGCCAGCCGAGCGGCAACGAATCGGAGCGCATCGCGAAGCAGCAGCAGATCGGTGTTATCGGTGACGAAGCAACTCGTCGCGCCCCAGTGAATGATGCCGCGCGCCTGCGGGCAGACATCTCCATACGCGTGGACGTGCGCCATCACGTCGTGCCGCAACTTGGCCTCGTAACGACGCGCCGCCTCGAAGTCGACGTCGTCGATGTGCGACTTGAGCTCGGCGATCTGCTGAGGGCTGATGGCGAGCCCCAACTCGGCCTCCGCTTCGGCCAAGGCCACCCAGCAGCGTCGCCAGGTGCTGAACTTGCGCTGCGGCCCCCACAGCTCAGCCATCTCGGCCGACGCATAACGGCCAATCAGCGGATTCTCATAACGATCAGCGGTCATAGGCTCGCGTAATGCAGTACCGGTCTAGCCAGAGCGCGCTGCAACCCGCCCAAGTTGAATGTCGGGTGCCACTGCTGGCTTGCCCAGCGGTGCCTTTCACCAGACGCGCACTGCTGGGCGAGCCAGCAGTGGCACCCGGGTTTCGGCTTGCTGGCGATCTCGTTCGATGCTCGTGTCGGGAAATGGCGATTCGCCGATACTTCAATGCTATCGCAGTGGCCGCGAGAACACGAGTCGCCCAGAGGAGCTTCCCCGACTCTCGGACCTTGTATCGACGGTGTCGGTCACATGTTCGTGATGTCGTCCGCTCGTTCGGGACGGATCAGCTCGTCGACGGCCGCCGCGATCGTCGCCTCGTGTCCGTCGGCGCGCGTATAGACGCGGCAAAGCCGGTAGCTGAGCGGCAACTGTCGAAACACCTCGCTGTCCGTCAGCGCGCGGACGTGACCGCGGGCCGCCTCGTAGAGGAAGTTCTGCCCGCCAGCCGGACCGCGCGTGCCGGGCCGGTGAATGTGTCGTGGCAGATCGACGCGCAACAGCGACGTGTCATCGAGCGACTCCGGCAACTGTTCGGCCAGCGCCTGCAGGAAGCGTGCTTCGCTAGCGAAGATCGTCGTCTGCTCGGCTTCACCGGGGCGAAAGAAACGCGTCCGCTCGCAAACCATCCGCCAGGGCAACTTGCGCCGGAGAAACGCCTGCCACTCGCCGCCCAAAGCGCGCCGCGCAGGATCATCACTCTCGGTCCACGTGGCGACGTCGTTGAGTAGCGTCCATTCCGTGAATCGCTGGTACGCGTCGAGATGTTCCAGCGGATTGCCGTCGAACAGCAGGTTTCCGCTCTTGGCGAATAGATCGGCCAGGGTGAGATCGATGGAACGTACTTCGCGATGGAAATAGAGCGTGCGAAACAACTCGGCCCGCACTTCCAGAAACCGCACCAGGGCCGACAGCCCGCGTTCGTGAATCGTGAGACCCGACTCGGTGAAGAAGCTGTAGTGCAGAAGCCGCTCCAAGTCGAATGCGCTGCTGCTGAAGCCCGACATATACGCGTCGCGCAACACGTAATCCATGTTGTCGACGGTGTAGAGCCCGCTGAACAGGCTCCGCAGCAACACCAGCCACCGCGGCAATTCGGCGGCGTCATCTCCCCGGGGCCGCTTGATGAGCGCGCAGATCTGTTCGGCGTCGAGTCGTTCGTCGGCCCCCAGCTCACTACCGGGATTGCGGCGCACCAGCGTCAACAGCGGCGCAAGCTCGCGACGTAGGATCTCGCAGCCGAGTGTTTCGTGCGTCAGCTCGAACCGAGCCAGGAAGTGATCGTCGAAGAAATGCCCGAACGGCCCGTGCCCCACGTCGTGCAACAGCGCAGCCATCCGCAAGAGCGTCTCGACGTAACCGCGGCTGGGCACATCGGGGCAGACCGATTGAAGGCTCTCGTAGAGCGCCTCGGCGGCACGGCTGGCGAGGTGCATGGCCCCCAGCACGTGCTGAAAACGGGTGTGCTCGGCCGTGGGAAACACCCACCACGCCGTCTGCAACTGGTGAATCTGCCTCAGTCGCTGCACCCAGGGATGATCGACGATCTGTTCTTCGGAGACCTCGTCGTCGGGCAGGCCCGCGGCGGCGACAAACGGCATGTAGCCGTGGATGGGGTCGTAGCAGAGGTTCTCGCGACCGTAGTCCTTCATGGCCGACCTTCCCTGACATATCGCCGCGCACACGGCTTCGCCGGCAGCTCCGCTCCGCAGGCGATTGCAGTCGCCCCCCTCGCCAGAAGGAGGACCACTCACGCCCGCCAGCCACAGCGGATGGCCGCAATTGGGGCCGCCGATCATCCGCGCCGACCGGCAAACTAACCGCAGCAGCATCAGTCTAGCTAGTCCTGAAACACATCGGAGAAGTCGTGCGCTGTTGCAGGCGATGGCTGCCAGGGCGCAACTGGCAGCCGGCAGGTTCAATGTCTAAACTTCCCTGGCAACCCGGCCCGACGACTACCAATGCTTCCACCATTCTCCCCAGCGCCAAGGAGGCGTACCTTGCGTACCCCCACTGTATTCACGGTATGCGCTGCGTGGCTGCTGGCGCTGCTGCCAGGCCCCGCCCATGCAGCGATTCCCTCCAGCGACGTCCTGCTGCCCGCCGAAACGACGGCCTACTTGTCGATTGGCAACTGGGAAGGCCTGCAAGAGCACTGGAACCAGACGCAGCTCTCCGGGCTGTTCGAAGATCCGGCGATGGAGCCCTTTACCGAGGACCTCAAGCGTCAGCTCGATGAGCGCTTCGCCCTGACCGACCGCCGCCTGGGGCTGTCGCTGGAAGATCTGGAAGGCATTCCCAACGGCGAAGTCGCGCTGGGGTTCATCTACGCCGGCCACGGTGAGCCCGTGCTGGTGATGCTGGTCGACATCACGGACAACATCGAGGCGGCCAGAGAGCAACTGCAAGAGGCCCGTGCGGAGCTTGAAGAGCGCGGCGCAACGCGCACCACGCAAGATGTCGGCGACGCCGAAATCGTGATTTACGACGTTCCCGAGGATGAAGACCACGAGGGCGGCCTCGTGGCCTACGTCCTGCACGGCGATCTGCTGGCCGCCGCCGACGATCCCGCCGCACTGGCCGACGTGCTTGAGCGGTTGGAAGGCGATGCCGAAGGCACGTTGTCGACCGTGACCGCCTATCAGGCCACGATGCAGCGCTGCCGCACGGCGGCCGGCGAGATCGAGCCGGACATCCGCTGGTTCATCGACCCCTTCGCACTGGCCGACGCGGTCAGCGCCGCGGCGCCACCCGAGGATCGCCGCAGCGCCGATATGGTGCGCGTGCTGAAGAAAACCGGTTTCACGGCCGTGCAGGGCATCGGCGGATTTCTCAATGCGGCCGCCGAGGGATTCGAATTCGTACACCGCACGATGATCTACGCCCCGCCGCCTTACGAGCAGGCGATGAAGATGCTCGTATTCCCCAATGGACACGACCTCACGCCGCAGATCTGGGTGCCCACCGACGTCGCCACGTACGCCACGCTGCACTGCGACATTCTCAACGCCTTCGACAACTTCGATCCGCTCTTCGACGCCCTGTTCGGCGAAGGGCCCGAAGATGAAGGCCTGTGGCAGGATGTACTCGAAAGCCTGAGGACCGATCCCTACGGTCCGATGATCGACCTCCGCGAAGAGTTGATCAAACACATGGGCACCCGCGTCTCGCTCATCTCCGACTACGAGTTGCCGATCACCACGACCAGCCAGCGGCGGCTGTTGGCCATTGAAGCGGCCGACGAAGAGGCCCTGGCCCGCGGCATCCGCAAGTCGCTGGAAGTCGACGAGAACGTCCGCCAGGTGCCGTTCCGCGATCACATCATCTGGGAGGTGATGGAGCCCGAGCCAACGGAGGCTCCCTACGAGGTCAACATCACGATCGAGGGCCTGGAAGAGCCCGGCTTGCCGCCTGCCGGCGGTGCCGCTGAAGAAGATGAAGAGATGGCGGCGATTCCCAACTCGGCCGTCTGTGTGGCGCACGGCCACTTGTTCCTCGGCTCGCATGTCTCGATCGTCGAGGAAGTCATCGCCAAGGCCGAGGACGACCCGAACCGGCTGGACGAAACGGTCGACTACCAAGAGGTCATCAGCCACGCCGACCGCGTGGGCGGCACGGGCGGCAGCGTGCTCGTCTTCTCACGGCTCGACGAGGAACTGCGGGCCAACTACGAACTGTTTCGCATGGGCCAGCTGCCGATGGCCGAAACGGGGCTGGCTCAAATGTTGAACTCGATGCTCGGCCCTACCGAGCCGGGCGCACCGCCGCGCGAGGCCGAACTCGATGCCAGCAAGTTGCCCGACTTCCAGGTCGTGCGACGCTATCTGGGCCCCACGGCGGCCTACGTGCAGAGCGAGGCGGACGGCTGGTTCGTCGTCGGCTACGTTCTCACGCGACAGCCGGAGCACACCGAAGCGGCCGCCCTTTCGGTCGACCAGGTGCCGCAATAATCCGTCGTCCGAACGCGACGGACCGCCGGAGAGTACGGACCGCTTCAGCGGCCGAAATCGATCCGCGCCCAGAACGGGTGTTGCCGGTCGCCCCGCGTCCGCACGTCTTCCAGCATCACGGTGAGCTTCGGTTCGCTCGTCACGTCGTTGCTGGCGATGCGGCGACCGTTGACGTGCACTTGCACGCGGCGCCCCAGGTCGACCAACTGCGGCGACAGCCAGATCGTGCCGCTGGTGGTACCCGTGTTGATGAACACCCGCCCTGTATTGGTGACCTTGCCCGAGACATCCATGGGGCGCGTCCCGCGCGGAGGTGGCCAGTGTAACGGATCGGCCACGGCCCGCTGCGGGAAGTCTTCAACTTCCAGCCACCAGAAGTAGTTGTCCCAGGCCCGCATCGTCTTGCAGGTGAACTCGCGGGGAAAGAACTCGCGGCTGCGGTGGGCCATCCACTCGAAGACGCGCAGCACCTCGTCCGAGAAGTTTTCGTGCCCGCGGCCGAGATACTCGACGAACGTCACGTCGTAGCCGCGCGTCATGTAGCGATCGAGATCGCGGGCATTGTGCAGCGAGCGGCCGTCGAGCTCGCCGCCGATCACGTAGAAGCCCAGATGCTGCGCGTTGGGCCAATACAGCGAACAGTAGCGGTCAGATTGTCCCACGATCGGAATCACGCCCGCCCACAAGTCCGGGTGCGCGAGCCCCAGGTCCCAGGCGGCATCGGCGCCCATCGAGTGTCCGGAGAGAAACACGCGATCGGCATCGATCGACGTCCGCCGCATGGCATCGCGCAGGCAGTACAAGACGGTCGCGTGGGCCCGCGCCGAGTATTCGTATTCGACCTGGCCGGGATTGCCCCAGTGGGGCGCGATCACGATGTAGCCGTGACGTGTGCCTTGGCCGAGCCGCTGCTGGCGATCGTTCCAGCCGCCCGCCCACCAGTCGATCTGCTGCCCGGGCGTCGTCCGCCCGCTGTGCAGCGTGACGACGGTCGGATAGCGGCGATAGGGATCGTATTCGGGAGGCAGTTGCAGCGAGTAGGTGAACTCGGGCTCGGATTCGATGCCGGGAATCGTGATCTCGTAGTAACCGGGCCGCTCGGTATCGGCCGTCGGCAGGGCGACTGGCGGCCGCATGTGTTCCAGGATTTGCGCGACGCGCTCCGGCGCCGCGGCCTCTTCGGTGAGCATCTTATCGCGGAGCATGTCGCGGCGAATCTGGGTGGGTTCGTTGAGGTACTCCCAGATCAGATCGCGAACGCGGACCATCGAGAGCGCCACCGGCAGCGTGTCGGTCGCGTTGTCGGCTCCGACCATCCAACCGCTGATGGCCAGCGCGAGCCTGTCAGTGGGCAGCAGGCCGGGATCGTCGACGAACTGCAGGTAGGCCTGCAACCGGACCAGTGTGTCGTTGTCGAGCTGCGTAAAGATCTCGGCCTGGATCGGCTCGATCTGTTTGGCCAGCGCCTCGTCGTTGCAGGCGGCGACGTGCTCTTCAAAGCTCCGCCGTGCTCGCTCGCCCTGCTCGTATTCGGCCGCGTAGAACTCGATCAGCTCGCGGACCTCTTGCATGATTTCGCCGGCGACGTTTTCGCTGGGAAACTGTTCGAGGATGTCGTAGGCCAGCAGATGCTGACCGGCATCGCGGCGGACGCGCACTTCTTCCAGCAGCCGCCGGGCCGACATCTGCCGCAGGTCGACGACGACCGCTCCGATTTGCTCTTCCAAGTCGGGGAAGTCGCGAATGATCTCTTCTAGCTCTTCGCGGGCGTCGGTGTAGCGTTCGCTTTGCAAATAAAGCCGTGCGATTTTCAGCCGATGCTCGACGTTCTGCGCGTCGAGCTGCCGCGAGACGATGGCATCGAGCGTCGCCCGCGGAATCGCGCTGGTCGCCATCCGCATGTCCCACTGATGCGAAAGGCCCTCGACTTTGGTCCAGCGGGGCGTGATGAGCGTGATGCCCTGAATCACATCCAGTGCGCCGTTTTGCGTCTGCATTCGAAAGATGCGGCGGCCAAACTCGTCGAAGGGCTCGATATCGATGATGCCGCCCACGCTGTAGACGCGGCCCCCTTTGCCGCCGACCACTTGATGGACCTGGAACTTCTCCAGCACCTCGCCGCCGCCACCTTCGCGGACTTCCAGCACGCGCTGCTTGGGCACGAACGTGCGCCGCAAGTCGTCATCGCAGAACACGATCAACTTGGGCTGCGGAGCGCCCGCCGGCGGCGGAACGTCACGCGGATCTTCCGCCAGACTGCTGACCGTCGCGATCTTGCCATCCAGCACGCGGCCGTCACGGAGCACGATCACGGCGGCGGGGGCAAGCGATCCATAAAGAACCAGCCCAGTCAGCAGCGCAACGAACCGCGCGTGATAAGCCGATGGCCTCATTGTCTGCTCCGGCGACAGCAAGCAACGCGGTGCTCACCGAGCGCGTTGCGGCCTGGCGATGAATCGCAAGCTGAGATGGGGTGGCTGCGCGTCCAGACGAACACTTCCTTCCATTCTCGGCGGCCACCCGAACAAGTCAAACAATCGTGGCTGTCCGAGGAGAGCGAAGTTCCGGCCGCTGCGACCGAACACCCCCTTGGGCCGGTCGTAACGACACAGCCGATCGTAACGGAGATGCTCAAAAAGGCAGAAGATTGAACCGCGAGTGCCTCGACAGGAGCAGACGATCATCGCGGGTGCCATTGCTGGCTTGTCCAGCAGTGGTACCCGTCGTTCGTCAGTTTGGACTTGGAATCAGTCCCCCGCGTCGATCCACGCTTCGTTGAGCGTGGCGTGCTTCATGGTTTTGCCGTCGGGGGTGAAGTAGCTGTAGACGCAGTGGATGTGGCCGTTGCGGCCTTGGATGACGGCAGGGTAGTGCGAGCGGGTTTCTTGGGACTCATCGTTTTCGAGGTGTCGCGTCACATTCCAGGTATGTCCTTCGTCGTCGGAGAGCGAGACGGCCAGGCTGTGGCGTCCATCGAGCGAATCGTTGTAGACCAACAGCCAACGGCCACTCGACAAGACCACGGCGTCGAGTCCGGAACCGGGGTTGGGCAGATCGATCGTGCCGACCGCTCCCCAGTGGACACCGTCGTCCGCAGACTCGCAGACGCGGATCTTGTTCAGCGGTCCGTTCTCGCGCATGTAGGCCACGAGCGTGCCGTCTTCGCGGCGCAGCACGGCCGGCTGAATGTTGCCGTAGCCCACCAGCGGCTCGCTGCCGTACCAGCTCTGGCCGCCATCGTCGCTGATAGCCATGATCGACACGGAGTAGGTGTCGGTGTACAGCGGCAGCAGTATTCGGCCGCTGGGCAACACTGTGGGCTTGCAGCGCGGCTGCCAACCCAGGCGCCCGGAGAGTTTCATTTCGAGCTTCTCGCGGACGTAGGCCGCGTACTTTTCGGCGCGAGCCCGCAAGGCGCCGGCGGTGGCCAGCCGCTCTTCGAGACCGGCCAGCATCTTTTCTTCGAAGTGCAACGGCTTGAGCGGAATCGATCCCTGCCAATCCCAGACGGGCGGCCCCGACTGCTGGTAGTTGCTCGACACGCGATACTGCGTGAGGCACGAATCCCAGGAGTTGTCCAAGATCAGCGGCCAGAACAGCCACAGCCGCTCCTCAGCATCGATCATCATGCAGGTGTTGCAGTCAGGAAAACCGGGCGTATCGGCCATCAGGAACGCTTCGCCATATTCGTCGTCGCCCGCTCGCAGTCGAGCGCCCATCACGCGCACGTCGTCGGCGCTGCGCTCGCCCGAGCCGCGGTACCAGGAAACCAGGATGTCGCCATTGGGGCACTCCACCACACCCGGCGCGTGGTTGTGCTCGGCATTTAGTGGAAAGACGAAGCGCGCTGCATAGAACGCGTCGTCGGCCGAAGCGAGCGACTGCGTCGCCAATAACAGCGCGCCCGCGCCAAAAAGTGCGAAGCCTGCTCGGCGAAATGCACGCGAATGCCGTCGCCGCGAGTTGATAAACTGAGCCATCAAGGAGTCTCTCCTGCGATGCGAATGGAGCCCGGAGGGGACGAATCGGTGCTGTCGGTCACTGTAGCTGTTCGACATTCACGATGTCGTGCTGGCCGCGGCCGGCGCCGCTGACGGGCGACTGATTTGCAGATCGGTGCCGGGAATCTGCAAGATCAGGTCTTTGCCGAAAGCCCGGGCGGGTGTCTGGAAGCCTTCCGGCGCATCGCCTGCCAGGACGCGCTCGAGCACGGCTAGCGTCGTCGAAACGGTCAGCGAGTAGCCGCTGGGCGTCTCCAGTGTGGCCTGCACTTCGCGGCCCGCATCGTCGTAGACGCGGCCCCAGATGTGGGCCCGCTCGGCATTGAGTTGTTCAGGTGTAGGGCCTTGCACGCGGCGTTCGACCTGGCGGCGCAAGTACGCTTGCACGGGTCGCCAACCGGCCAGCGGCAACAACCAGCCCAATCGCCGCAGCCACTTGATCTCCCGGGGAGCGCGGGTGGCGTAGACCTCGATGTTGCCGATGCCGGTGGTGTGGTAGGCGCTGGCCACATCGCCCCAGGGAATGGTCATGGCCTTGCGCGCGCCATCGCGAAAGGGGATGTCGCGCACTTTCCAGGCGGTGGGCGCGCGCTCGATGCGGCCGTCGATCCTCACGCGACCGCCGGTGGGGAGATTCTCAACGATCGTCTTGGCCGTGCCGGGGCTGATAGCCGCCAGACCATCGATGGCCAGTTCCAAGTGCGTGGCCGAAGGAAGTTCGGCCGCCAGCGTCGCGGCCAGACAATCGGTCGGGACGACGTCGAAGCCGACGGCCGGCATCAACAACACGTCGGCTGCCAGCGCCCGCTCGTTCAGACCGGCGGCCGCTTCGATGACGTCCAATTCGCCCGTGATATCTAGGTAATGTGTTTTGCTCGAAAGACACGCTTCCATCACTGGCCGCGCCGTCACCGAGAACGGACCCGCGCAATGCACGACGACGCGCACATCCGTGAGCTGCCGGGCAATCTCGTCCACCGAATCGAGCGCGAAGACCCGCGAAGGACATTGCAACTCTTCAGCCAGCGATCGAATCGCCTCCTGATTGCGTCCGGCCAGCGTCGGGCGCATACCGCGAGCCACGGCGTCGCGGGCGATCAGCTCGCCGGTATAGCCGTTGGCGCCGTAGATCAGGCAATCGGCGGCAGTCGACATGCTGGGCACTTGAGAGAGGCTGAATCGCCGCGGCAAGGGCAGGACATTCTAGCCGCGGTCATCCCGTCCTGCAGACGGGCAGCGCCCGATGGAGCAAGCACCATGAAAAAACGCCTCTTCACCAGAACAGGCGAAGAGGCGTTCGGACAGATACGGTTTGTAGTAAGGAGGACTATCGACCAGAAGAACTCGGGAGGTCTGACCGTTCAGCCTCCCGACCCGGACATGTACGGTGGATCTTGCATGGCTGCCCTCCGTCATGCGAGTCGCGTAGTGGGCGATCACTCACCCGACAAACTAAGTAGCTACCAAATTATCGCCCCCGAGGTCAACCATTTTTTGCCTGCTCCGGGCCCGCTGCACCGTTTTGCCTCGGCGAGGGTTCGGAACATACCGACGAGGCAAAGCCTTACGCCAAGCGGCACGCGATTCGCACAGCGGTGGGCCTGCTCGTGATCCAGCGTCGGCTGTTCGCAGA
The DNA here is from genome assembly GCA_938003525.1 of uncultured Planctomycetales bacterium. Taxonomy (GTDB): domain Bacteria; phylum Planctomycetota; class Planctomycetia; order Pirellulales; family JAEUIK01; genus CALKYM01. Next base: position 9,316 of record CALKYM010000029.1, on the reverse strand, counting down.
TGCGGCGGCTTGTAGATGACGCATCAACTGATGATTGTGCGTCGCCGCTGGAGGTAGTCCCACACTACGTAGCGGTCCAGGTCGCGTCCGGCGGTGAAGAAGACCCGGCCCTTCGTCGACTCGGCCAGGCGGTAGGCAAACTGAATGTCTTCGCGCGACTGCGACCAACTGGGCAACAAAAAGATGTTGATCGTGATGCCTTCCCGCTGGCAGTGCATCCCCTCGCGCATGGTCATCTCTTCGGTGCGCGGATGCGGCGGGTAGAGGAGGTAGAGCATCGAGCCTTCGAAGTGTGCGGTGGGCAGCCCGTCGGTGATGAGAATCACCTGCCGGTTGGGTGTGTCTTGCACCGAGAGGAACTGCCGCGCGACGTGCAGTCCGCGCTGGATGTTGGTGAAGTGCTGTGGGACATCCATCTCGCTGATGTCGTCGCGGCTCATGTCGGCTTTAAGCTGCACGACCGGATCGAACAGCGTGGGGAACTTGGGCAGCATCGACGCCAGTTCGCCCGATGCCCGCGGCTTGGCAAAGCTGAACAGCTCTACGAACTGAAGAAAGTCTCCGGGATACTCGCGACGGATGAGTCCTTCCAGTGCCAGCGCCATGCGTTTGGCGTTGACGTACATGCCGCCGTGACGCATGGAGCCGCTCATGTCGATCAGCACCACGGTCGCGCACTTGGGCGTGTTGCGCGTGTGATGGATTTCGATATCCTCGGGCCGCATGCGTAGCGGGAGCCCGGGACCTTGCCGCAACATGGTGTTTACCAGCGAGGCGCCGACGTCCATGTGCGTGATCGAATCGCCGAACTCGTAGGGTCGCGTCCGCTGAAGTTCGACGGCGCCTTCGCCCACGACCGGTCCCTGATGGCGGCCCGTCCGCGATGCCTCCAGTTCGCTGAAGATCCGCTCCAGCAGTTTGCCCTGAAACAAGCGATAGGCCTTGGGCGTGAGCTGATACCCACTGGCCGTGCGTTCCAGACCTTGTCGCTCGGCCAATTCGCGGAGGTACTCGCTGATCTGCTGCTGCATGCTGCGGAGTTCGCCAAGATCGGCTTCGTCGACGAACTGCGCCAGCTCTTCCAGATCGATGACGCCGATCTGCGCCGATTCGGCCGCCTCTTCAAGCTGTTCGAGCAGCCGGTCGATCGTCTCCAATTCTTCTTTGATCTCCAGCGCCTCGGGCACCGTCATCCGCTCGCGGCCGGTGAATTCGTACTTGGCGGCCAACTCGTCGACCTGGTACTTCTCGCCCAACCGTTCGGTGAGGTGCAGCAGCTTGCGGGCCAGCGGCGGATGACGCCGCTCGGCCGTGTACCAGAGTCGCTCGAGCTCGTAGATCTGCTCTTCGCGTCGCGCGCGGTCGAAGCGCTGGCGCAGCGGCCGAGGAACACGGATGCGCGACGCCGTGTCGGCATAGGCCCGCCGCGCCTCCTTTTGCACGCTGCGGGTTTCGTAGCGGGCGAGAATCTTGCGCTTGCGCTCTTCGAGCAGCGCGCGGAGTGCATCGAGACTCGGGCCCAGCCCGGCAATCTGGCTGGGATCGAGCCGCACCGCGCGGGCCAGCTCTTCGTCGGTCAATTCACGGAGAGAACCGTAGTTGAGCAGATGTTCGAAGGCGGGCGACACGAGATCGGCCTGCGGCGCGGAGGCCGTCGGAAATTTTTGCGGATCGTAGCGCTGATAGGTGTGGATCACGCCGCCCAGGCGATCACGGGAACTCATACGTGATCCTCCCGTGCGCTTGCGCGCGAGAAATGGAGTCGGTGGCGTGCAGACCGGCGAGAACAAATTCGACGCAACTGGCCCGCATAGCCGGATCCTCGGCCGCGTTTACCTCGAAGGCTTTTTCCCAGGCGGGCGGGACGTGCTTCAGCCGCTCGGCGTACTGACTGGAGGGCAACATGTCGCCGACTTCGATCTTGACGCCGCGTCCGAAGATCTCGGCGATTTCTTCCAGCCCGTGCCGGTCGATGTACTCCTCGAACAGCGTCTTCACGGCCTCGGCCATGATGGCGTCGAGCACCTGCCGCTCGGAGAGCTGATGGCTGCTCATCAGGTCGAGTTCCAGCTTGCCCAACGACGAGGAGTAGATGTGCCCCAGATCACTCACGCGCGGCACGGCTGGCCGCTCGCCCAATCGCGCTCCGCGCTGCCGCGCGCTGGCCAGCATGGTGCGGTAGTTGGCGATACTGAACCGCGCGCTGACGCCCGACTGGTGATCGACGTACTTCGAGTTTCGCGCTGCGATCGTGATTTGCTCGACCAGCTCGCGCATGAAGTACGGCACGACCACCGGATACTCGCCGTCGAGCTCGACGCCGGCCTCCTGCTCCATGATCTGCACGCCCAGGTCGCGCTCGCGCGGATAGTGCGTGTGAATGACCGAGCCAATGCGGTCCTTCAACTGCGGGATCACCTTGCCGCTGCGGTTGTAGGTGGCCGGGTTGGCTGAAAAAAGAATCATCACGTCGATGTCGAACTGGATCGGGTAGCCGCGAATCTGCACGTCGCGCTCTTCGAGGATGTTGAACAGGCCGACTTGCACCAGCTCGTCCAATTCCGGCAGTTCGTTCATGGCGAAAATTCCGCGGTGCATCCTCGGGATGAGTCCGAAGTGCAGCGCTTCTTCGGTCGACATGCTGGCGCCGCCGGCCAGCTTGGCCGGATCGATATCGCCGATCACATCGGCGAACTTGGTGCCGGGAGCCAGTCGTTCGGCGTAGCGCTCGTCGCGCGGCCACCACGCAATTGGCACTTCGTCCTCGCTGCAATCCGCCAGCAGACGCCGCGCGGGCAGACTGATCGGGTGAAAAGGATCGTCGTGAACGGGCGACTCCGGGCAGTTGATGTAGGGAATCTCCTCGTCGAGAAACCGCACGAGCTGCCGCATCAGGCGACTCTTGGCCTGGCCTTTCTCGCCCAGAAACAGCATGTCGTGCTGGGCCAACAGCGCGATGTTGATCTCGGGGATCACCGTGTCGTCGTAGCCGATGATGCCGGTGAACAACTCGTCGGCGGCGGCCAGCATGCGCAGAAAGTTGTCGTAAAGCTCCTGCTTGACGCTCTTGGACACCCAGCCGCTATCGCGCAGCTCACGAAGATTGCGGGGCTTCGTCGCCGTGGTCGTCATGCACACTCACTGTTGGAAGGTGGGAATTCGCCGGGCCCGTCGAGAACAGGCAGGTCAACCGCGATGGATTATATACACGCACGCGGGAGCGGCGACGACCGGGGCACTTAGCACGCAACGACACCGCCGAAAAAACTTGTGGCGATACCGCGAGGGCCCGGTTCCGCGCGCTGCTACTGCGCCGCGCGATAGAGGTTCAGCGCGAGGTGGGCCTGGCCGTGATGATGGCCCTCATGCCAGGCGATGATGTGCAGGGCATCGATCAGCCGCTGCCCGCGTTTGGCCAGTCCGGGGGGGGATGTTTCCAGATCGGCATCCGAAAAGATGGTCAGCGTCCGCGACAACGCCGCCCGAGCGTCCGTGAGCACCTGGCGAATGACCGCCACCTCGGGCACATCGTCGTCTGGGGTGCTACCGCCACGGAAACGTGGCCAGAGGTCCTGCCAGCGGACCTCACCTTCGGCCGCCTCGCGCAGGCGCTCGCCGGCGAAGATTTCTTCGGTCACGGCGATGTGCATCAACTGCCAGGCAATGTGCGCCCGCCCGGTGCCCGGTCGCCAGCCGAGTATCTCGAGCGGTGCGGCTTCGCTCTCGATCGTATCCAGCAGCGCCAGCGTTCGCGCGCGATTGAACTCATAGCTGGCCGCGAGAATCTCGATCGTGCTCATCGCGTCTCTCCTCTCGCCGCTTGGGCCTGTCAGTTGTGCTGGACAATCGTGCCGAGTTGCGCGTAACTTGTGCCGATCTCTGCTTGGCCTGTCAGTCTAGTGGAGCGTCAGCCCGATTCATTCGGGCGACGCGAAACGTTCGCCAAAGACGCAAGTGCTTTGGCGCAGATAACATCGTAGTGCTCCGCCGGACAACTCGCACCCGAAAGTTACATGTTGACGGAGCACCAGTGCAACGTCCGGGCGAACCAAATGCCTCCTGAGTTCTTCTATTTCGACATTGGCAAAGTCTTGCTGTGCTTCGATCATGCCATCTCCTGCCGGCAAATCGGGCAACTCGTCGGACTCGACGAGCAGCAAGTCCGTGAGCGACTGTTCACCAGCGGCATCGAGCTGGAACACGAGCGCGGCGCGTATACCTTGGACGCATACTACGAGCTGTGCTGCGAGGCCCTCGGGACTCGAGTCCCGCGCGATGAATTGGCGCTGGCGGCCAGTGACATCTTCACCGTGAACTTTCCCGTGCACGCCGTCGTCAGCCAGTTGCACGCCGCCGGCTATCGCCTGGGATTGCTTTCCAACACGAACGAGGTGCACTGGAACTTCTACGCCGATGGGCGCTACGCGATCATTCCCCGGCTGTTCGAGACGGCCGCGCTCAGCTTTCGCATCGGCGCGCTGAAGCCGGAACCGGAGATCTATCGCGCCGCAGCCGAACTGGCGGGCGTGCCGCCGGAGAAGATCTTCTTCGTTGACGATGTGCCGGGCCATGTCGAGGGCGCGCGCGAAGTTGGCTTCGACGCCGTGCAGTACACAACGACCGCGCAACTCGTGGCCGACTTACGCAAGCGCGGCGTGCTGCTGAACTACTAATGCACCTGCAACAGGTCGCTAAGATCGGTTCCGGCTGTCACTGCTGGCTTGCCCAACAGTGCGTGTCTTGTGAAAGGCACTGCTGGGCGAGCCAGCAGTGGCACCCCATGTGTTGTTCTACTACCCAATCAAACATCGCCAGCAAGCGGGGTCGATCACGAACTTGCAGGGCCGGTCTGCTGGTAGATGGCACCCAGCAGGTCTTCGACGGTCTTGTAGGCCTTTTTCTTGGCCAGCGCTGCGTCGATGAGGTTGCGGGCGTCGGACTCAGAATGGCCCAGGGAACGCAGCACCTCGTACGTTTCCGAGACCACGTCATGCATCACTTCGGCCGGGCCGGGCTCACCGCGATCGACCAGCAGCGCGAACTTGGGCATCTTGCGACGGAGCTTGGCGACGACGCGCTCGGCGGTCGCGGGACCGATGCCCGGCAATGTGGCCAGGGTTTTTGCATCCTGCTCGGCAATGGCGGCGGCCACCTCGCGGACGGGGCGTACCATGGCCCGCAGCGCGGTCTTCACGCCGACGCCATCGACCGAACAGAACAGTTCGAAGAAGTCGCGCTCGGCCAGGCTGAGAAAACCCAACAGCCGCGGCACGAGCCGCCCTTGCATTTGGTTGCCTTCCAGGTATTCGATCGTGTGCAGGCTCACTTCTTCGCCGGCGCGGGCTTGCAGTTGGCGATAGGCGAATTGCGGGATCAGCACTTCGTATTCGAGGGCCCCGACGCTCAAGGTCAGCGACGTTTCGTTCAGCTCGGCCAGGCGGCCGGTGATTTTGGTGATCAAGCTCGCCACTCCGTTTCGAGAGCATTCACACTTGCGGTCGCCATTGAAGATAGTAGTGACAGAGCGCAATCGCCAAGGCATCGGCCACATCGGGCGGATCGGGCAACTCCGCCAGGCTCAACTCGTGCTGCACGGCCAGCTGCACTTGCTGCTTCGGCGCCCGCCCATTGCCGGTGAGGACCTTCTTCACCTGGGTGGCGCTGTAGTGCATCACGGGGATACCGGCCTGCGCCGCGGCGAGACAGATCACACCGCGGGCATGGCCCATGAGGATCGCGGTGCGCGGTCGTGCGTAATGGCCGTAGAGCTGCTCCAGCGCCATCTCGGCCGGTTTGAGCGCTGCAATGACGTCCTTGAGCCCGTCGTAGACTTCGGCCACCCGGGCAGTGAGCGAATCGCGCGTGCGGCCGCGCACCACGCCCGCTTCGCACAGTGAAAGTCCGCGGGCACGGTGTTCGAGCACGGCGTAGCCGGTCCGATTGAGTCCCGGATCGACGCCCAGCACGCGGCGCGTGGAAACAGCAGGAGTCACGTTCGATTCCTGCGTGTTCGGGATGCTGAACACGAGACCGCCGTCGACGCACGGCCGCGCATCAATTGCGGCGCCAAATGGTGCCCGAAGCGCGATCTTCGATCGTGATGTCCAGCCGACCCAGGGCATCGCGAATCTTGTCGGCCAGAGCGAAGTTTTTGTTGGCCCGCGCCTCGTTGCGAACCTCGACTAATAGATCGAGCAGCGGTCCCACGAGCGAATCGTCGGCTTGTGCGGTTTCAACGGGCTGCCGGAACAGTCCCAACGTCGCCGCCAGCTCGCGCAGCACGCTGGCGCCGAATTCAAACTCGGCGACGACGGCGCTCTCCCCGTTTCCGGAATCCAAATTGGCCGCGTCGGCCAGCTTGTTCAGCGCGCGGACGAGTTCGAACAGGTCGCCGACCGCTGCGCCGGAGTTGAAGTCGTCGTCCATGGCTTCGAGAAACCGCTGCCGAGCTTCGCGAATCGCCGTAAGCTGCGATGAGCCATCGGCCGCCGCTGTTTCGGTGAACTGCGCCATCCGTTGGTCGCCGGCGGCCCGCGTGGTCGGCATTTCGACGTCGTAGAACGAAGTGCCCGTGATCCGCTGGAAGCGCTCGAAGAAGCGGTAGAACGCTTGCAGGCTGGTCTCGATGTTGCTGAGCTGCTCGTCGCTGAAGTAAATCGGCCGCCGATAGTGCGTTGAGAGCAGGAACAGACGCACCGTCTCCGGCGCGAATCGCTTCAGCAGATCGCTGAAGGCACTGGAGCCACGCGACTTGCTGATCTTTGCGGCCGACTGTGCTTCGAGATCGCCCGGAGCGGCTTCGGCCGCAGTTTCCGCGCTGCGCGTCTGGCGTCCGCCGACTTTGCCGACTTCGTCGGCGGCCTGCATCAGTCCGTTGTGCATCCAGTACTTCGCTTGTGCTTGACCGTGACAGCATTCGCTCTGCGCGATTTCGTTCTCGTGGTGTGGGAAGATCAAATCGAGCCCGCCACCGTGAATATCGAACGACCGACCCAACAGCCGCCGGCTCATGGCCGAGCATTCGATGTGCCAGCCGGGTCGGCCGGGTCCCCAGGGACTTTCCCAGGAAGGCTCACCAGGTTTGGCGCTTTTCCAGAGCGCAAAGTCGGCCGCCGCCCGCTTGCGCCCGGCCATCTCGCCGCCTTCACCTTGCAGACTTTCCAGGCTGCGGTGACTCAGCTTGCCGTAGTCCGTGTCGCGGCCGACATCGAAGTAGACGTCGCCGTCCGCTTCGTAGGCGAAGCCGCGCTCGACCAGCTCGCTGGTGAACTGAATGATCTCCTCCATGTTGTCGGTCGCCCGCGGGAAATGGTCGACCGTGTCGACACCCAAGGCGGCCAGATTGGCCATGTAGTCGGCCGTCATTTTGTCGGCCAACTCAGGCATCGTGATGCCTTGTTGTTGGCTTTCGGCGATCAGTTTGTCGTCGACGTCGGTCACGTTGATGACCAACGTGACGTCGTAGCCCGAGTAGACGAGATACCGTTTCACGGCGTCGAAGATCACCGGCCCAACCATGTGGCCGATATGGCTGGGTTTGTAGACCGTCGGACCGCAGAGGTAGATGCCGACGCGGCCTTCTGCGAGCGGGACGAACGCTTCTTTGTCGCGACTAAGCGTGTTGTAGATACGGAGCGTCGTGGCGGGCTTGTTCATGTCGACCGCAGGGCGGTTCGTCGTCGTGGTGCTCATGCTACTTACCATCCGTGGCGCGGCCAGATATCAAAACAACGCATTGTCCGACGATCGCCTCATCGCGGCCGACGGGCCCCACGCGCTCGCCGGTTTTGGCTTTGATGCCCACACGCGCCGGATCGATCTTCAAGTGTCGGGCCAGGTTCTCTCGGATCGCCTGTTTGTGCGGGGCCAGTTTCGGTTGCTGCAAGTGGACGATGCAGTCGACGTTCTCGACCTGCCAACCGGCGGCGACCACGCGGCGGTACGCCTCGTCGAGCATCTCGCCCGAGTCCCGATCGCGATTCGCGGGATCGGTGTCCGGAAACAACTCGCCGATGTCGCCCAGCGCTGCTGCCCCCAGCAGTGCATCGATGGCGGCATGCAACAGCACGTCGCCGTCGCTGTGTCCGATGGGCCCGCGATCGTGCGGGACGGTCACGCCGCCAATCACCAGCGGCCGGCCCGCTTCGAGCCGGTGCGTGTCGTGCCCGATGCCCACTCGAAAGGCCAGCGTTCGATCGTCTCCCCGGTTGTCGTCCACGGGTCTGGCAAGTCCACCAACCATCGCATCGTCGCGGCGATTCTAGTCAATCGCCGCCAAGCGGACAACGCGACCTGTACGGCACTTACGACCATTCGCTTCGCCTGCAAAAGTACAAGAACGCCCGCAAATGCCCCGCGAAGCAGTGTCCCGCCCTGCGCCGACACGACCTTGTGCGGGCGACCCACGCCGGCCGCTTCTCTGCTTGCAGGGCCACTCCTATAATCCAGCCACCATGGCCGTCATCGAAGTTCGGGGATTGTCGAAGACCTATCGCGTGTATCAGAAGCGCGAGGGATTGTGGCAGTCAGTTCGCGGACTTTTTCAGCGCAGCTATCGCGATGTGGCAGCCGTGCGGGGCATCGATCTCGACGTCGAGCAGGGCGAGTTCGTCGCCTTTCTGGGACCCAACGGCGCCGGCAAGACCACCACGCTCAAGTTGCTCTCCGGGGTGATCTCGCCCAGCGGCGGTTCGGCAACGGTGCTGGGTCACGTCCCCTGGAAACGCGAGAACGCCTACCGTCGTCGCTTCGCCCTGGTCATGGGTCAGAAAAACCAACTCTGGTGGGATTTGCCCGCGCAAGAATCGTTTCGCCTGCATCAGCAGATCTACGCCATCGAACCGGAGCGGTTCGACCGCAGCCTGGCTGAGTTAGTCGAGTTGCTCGACGTGGGCCAGTTGCTCTCCCAACCGGTGCGCGAACTATCGCTGGGCGAACGGATGAAGATGGAGCTGATCGCGGCTCTGTTGCACTCGCCCGACGTGTTGTTCCTCGACGAGCCCACCATCGGGCTCGACGTCGTCGCCCAGCACAGCATTCAGACTTTCTTGCGACACTATCAACAGGAACGACGCATCACGATCCTGCTCACGAGCCACTACATGAAAGACGTGGCCGCGCTTTGCCGGCGGCTGGTGATCATCACCTCGGGCGAGATCATGTACGACGGATCGCTGGCGGGCATCGTCGATCGGTTCAGCGGCCACAAAGTGGTCACCCTGCAGTTCGCCGGCGAAGAGCCACCGCGTGGACTGGAACGCTTCGGCGAGGTGCTCGATATCCAGCCGCCCAAAGCGCGGCTGCGCGTCGAACGCAA
>CALKYM010000028.1 GCA_938003525.1 uncultured Planctomycetales bacterium | reverse complement strand
TTCGGAGGAACTCCGCGCGCGATCGCTGCATGCCCATGAGCGTGTTGTTGGGCTGCGTCGCAGTTGCAATTCTGGCGCCCAGCGCAGCAGCGGAGATCATCCAGCTCACCACCGGCGGTGAGATTCGCGGCGAGATCGTCGATCTCGATCCACCCAACCGCGACCAGATTGTCGTCGACACCGCGCTGGGGCGTGTTGTGCTCGCTCGCTCACAGGTTCAAGAAGTCGTGCACCAATTGCCGGCGGAGAAGGAATACGAACAGATCGCAGCCAGCTTTCCGGATACGGTCGAAGGTCAGTGGTCGGCGGCTGAATGGTGCCGCGAGAAGTTCCTGACCGAGCAGCGTCGCGTTCATCTCGAGCGAATCATCGAGTTCGAACCCGATCACGCAGCGGCGCGACGCATTCTGGGTTATCGGCAGGTAGGGGGCCGCTGGGTGACTCAGGAAGAGCTGATGGCCGAGCGTGGCATGGTGCGCCACAACGGCCGCTGGATGACTCCGCAGCAGAAGCGACTCTTTGAAGAACGTCAAAAGACCGACGTCGCTGAAAAGGAGTGGATGCGAAAACTCAAACGCTGGCGACAGCAGCTCGAAGGTTCGCGGGCAAGTGAGGCGGCCGAGATGATCGCCGAGATTGACGATCCTTTCGCCATTCGCGCGCTGGATGAACGGCTGCCCGAAGAACCGAATCCCCGCGTCCGCCAGTTGTACATGCAGGCACTGTCGAACATCGACGCTCCTCGCGCGGTGTCGATACTGGCCGAGCGTTCGCTGGAAGACCCGGAAGAGGAGCTGCGCGAGGTGGCGTTGGAATACCTGGCAGAGGCACCCCGCCCCGATGTCGCGGCCCGGTACGTCGAAGCACTACACAGTCAGGACAACACCACCGTCAATCGCGCGGCTGTCGGACTGCTGAATCTCGGTTGGGCCAATGCCGTCCCCGCGCTTGTCGAAGCGCTCGTGACGACCCACCGCTACATACTCGACGACGGTCGACCGGCGGGAAGCACGACGTCGACCTTTGGTAGCGGACCCGGCGGCAGCGGGACCGGATTCTCGACCGGTGGCGGGGGGCCCAAAGTGGTCTACCGCACGCTTCGCAATCCGGCCGTGCTCGATGCCTTGGTGGGGCTGACCGGGCAGAACTTCGAGTATGAGAAGCGGCAGTGGAAGCAGTGGCTGGCGACGCTCAAGCGCAGCGACCCCATCAACACCCGCCGCGATTGATCCACGCCGGTTCACACCGCAACCCGTGCTAGCAGTGCGCGAGACCAGCGGCGCTGCGAGGTCGTATGACTCGCTGTAATGGCGCAGCAACTGGGCGCTCGCTGACAACCCGTGTTAGGCTCTGCGACTCGCGCGATTGGTCGACAACCGACGATCGCGTCAAACGGTGCTGAAATCGCCAGAGCGAGTAACGCCATGTGGACGGCGGGGGACTTCTTGGGCGCCGAGGGCCGCGTCGCTGCGCGGCTGGCCCACTACGAGCTGCGCCCGCAGCAGTTGGCCATGGCCGAAGCCGTCGAGCGCGCCATCGGCCAGCGCGAGCACCTGATCGTCGAAGCTGGCACGGGAGTGGGCAAGAGCTTCGCCTATCTCGTGCCGACGATTCTCGCCACGGCTGACGATTCACACGAGGAGCGACCGCGCCGCGCGGTGATCTCGACGCACACGATCAGCTTGCAGGAGCAGTTGATCTCGAAAGACGTGCCGCTGTTGGCAGCGGTCATGCCGCTTGAGTTCAGTGCCGTGTTGGTCAAAGGCCGCGGCAACTATCTGAGCCGTCGCCGGCTGCGGACCGCTCAAGCCCGCGCGCGGTCGCTATTGCGCGACGACGAAGATGCCAATCAGCTTCAACGGCTGGCCAACTGGGCTGCGGAGACCAGCGACGGATCGCTGGCCGACTTGGACACCACTCCCCGCCGCACGGCGTGGGACGAAGTGGCCAGCGACCACGGCAACTGCATGGGCCGCAACTGTCCCAGCTACGCCGACTGCTTTTACTACCGCGCACGCCGCCGGGCTCAACAGGCACAGATACTGATCGTCAATCACGCGCTGTTCTTCAGCGATCTTGCGCTGCGCCGCGCTGGAGCCAGCGTCTTGCCCGACTACGATTTGGTCGTCTTCGACGAGGCTCACATGCTCGAAGCGGTAGCCAGCGAGCACCTGGGCCTGTCGATTGCGAACAGCCAGGTCGACTACCAACTGAATCGACTCTCCAACGAGCGCACCGGCCGCGGTTTGCTGGCCGATCGCGATCTGACCGATCTCCAGCGTCTGGTCGATGGATGCCGGCTGGTGTCCCGCGACTTCTTCGACGAAATGCGATTCTGGCGCGACGAGTATGGCGGCTCCAATGGTCGCGTCGCGCAGCCGCTCGATGTGCCAAACCATCTCAGCGATTCGCTGGAAAACCTGGGTCGGGCGGTCCGCGAGCACAGCGAGTTGATCGACGATCGCGAACAGCGGCAGGACTTCATTGCTGCCTCCGACAGGCTACGCGGCATCGCCGCCGAACTGGAAGACTGGCGCCGCCAAGCCCACGAAGACTGCGTCTATTGGATTGACACGGCCGCGCAGCGACGCGGTCGTGTACGGCTGGCGGCGGCTCCTTTGGATGTCGGCCCGACGTTGCGGCAGGAGTTGTTCGATCGCGCGTCGACCATCGTCATGACCAGCGCGACGCTGACCGTCGGAGAGTCGCAGGACTTTCAGTTCGTCAAGTCCCGGCTCGGCGTGACGCAGGCACAGACGAAGGCTTTCGGCAGCCCGTTCGACTACGAGCGGCAGGCGGAATTAATTCTCGTGCGCGGCATGCCCGACCCCGGCGGCGAGAAAGATGCCTACGAGCGGGCCGTCTATCGCATGTTGCAGCGCTACCTCGCCCGCAGCGATGGACACGCGTTTGTCTTGTTTACGAGCTACGAGCTGCTCTCGCGAGCCGCCACCGCACTGACGCCATGGCTGGCGCGGCAAGACATGGGGCTTATCTCTCAGGCGGACGATGTGCCGCGCGGCAAGATGCTCGAGCGGTTTCGCGACCAGCCCCGCAGCGTCTTGCTGGGCACCGACAGTTTTTGGCAAGGCGTCGACGTGCCCGGCGATGCGCTGCAGAACGTGATCATCACCCGGCTGCCGTTCAGTGTCCCCGACCGCCCGTTGCTCGAAGCCCGGCTGGAGTCGATTCGCGCAGCCGGCGGCAACCCGTTCCGCGACTATCAACTACCCGAAGCCGCCTTGCGGCTCAAGCAAGGGTTCGGCCGCCTGATCCGCACTTCGCACGACAAGGGAATGGTCGTCATCCTCGATCCGAGGGTGTTGACCAAGAGCTACGGTTCGACGCTGCTCAAGTCTCTGCCGCACTGCCGGCAGGTGATCGAGGAGTATCGAGACGTCCGTGACAGCGAGCGTGATGTCGTGTCGCGCAGCGCCGAGCCCCGCGGTTGACCAGGCTCGTCAGACGGCTCTATATTCGCTGGTTGCGTCGCGGACACTCGGGATTGTCGGAATCCCGCCCGGTGGTGGCTGTAGCTCAGTTGGTTAGAGCGCCAGATTGTGGATCTGGAGGCCGGGGGTTCGAGTCCCCTCAGCCACCCTCTTCACCACATGTCTCTCGGCGTTGCGCCACTTGAGCGCCGCTCGCAGTCTGCACGTGATTCGGCTCCCGCGGGAATGTTCCAGTCGGCGCGTAGACTTTGCCCCTTGAGCGGAACTCGTATTGATAGACATCGGCGCTCGTACGAGTGCTCCGGCGCCCCATCAGCTCAATGCGCAGATTAGAATGGCGGCGTTGAACGCTGGTTGGCCTACCTGATTTCGACTACGGAGCCCGAACTATGGACCGCCGTGATTTTCTCGCCCGCTCGGCAGCCGCTGGTGTGGCTGGTGCTCTGTGGTCAACTCCGTCGCGCGCGGAACATGCCGTCGCCTGTGGTCCCGGTTTCGCCAGTCCGGCCGATGCTGTGCAAGCGCCGCGCGAGAAGGTGCTCTACACGGTGGCGATCTACGCTGGGACGCCGGTCGAGAAGCCCGACTACTTGGCCACAATCGACGCCGACCCCAGGTCGACCACCTACGGTCAGGTGGTTCACCGTCTGCCGATGCCGTATGTCGGCGACGAGCTGCATCACTTCGGCTGGAACACGTGCAGCAGTTGCCACGGTGACCAGCACCGCGAGCGGCGCTTTCTGGTGATTCCCGGCTTTCGCTCCGGGCGAATCTACATCGTCGATACCAACGAGACGCGCGCACCCCAAATGCACCAAGTCATCGAGGCCGAGGAGATTCAGAAGAAGACCGACCTCAGCGCCCCGCACACCGTGCACTGCCTCGCGAGCGGCGAAATCATGATCTCGATGTTAGGCGACTCGGCCGGTCGCGCACCGGGCGGATTCTTGTTACTGGATGAAGAGTTCAACGTGGCGGGGCGATGGGAGCGCGATACGTCGACCATGCAGCTCAACTACGACTTCTGGTATCAGCCACGGCACAACGTGATGATCTCCAGCGAGTTCGCCGCACCGAACACCTACCATCCTGGCTTCAACGCCGAGGATGTCGCGGCGGGGCGCTACGGCCAGCGTCTCCACTTCTGGAACTGGACGCGCCGCGAGTTGACGAAGACCGTCGATCTTGGCGATCAAGGCCGGATTCCGCTGGAAGTGCGTTTCTTCCACGATCCCGAGAGTTCGCACGGGTACGTTGGCGCGGCGCTGTCGAGCACGATCTGGCACTGGCAGCGGAAGGGAGATGACTGGCAGGTCGATCGCGTGATCGGCGTGCCGCCGGAAAAGGTCGACGGCGCGGCCGATCCGATTCCGGCGCTCATCACGGACATCCTGATTTCGATGGACGACCGCTACCTGTACTTCTCGAATTGGCTGCACGGCGACGTGCGACAGTACGACATCGGCAATCCCGATGAGCCCAAGCTGGTCGGACAAGTCTTTTGCGGGGGTCTGCTGGGCAAAGTGACTGAAGTGGCGGGCCGTCCTGCCGCGGGCGGTCCGCAGATGTTGCAATTGAGCCTCGACGGGAAGCGACTCTACGTCACCAGCTCGCTTTACAGCTCGTGGGACAACCAGTTCTACCCGCAGATGGCCGAGCAGGGTTCGTACCTGTTGCGCATCGATTGCGACACGGAGCAAGGAGGCCTGTCGCTCGCCGATGACTTTTGCGTCGACTTCGGCCAGGAGCCCGAGGGGCCTGCGCGAGCCCACGAGATTCGCTACCCGGGCGGGGACTGCACGTCCGATATTTTCGTGTAGCGCGACTTCTGCTGCTGGCTATTCGGCTTGAATTACGGCTGCAGCTCCCGGTCGAGAGCTCTATTCCGCGGCAGTGAGAATCCGGCCGCGAGTTGTGGCGGCGAATTCTCGTCGCGAGTAGACTGAGATCGCTGTCGACACCCTTTGCGGTTTTGGGTGCGCGCTGGCGCGTTTAGCGTCTCTTCTCATCTGGCCGTCAGCTTCGATTCGAGTTCGGCACATGTCGCAGCGCGTCACGACTAGCCGGTTGGCGAACGTCATCAGCCGGTCGATTCGCCGCGCCTTCGACCAGTATCAGACGCAGTTCCGCGCCATCACGCGACGTGCCAAAGATCGCTTCGAGCAGCGCGATTGGCAGGGGATGCAGGCCGACAGTGCGGAACGGCTCGACGTCTACAACCGGGCAGTTGAGGGCATCGTCACCCGAATTCATGAACTGCTTGAAGACCGCGTGCATTCGCGACCGGTCTGGATGGCGATCAAGGCGGTCTATTCCGGACTCATCGACGAGCGCGACGATTGGGAGATCGCCGAGACGTTTTTCAATTCAGTCACGCGGCGTATTTTCACGACCGTGGGCGTCGACAACGAAATCGAGTTTGTCGACAGCGATTACGACACGCCGCCCAATCCCGCCAAGCAGACGGTGTATCACACGTATGTCGGCGCGGAGTCGACGGCATCGTTGGTGCGCCGGATTCTCGAGAGCTTCGAGATGCCGCTGGCGCCCGATGCTACGCAACGGGAAGCCGAACTTGCGGCGGGTGTCATCGACGCCAGGTTGCGGGAACTGAAAAGCTCCACGTCCATCGAGCGCGCCGAGATGGCCAAGACGGCCTTCTTCCGCGGAGATTGCGCCTATCTCATTGGCCGCGCCGTTTGCGGATCACTGGTCGTGCCGCTGGTACTCTGCCTGCGACATACCGATGAGCAGGGCATCGCGGTCGACGCCGTGCTGCTCGAGGAAAACGACGTCAGCCTGTTGTTCAGTTTCACGCGCTCCTATTTTCACGTCGACGTCGAACGCCCCTACGAGCTCGTGCGGTTCATCAATTCGATCATCCCCCGCAAGCGCGCGGCCGAAATCTACATCTCCATTGGATACAACAAACACGGCAAGACGGAGCTGTTTCGCAACGCCCTGCGGCACCTGAACGTGACCAGCGACAAGTACATCCTGGCACCCGGACTACGCGGCATGGTGATGGTGGTCTTCACGATGCCTTCGTACCCGGTGGTGTTCAAGATCATCAAAGATCACTTCGACCCGCCGAAGACCTGCACGCGGCAATCGGTGATCGACAAGTATCACCAGGTCTTCATGCACGATCGCGCCGGACGGTTGATGGACGCCCAGGAATACCACTACATGGAACTCGAGCGGCGACTCTTCGCCGACGAACTGGTCGAAGAGCTTCTCCAGGTCGCTGGGCAAACCGTCTTCGTGCGCGACGATCGCGTGGTCATCAAGCACTGTTACGCCGAACGACGCGTTTCACCGCTGAACATCTACCTCGATCAGGTCGACCGCGATGCCGCCCGGGCGGCGGTGATCGACTATGGCAATGCCATCAAAGACTTGGCCCACACGAACATCTTTCCCGGCGACTTGATGCTCAAGAACTTCGGGGTAACGCGACATGGGCGCGTCGTGTTCTACGACTACGATGAAATCTCGTTGTTGACGGAATGTCGTATCTGCGAACTGCCCGAAGACGACGGCCTCAGCTCGGCGGAGCCGTGGTTTGGCGTCGCCGAACACGATATGTTTCCCGAGGAATTCACATATTTCCTAGGCCTCCCGCCCGACCTGAAAGCGGTGTTCGTCGAGCATCACGGCGATCTACTACAGGTCGATTTCTGGCGCAATTTGCAGCGTGAGCTCAAGGCGGGCGAGATTCTGCACGTTAAGCCGTATCGCGAAAGGAAGCGGATTCGCCGGCCGGCAACCGTCTCGACGCTAACCACGAAGACGGCGAATGCTGCTCGCTGAGAGCAGCGCTTGCGGCGAGTAGCGGAGGTCGCTTACGCGGTCGCCTCGCTCATGTCCGGTTCCGGCCGGGCGAGAATCTCGGGCATACTCAGACCGTCGGCCGATCGCGCGCCGCCTGTATTGCCGCTGAGCAGCAAGTGCATGGCCGGCACCATGATCAGCGCCAGTACGGTCGCCCCGCCAACTCCTCCAGCGATGGCGATCACGCAGGGCGGCCAGAAGTCGCCTCCGGCGAGCAAAAGCGGCGTAAAGCCGGCGATGGTCGTCGTCGTTGTCGTCAAGACATGTCGCGTGGCTTCGACGGCAACTTCGCGTACCTGCCGCCGATCGCCACGCCGCGCTGCCGGGTCGGCGCGGAGAGCGGCGAGCACGACTATGCCGTCGTTGATCGCCACGCCAACCAAGCCCATCGTGCCGATGATCGCCGTGAACCCGAACGGGTATTGAAACACCCACAAAGCTGCAAATCCGACGCCGATGGCCAGCACGCCCACCAGCGCGATGATGGCGGCTGAGCGAAACGATCCAAACGACAAGACGAGCGTCGCCGCCATCAAGACGAGCAAGATGCTCACTGATGACATCAGATTGCCCACGGCGCTGTCTCGCGCCTCGGCTTCGCCGCCATACTCCAGACTATATCCCGGGGGTAGCTCCAGGCCCGTCGATGCAAGCCGCTGTTGAAACTCTTCGAGGACCTGACTGGGGAGCAGGCCGGGTGCCAAGTACGCCTGAATCGTGACGGCGCGGCGCCCGCGACGCCGCGCGATCGTGGCCTGTTCAGGTATGAGATCGAGATCCGCGACGGCCGAGAGCGGAACAAAGGGGCGGTTTCCCGGCGATATTCCCGCCGGAGCAACGAGATCAATCGACGCCACGTGATCCAAGTTGCCTCGTTGCTGATCATCGACACGGACACGGACCGGCAGTTCCTCGGTGGCTTCCAACATCGAGCCGCCGATGGCACCTTCGAGCGTGGCATCGAGTTGACGCGCAATCGTCAGGTGATCCAAGCGCGCCAGGCGTGCTTCTTCCTCGTCCACCCGCAGCGCCAGCTTGGGCAGTGTCTCTGAAAGATCGGCCCGGGCATGAATTACACCCGGTATGGCGGCCAACTCTGTCCGCGCCACCGCACTGAACTCGCGCAGCAGCGCCAAATCCGAGCCAAAGAAGCGAACTTCGACCGGCGCGTCGAATGGTGGCCCTTGTTCGAGCTTGCGGACGATGACCAGCATCTCCGGAAACGCAGAGTCGAGTTCACGCTGCAGCTCGCGGATCAACTCGTCATCTCCTTCGGGCGAGCGAATCTGGATCAAGCCCTGTGCGTACTGGGCTGTGCCGCGCTTGCGTTCGACAAGGTTGTAGTAGAAGGCCGGCGCACTCTCGCCGAGAAACCAGTGAACGTTGACGACGTTTTCATGCGCCATGATCCGTTCCCGCGCCGCCTCGGCCGCTGCGCGCGTCATCGCAATCGAAGCGTGCGTCGGCAGTTCGAGTTCGATCTGGATCTGGTCTCGATCGGTAGGGGGAAAGAACTGCTCGCGCAACGTGCGCGCTTGGACGAAGCCCAGAACCGGCACCAAAACGCTGATGCCGATGGCCACCAACGGCCGCGCATAAAGGAAGTCCAGCGATCGTTCATAGAGGGCCCGCAACGACGGATGTCCGATGCCGCGCACCCACCAGCGATTCACGGGAGTTCCCGAGCGGCGCATCAGGCCCACGAACGAGGGCGTGACGGTCATCGCCAAAAAGTACGAACTCCAGATGGCAAGAATGACGCTGATGGCGATCGGCCCCACAAACTCGCCGCCGGGCCCCGGCATCAGCGCCACGGGAGCAAACGCTAGCGCCGTGGTGAGCGTGGAACCCAACAGCGGGACGATCAAATGCTTCACGCTGCCGCGTATGGCATCACCGGGCGATGTACCTCGATGGATCCGGCTCTGCACCTCATCGACGATCACGATTGCGTTGTCGATCAGTAGTCCCAGAGCGATGATCAATCCCGTGACCGACATCTGATGCAGCGGGATCCCCAGCATCCGCATGCCCGCGCACACCATGAGTGCAGTGAGCGGCAGTGCCGTGCCGACGATCAATGCGGAACGCCATCCGAGCATCAGCAGCGTGACGACCATCACGGCGAAGGCGCCCAGCATCATGTTCCACATGAGGTCGTTCAGCCGGCCCGTCACGTACTTGGCCTGATCCAAAACCGTGTAGACCTCGATACCGCGCGGCAGCTCGGAGGCGAACCGGTCAATTGTCTTTCGCGCCTCGATGGCCCAGTGATCGACGCGTTGGTTGGGGTCGACCAAGGCCGAGACGGTCACGGCCGCATGTCCGTCGACCAGGGCCAAATTGCGCGGCGGCTCGATAACGCTTTTGCGCACTTCGGCGAGATCGGCCAACCGCACGAACTGGCCTTGTGGGCCGTAGTGGATCGGCGTACTGCGGACGCGTTCGAGAGACAGGAGTTCGGAATCGACCTCCATGACGAGATTGCCCGCAGCGCCGCGAAACAGGCCCGCGGTCACCTTGGCGTCGCTCGCGCGGAGCTGCCCGGCGACATCGGCCGCTGAGAGGCCCAACTGCGCCAATTGCTCGGAGTGGACTTCGACGACGATCTCCTCGTCGCGCTGGCCGAAAGTGTCGATCGTGTCGGTGCCGCGTAGTCGCTGCAGCCGATCCTTGAGCTCTTCCGCAAGCCGAACCAACACGGCATGGTTGGGTGGGTCGTTACGTTGCCAAGTGAGCGCCGTGATCATCGCGTACGCGCTCATCTGTGCTTCATCGAACTCCGGCTTCAGCGCATCGGGCGGCAAATCGACGCGCGCGTCATCGAGTTTGTCGCGCACTCGGGACCAGATTTGGTCGACCTCGTAAATCGTGTCCTTCAGTTCGATCACGATCGAAGAGATGCCCGCCAGCGACGTGGACGTGACCTGCTTAATCTCCTCGATGTCATCGAGCACGTCTTCGAGCGGCTCGGTGACTAGTGACTCAACGCGCTCGGCGCTGGCGCCCGGAAAGATCGTGCGGACCATCGCCACGCGTTTGGTGAGCGGCGGATCTTCGAGCCTGGGTAGAATCCAAAACGACGAACCGCCCGCCACCAGAATCAGGCAGATCGTCAGCACCAACAGCCGCGTGTTGCGATAATAGAGATCGAACATGCTCAGCCAGTTCAATCTGCCGAGACGAGTTGCGGCCGGACCTGTTGGTCCGGCACGACGCGATGCGTTCCCGAGACGATCACGTGATCACCGTGGGAAAGCGTCCCGCGCACGAATACCCGGTCACCCTCGGTATAGAGAACCTCGACCAGCCGCCGCTCGACGAGCCCGTCGACCACGACGTAACAGTTCCACAGCCCGCGCGGACCGGCTGCCAGCGCGGTGGTCGGCAGCCAGAAACCGCTGGCAGCGACCTCTTGTTCGAGATCGACGCGCGCGATCTGCTCGGGAACGATCGCCCAAGGGGCGTTGCCGATTCTAAAGACGACCGTTCGCGTTCGCGTCGCACCGTCGAGTTCTGGCAGCACGGCATCGACCTGCGCGACGACTTCGTTCCCCTCGACCTCGAGCGGGTGTGACTCATCGGCGTTGAACCGCACGGCGAGAGCAGCAGGGACGCCGATCCATGCCTCCAACGCGTCGCTCTCGACCAGCCGCAGAAGTGGTGTGCCCGGCGCAATCACCGCACCTTCGTCAACCAGTCGGGCAGCCACGGTGCCGTCGAAGGGGGCAAGCAGCCGGCTGTCTTCGAGTTCAATGTCAATATCAGCCAGCGCCGCGTCGAGTTGGGCGACCGTGGCCCGCTGGGCGTCGAGTTGCTCTTTCCGCGTGCCCGCCTGCAATTCATCGAGCCGACGTTGGGCAGCGTGCAGTCGGGCATTGGCTGCCTGCAGGCCGAATGCGGTGATGTCGAATTCCTCTTGGGGGATCACCGAGGCGTCGAGCAATTCCTCACGGCGGCGCAGATTAGCCTCTTCCAATGCAAGCTGCGCTTCGAGGCTGCGCACTTCGGCCGCTGCTGCGTCGATTGTTTCCTCGCGCGGCCCGGCAATCAGTTCGGCCAGCCGCGCAGCGGCTTCGTCGCGCTGCGATTGTGTTTGCTTGCGACGAATCGCCAGCCGCCGCGTATCTAGCTCGACGAGCAGTTCGCCGGCGGCGACACGATCGCCCTCGTCGACGAGCACTCGTTCGATGGTGCCCAGCCGCTCGAAGCTCAACTTGGTGCTGCGTTGCGCCCGCACGCTGCCGGTGAAGGAACGCCGCAGCTTGTAGGACGCAACGTGCTCGGCCGCGAGCACATCGACCGGCAAGATCGTCGGCGCCCGCTCAGGCTCCGCCGTTCCGTGTGCCGAGAGCCCAAACGCCGAGATGGCGACTACTGCGCCGGCGCCGATGACCAGCAGCGCGCGAACGACGAATCGGGCGCTGAAAGCCGGCGCCATGTTGTGATGATGCGCGCCTTCAGGTAGTGATGAGGGCTCGGCACTCATCGGCGAATACCTCGTGCTGAACTCTTTCAAACGTGGCCAGGTAGTCCCACTCATGACTCAGCGGACGCCAGCCGTAGCCGTCGAGCATGGCCATCATGTTCTTGCGCACGGTCATGAACGCGTCGTGGATCCCCAGCTCTGTCAGCGGCTCACTGGTGGCGATAATCGAATAGCCTCCGAACGACATGCTCCACATGCCGAACACGAGGTCCTCGGGCGTCATGAATTCCGGGAGTTCGAGATCGCCCTCGTCAATGGCGTCGCGCACGATACCGGAGACGATAGTCAGGCAGCGGCTCTGGCACGCGCGGAGCAGTTGCTGTCGTTGCTCCGACGTCTTCTCCCAGATCGACGTGAGCTGCAGAATTTGTTCGACGCGGAAATGGTCGGGAAAGAGCTGCACGAACAACTCGGCCGCGCAGCCAATTGCAGTGACGCGCTCGCGCGAACTGCCGTCGAACGCGGCCGCACGGGCGAACATTGACGGCCGCTTCTCGCTGGTCTGCACGGCCAGCGCCATCAGTAGATCTTCCTTGCTGGAGAAGTGCTGATAGATGGTGCCCTTGGAGTATTCGAGCGCCTCGGCAATGCGATCCATGTTCAGACCGAGATAGCCGCGCTCGGCCAGCATTTCCCGAGCAACATCGAGAATGGCCTGCTCGCGTTGTTGAAATTCACGTTGCTTGCGTGCAGATGTTGCCATGAAACTTCCGTGATTCGGTGGTTACGCTTGCGAGGTCGACAATGGAGAAGCACGAGCGCCTGTCCGCGCGGAATGGCCTCTCAGTCTCCGCCCATAATTGACTGCACGTCGCGTTTTGACAAGTCGTCATTTTTTGGCGACAAGTCATAGATCGCTGTAAGTCATTTATTGAAAATAGATTACGCGCTCGGTCGCGACGGCGTAGGAAGCGATGCAGGCAGCGGTGGCATAGGACAGTCCAGCGTGGCTGTGAGCGCGCGCAGCAGTTCAAACTCCCGAGTCGTCGCAGTCCGGTCGGCGCAAACGCAGGCGACGAACGCCTCGACCAGCCGCCGTTTGACCACGTCCGAACTTTGCGCCAGGGTCTGCACCGCGCCATCGAAGGCGGACAACGAACACCGCTCACGCGGCAACGGCTTGCCGCTGCGGCCAACGGCCGCCAGCCCCGCGGCAACAGCTGATTCGACTTCCGGCTCGGAGTTTTGCCCCACCCGGGCGAGCGTCGAGAGGGCGATGTGCAACGGCTCGCTGACAGCCCCCAGCGATCGAAAACGCCGCCGGGCAGGGGGGCGACGCTTGAAATGCAAATCAAGCGGCCGCGTGAGCATCGTCCACAAGACGTATTCCCACATTGCCACCCGTTGATCGGCTTCGACCAGCGCTGTGACATTGCTGCGAAAGCGATCGTACTGCTCGGCCGTCAGCTCTCGGAGCGTAGGCAGGCACAGATCGGCCAGCGGCACGCGCACTGCTTCGTCAAGATCGTCGACGGCATCGGCCGCAACAAGCGTTTGCCGATAGGAAAGCTCCTCGGCGTGCTTGCGCAGTCGATCGAGCTGTTGCGCGCGGACTTCCTGCTCGTCGTCAAGCAGCAACGCATAGATCACGGCCCGCGCGCCGTACGTTTCCGCAGCAGCATCGCGAAGTGCTTGAGGCGTTGCTGCCAACAGCGCGTGCGTGTATACGAGGTGCTCTTCGTCCAAGGTGCCCACTTGGCCGACCACAGTCGCCGGTTCCAGCGCCGTCGCCCGCTTCTGCCGAAGTCGTTGCAGATCGGTTGCTGACGAGGGCGTCAAGCGTGATGTTTTAGGCGCGGGCGCGAATCCCGCCGCCGCGCGATCGGCAGCAGGGCCCAGGGCAGCGCCGCTAACCTTCGGGAACTTGCCGTCGAACTGGGGATCGATGCGGCGAATTCGATCCGCCAGCGGCGGATGCGTGGAGAACATCCGCGACGCGAGCCCGTTGGCGAAGAACATGTGGCTGATTTGCTCGGCCTGAGGCGCCTCGATCCGCGAACCGCCCACCAGGCCACCGATCTTTTGGAGCGCGCCTGACAGCCCGCCGGGATTGCGCGTGAACTGCACGCTGGCGGCGTCGGCCAGGTACTCGCGCTGCCGCGAAACGGCAGCCTTGATCATGCGGCCAAAGAAGACTCCGATGTAGCCGATAGCGATCAAGGATACGCCGATCAGGATCATCGCCAGAATGAGGCCCCCGCTGCCGCGGTCGCGCGACGATCGCCCGGGGCGTACATTTGCCGTGGTGCGAAAGACGTAGTAGCCGACCAGCGCGATTACCAGGATGCCGTGCACGATTCCGATCAGGCGAATGTTGAGCCGCATATCGCCATTGAGTATGTGACTGAACTCATGCCCCATGACCCCCTGCAACTCATCGCGCGAGAGTGTTTCCAGCGCACCGCGTGTGACGGCAACAACGGCGCTGGTGGGCGCAAATCCAGCGGCGAAGGCGTTGATCGCGCGTTCACCTTCAAGGATGTAGACCGGTGGCACAGGTATGCCCGACGCAATCGCCATTTCCTCGACAACGTTCAGCAACCGCCGCTCGGCCGGGTTGCGACTGGCGTGATGCACCAGTCGCCCGCCGAGCATTTCGGCCACAGCGTGTCCGCCTTCAGCCAGCGACCCGATCTTGTACAGGCTCCCCAGCGTGACAATCGCAATCGTTCCGATCGCGATCCCGGCGTAGATGCGCCAGTCGGCGTAGTAGCGCGGCGTTTCCTGGGGGTAATAGCCGACTTCCGAAAACGATTGCGTGGGAGAGGCATCGGCAATCGTCGCCAGCACCACCGCCGTGACGCCGCAGATCGAGGCGATAATCACCACGACCGCCAGGATGAACAGTACGACCAACCACTTCGTGTTGCGGCGTGCCTGGTCTTGATGCTCGAAGAAGTCCATCGTCGCCGTAGGCAGTTCACCTGCTGATAGCCACGTGCGCCACGTTCATCGGGCGCGCATTCAACGATGCAATCACGAGCGAGAGCGGGATTGGTCTTTAGAAGGAGACCTTGGGAGCCTCGCGCTCTTCGGGAGCGGTCACCTCAAAGAGCTGCGCCTCTTGGAAGTTCAACATGCCGGCAAACAACACGGTGGGAAAGGTCTCGCGCTGCGTGTTGTACTGCATGACCGAATCGTTGAAGGCCTGCCGGGCGAACGCGATCTTGTTCTCCGTCGAGGTCAATTCTTCCTGCAGCGACAGCATGTTCTGGTTGGCCTTCAAATCGGGATACGACTCAGAGAGCGCAAACAGCCGGCCCAGCGCACCAGACAGTAACGATTCGGCGCCGTTGAGCTGGTTCATCGCATCCGCGTTTCCGGGATCGTTCGCGGCTCTCTGCCCGGCGGCGACCGCCTGATTGCGCGCCTGGATCACTGCTTCCAGGGTCTCGCGCTCGTGTTTCATGTAGCCCTTGGCGGTCTCGACCAGGTTCGGAATCAGGTCGTTCCGGCGTTTCAATTGCACGTCGATCTGCGCAAACGCGTTCTTGTACCGGTTGCGCAGAGTAACCAGTCGATTGTAGATGCCGACCACGAAAACGATCAGCAGCAGGGCCAGTACCAAGAACACACCCAGGGCGATTAGTACGCCGCTCACGGCAAGAGTCCTCCCGGCTGGCGGTTTCGAAGAATCGATGGGCTGCGCATCGAAGGGGGGTCGCGCGCTGACAACTGTGCTGAGAATACCGCATCCGCCGATATCTGGCGAGCGCTGCAGGTCCGGCGCCACATGGACATGAAGTTCGCCCGTCGAGCGGCACCGAGAGGCCGTGGCATGCAGCCGATGGCGCGACCCGTCGGGCGGGCGGCGCGGAGTTCTCCCGCTTCTCGATCTGGCCCACGAAATTCGTTGGACTCGCATCACGGCGCCGGCGTATGATCACGGCGGTGGGGCGACCGGTATGGTGAGGCACAGGTCGAACTGGACGACGTGCCAAACCACAGCGGCCGGGCTTAGACCGAG
>CALKYM010000027.1 GCA_938003525.1 uncultured Planctomycetales bacterium | reverse complement strand
GGGTCAGGCGTGCTTTTTCAACTCCCACTTGGCGATCGCTTCGCGGTGGACTTCGTCGGGTCCGTCGGCCAGCCGTAACGTCCTCGCACCGGCCCAGGCATAGGCGAGTCCGAAGTCGGTAGTCACTCCGCCGCCGCCGTGGGCCTGGATGGCGCGATCGATGACGCGCAGCGCCATGTTGGGCGCGACGACCTTGATCATCGCGATCTCGGCCCGCGCGACTTTGTTGCCCACGGTGTCCATCATGTGGGCGGCTTTCAGCGTCAGCAGTCTCGCCTGCTCGATTTCCATCCGCGACGTGGCGATGTCCGCGCGTATCGTGCCTTGCTCGGCCAGCGTCTTGCCGAACGCTACCCGCGAGTGAACCCGCTGGCACATCGCTTCCAACGATCGCTCGGCCAGCCCGATGAGCCGCATACAATGATGGATACGTCCGGGACCGAGCCGGCCCTGGGCGATCTCGAAGCCGCGTCCTTCGCCCAACAACATGTTGGTCGCCGGCACGCGCACATCTTCGAACAGCACCTCCGCGTGACCGTGCGGAGCGTCGTCGAAGCCGAACACCGGCAGCATCCGCTTGATGTCGACGCCCGGGGTGTCCATCGGCACGAGGATCATCGATTGCTGCGCGTGCCGCGGACCGTCCGGGTTCGTCTTGCCCATGAAGATCGAAATCTTGCAGCGCGGGTCGCCCGCCCCGGAGGTCCACCACTTGCGGCCGTTGATCACGTAGTCGTCGCCGTCGCGCTCGATCCGGGCTTGGATGTTCGTGGCGTCCGACGAAGCCACGTCCGGCTCGGTCATGGCAAAGCAAGAACGAATCTCGCCGGCCAACAGCGGATCGAGCCACTCCTTCTTCTGCTCCGGTGCGCCATACCGCACCAGCACCTCCATGTTGCCGGTGTCGGGAGCCGAGCAGTTGAACACCTCGGGCGCCATCATCGAACGGCCCATAATCTCGCACAACGGCGCGTACTCCAGGTTGGTCAACCCGGCTCCGTATTCGCTCTCCGGCAAGAACAGATTCCACAGCCCCGCCTCCCGCGCAACCGGCTTCAACTCCTCGATCACCGCCACCGGCTGCCAGCGATCTCCCTCATCGATTTCGGCGCGAAACCGCTCCTCGTTGGGATAGATGTGCTGATCCATGAACGCCAACAGCCGCTGCCGGAGTTCTTCGACCTTGGGGGTGTAATCGAATTGCACAGGCTCGCTCCGCTGAAGGCCGCGTTCGGACTGGTGGACTCGTGTTTGCTGTGGTCAGGGTACCGTCTGACATCGGGCGCCGATAGCGGTGATTGCCGACGTTAGCCGTGTGCGGGAGGGCGAGAAATTCTGGACAGCGGTATGGGATGACCGCGAAGATGGTCGGGCTGCTCCGCTGAGTTCGATAGGATTGCGAGCCGTTGGAAGCGCTGCTCAGGGAGGAGTAGAGATGGTCAAGATTGCGAGGCTGCTGCGAGTTCGCTTCTCCCTGCGAACACTCATCATCGCGACCGCGTTATTTGCGCTCGCGTTCTCTTGGGCGGGCTACCAGCTCAGGTGGATTCAGCAGCGGCGCGAGATCACAAGAGACGCCCGGTGCGAGTTCTGCGAGCACGAGATCGGGCCTCTACGGGACGGGTACACCTTCCCACAGCCTATGAACGCACCCTGGCCGTTTCACATGCTTCGCGAACCGGGGTACTCGATTATCTGGCTTCACTTGGGCGACTATGAGCTCGAATACCATGGCCCGAGTGTCGATCAAGGGTTGCGATTGAAGGCCGACGATCCAAGGCTCGCATCCAAAGAACGGCGGGAGTTGGAACGTATCGTTCGGCTGTTTCCTGAGGCAGGAGTCTGGGCGGCCGTCCCCTAGCAACACATGCGTACGGCGCCGCCCAGGAGGATTCGCATTGGTCTTCGTCCACTAGCGCGTGGTAGAATTGAAGTATGGAGTCCATCATTCGCAACGTGAAAGACCTGGCTGCTGACGAGCGGCGGGTCTACGAAACCGTGCTTCGCCGGGAGTTGGAAGACTCGCAACAGGTCTTCGTCATGGTCGTCTCTGAGCCGGCCGACCCGACGAGCGGGCAGCGTGCCCGAGCATGGCAGGCTCTGCAGGAGCTCTCCAAGAAGGCAGAGCAGCACATGCAACAGGCTGGCGTCTCTGGCGCGCAGTGGGAGGCGGCCGTCGACGATGCCTGTGAACAGGTTCGTTACGGCAAGCCGTCCTGATGCGGGTGGTGCTGGACACGAACGTGCTCGTCGGAGCGACGGCGTGGCTTAGTCCATAGCCAGTTGGACAACTCCCCGCTCCCGCGCCCATAATGCGGGACTATCTCTTCGTCCGGGCTGTCAGGGAGAGCCACTCACCATGGACGACAAGTTCCTGCCGACGGCGATCACGTTTGATGACGTGTTGTTGGAGCCGCGCTATAGCGAGGTGGTGCCGGCCGACGTGACGCTGGCCACCCGGCTCACGAAGAACATCCGCCTGAACATCCCGCTACTCAGTTCGCCGATGGACACGGTGACCGAGAGTGCGATGGCCATCGCGCTGGCTCAGGAGGGCGGCCTGGGCGTGATCCACAAGAACATGTCGATCGCCTCGCAGACCGAAGAGGTCGACAAGGTCAAGCGCAGCGCCAACGGCATCATTGTCGATCCCGTCACGCTACCACCGCATGCTACTGTCGGCCGCGCGCGGGCAGCCATGCAGCAGCACAACGTCTCGGGCGTGCCCGTCGTGGGCGACGACGGCCGTCTGGCCGGCATTCTCACCCGTCGCGATCTCCGCTTCCTGGAAGACAACGAGCTTTCGATCAGCGACGTGATGACCAAGGACGGGCTCGTGACGGCCACGGGGACCGTGACGCTTGAGGAAGCTGAAAAGATCTTGATGGCAAATAAGGTCGAGAAACTTCTGCTGGTTGACGACAACTACAGACTGACCGGCCTGATTACGATCAAAGACATCGACATGATGCGCCGCTTCCCGCATGCCTGCAAAGACAGGCAGGGACGCTTGCGGGTGGGTGCTGCCGTCGGTGTGCACGACTACGAACGCGTCGAAAGCCTGATCGGCAAGGACGTGGACGTGCTGATCGTCGACAGTGCCCACGGGCACTCGGCCAACGTGATCGAGTCTGTCAAGAAGATCAAACAACGCTGGGAGATCGACGTCGTCGCGGGCAACGTGGCCACGCGGCAGGGCTGTCTGGATTTGATCGCGGCCGGGGCCGACGCCGTGAAGGTCGGCATCGGGCCAGGTTCAATCTGCACAACCCGCGTGATATCGGGCGTTGGCGTGCCGCAGGTATCGGCGGTTTACGACGCGACGCTGGCAGCCCGTGACAGCGACACGCCGATCATCGCAGACGGAGGCATACGTTACAGCGGCGACCTGACGAAAGCACTGGCCGCCGGTGCCAGCGCCGTGATGATCGGCGGACTGTTCGCCGGACTGGCCGAAAGCCCCGGGGAGACGATCCTCTACCAGGGACGAACGTTCAAGGTCTACCGCGGCATGGGATCGCTGGGCGCGATGGTCCAGGGATCGAGCGAACGCTACCGACAAAAACAAACCGGCGAAGGGACCGGGAAACTCGTACCCGAAGGCGTCGAAGGACGCGTGCCCTTCAAGGGAGCACTGGGACCATTCGTCTATCAACTCGTCGGGGGACTGCGAGCCGGCATGGGATATTGCGGGGCTCGCGACATCGAACAGCTCCGCAGCGAAGCACGGTTTATTCGTGTCTCGCCGGCGAGCGTGCGGGAGAGTCATCCTCATGACATTGTCATCACGCAGGAAGCGCCAAACTACACGACCGAGAACGTCCGCGGCGGCTAGTCGCGCCGCGCGGCGCGCGGCCCCCGCCGGGGTCGCGGTGATGGCAATTCTCTTTCTTGCCCTCTACGCGGCCAATTCGGCCGTAGCCGAAGACTCGGCAGACAGCACCAGCCGTCGCTTCGTGCGGCCGGCGCAAGTTGCCGACGCCGAAACGCAGCAATCGTCGGCCAGCCGTCCCTCGGCCCGAAAGGCCCAGCACACCAAGCTCCGCTGGAAGCGGCCGCGGAGAGTGCGCCCGGCCGTTCACGTCGACACCGATGGCGAGGCGACCTCCGCAGAGATCATCAAGCTCAGCGGCAGCGACCATGTGCAGACGCACATGCAGTTGGGCGATCCGTCGACCGGAGAGCCGACCTTCGATGAAGACGAGCCGGCGTTTCCTGCCGACGAGAGCGAGCCGGAACTGCCCATGGAAGAGTTGCCGGGTCTGGA
Organism: uncultured Planctomycetales bacterium; assembly: GCA_938003525.1. GTDB lineage: Bacteria > Planctomycetota > Planctomycetia > Pirellulales > JAEUIK01 > CALKYM01. The sequence goes on along the minus strand of CALKYM010000027.1, from coordinate 6,823 downwards.
ACAGCCGGACCGGCTACCGATGGAAGAAGACGACGATCTGCTCGACGAGCCGCTGGTGCTGGCCCCGCGTGGCCAAGAGGCGCCGTGTCCTTCACCGCGCGATCTGAAGCGGATCAGCGAGATCACCAACGATATCGCCCCCAGCGGCGATCGCTTTCCGACCGAATGCCCGCTGGGCGACGAAGTGTTCGTGCCCCGCAATTGGGCCATTACGACCTACACCTGGAAGGCTTCGGGTCTGTGCCACAAGCCGCTCTACTTCGAGCAGGTCACGCTGGAACGCTACGGACACAGCTTCGCGCCGCTGCTGGAGCCGGTGGTGTCGGGAGCGCACTTCTTCGCCACCGTGCCGATCCTGCCCTACAAGATGGGTCTCGAACATCCGTGCGAATGCGTCTACCCGTTGGGCTACTATCGCCCGGGTAGCTGCGCCCCGCGGATGATCTACCCCATCCCGATCAGCCTGCGCGCCGCGCTGTATCAGGGCGTGGCGACCACCGGGCTGATCTTCGCGGTGCCGTAAGTGACGCAAGTTGTTTGCAGTGAATGACATGCAGGCAGCAGGCGCGGCACGTAGCGCTTCGCACATCAGGAAATCCTTGCGGTTGCAGGCCGGCCCGGCTAATCTCACCGTCAGTCGATAGACATTCCGGCTTTTTCGGACGAACCAGGAAACGCTACTGAAGCCCACTCGTTAGCCAATTTGTCACCACGTTCTTCGTCGGTGACGTCTTCGTCGGGCGCTCTGCCCGCTGGCTGGCTTCATTCTTCATCGGCACGTCCTGCCCAGGCACGACGAGTTACCGGTCTGGGCGTTTTGCTGCGCGAACCGTTCTGGTGCGACGAGTTGCGCGCCGGCGCCTGACCGCATGACACCTTCGAGTTTATTCGTACAAGCTGACAATTGATCAGGGGAAGTGCACTAATGAAGAGCATGTTCGTCAATGCACCTGTCGCATTTCGCTACGCCGTTTGCACGATGGTCGCCGTTCTCGTTCTGCCCGCCGCAGTGGCGCTGAGCGGAACGATCACCATCACCCAGCGCGAGAGCACGGGAGTGAACGATCTGTTCGCGGGAGCGGGCGGGGCGGTCGAGACCCACGATATGAGCGGCAGTAGTGCCGCGCCGACGGGACCGTTTTCATTCAGCGACAGCGCGTCGGTCGAAGTCACCGAATCCGACCCCTTCTCCACCGGCGCGGCCGATGCCAGCGGCAGCGTGAGCACGACCGACAACGTGGCTCAGCCGAATGCGGCCACGCTCAACATCACGGCCAACGCCTCGGCCAATAGCACCGCCCAATACACGTCCGGCACCGGCACGGTCGCAGCCAACTCACGACAGCGGGCTCGCACCCGCGTGCGGTTCACCGTCGGCGACGACGACGCCATGTTCTTTCTTACCGGCAACTTCACGCCGGCGGCCGACAGCGTCTTTGTCGGCGACGTGGTGACGCTCGAATTGCGGCGTCCCTTCACGGTGAACAAGAAATTCGACATCGATACCGCCGGTCCGGTCAACGAGTTCGGCACGCTCACTGCCGGGCAAACCTGGGAGTTCATCGTCCACATCAACGACATGAGCGTGGCCAACGCCGGAGATCCCTTCAATTCCGACTCCTTCAACTGGGACCTGACATTCACCGTCGTCAGCGTTCCCGAGCCGGCCGCCTGGATGTTGGCCGTAGTAGGAGTCGTCCCCCTGGCAATCGCCCGGCAGCGGCGGCGACGTGTACGGCGCACCTAGCGCAATTCGCCGGCGAGTAGGGAAGGGGCGCCAGGCCATCCAGCTTGGCATGCACGGGATCGAAGTCGCCAAGCAAGAATCTCGGCGACAATCCCCCCAGGCCGCCGACTACTCGAACTGGCAGCCGCCCATGCCGCACGCCGGGGCGCCGCAGGTGCCGGGTGCGGGTCGGTCGCCGCTGTTGCAGATGGGCAGATCGCTGCTGCCGGCGATATGTCCGGCGGGCACGCTGAAGTGCTTGGTCAGCTTCTTGCTCGAACAGCTTGGGCAGGCAGGCTTCTCGTTGCTACGCAACAAGAGTTCGAATTCCGACTCACACGCGTTGCAGGTGAATTCGTAGAGCGGCATCTTCCAGATCACCCTCGGGGGGGACTCCTCAGCGGCAGCGAAACGACCAGTCGGCCGACTCCAGGGGCATTCTACGCAGGCAGCGTCCCGCGCGGAAGATCGACCTCGAGATCGCTTTCGCGGCTGCTCAGCAGGGTTTGAGGCCGGCGGGAGAAGACTCGATGCCTGCGCGCCATTCGCGGCCCTGTCATTGGTCGCGCTCTAGCCGTTCTCCTCTACTTGTTCGTCGGTTCCGTAGTCCACGTTCTCATCCTCATCATCCTCGTCGTCTTCGTCCTCCTCGTCTTCATCGACATCGTCCTGGTCGGGCGCGCGCAGCTCGACGTTGCCGTTGTGCGTGCTGACGCGTAGCAGTGTCTCTCCGCCATTCATCCGGCCGCGGAGGCGGCGTCGATCTCGATCTTCGTCGTCGAGAGACAAGTCGTTGCGCACGCGGCCGTTGTGCGTCTTGCACTCCAGCTCGACGGAGACTGCCGGGTTGAGCGTCAGTTCGACCTTGCCGTTGTGGCACTCGATGTTGCCGGACAGCGTCGACGTGCTCGTGAGATCGGCTTCAACTTTGCCGTTATGCGTCCTGAGTTGCACCTCCGTGGCCGGCGAGTGCACTTGCACGGTTCCGTTTTGCGTGTCGGCCACCAACGGCGTGCCACCGCCCAACACGCGAACTCGCCCGTTGTGGGTGAACAGCCGGCACGCGCCCTCGGTGCCGTGTGCCACCAGCTCACCGTTGTGCACGTGCCCTTCGATCGCCAGCCGGGCAGGCAGGGTCACATCCAGCTCGACCTCGACCGTGCATCCAGGATGCGGGTCGGCGCGCCACTTCCAACCGATCTTCTGGATCGCGCCGTCGTCGGGATGCGTCTCGGAGAAAAGCTCGATATCGGCCAGCGCCGCCTCGGCGCCCTCGGGCGTGGCGGCACCGACCGTGATGGTGGCCACCGCGACAATCGGGGCATCGGACGCGCCCGAGGGTGTAAAGCGGACGCTGCCGTTGTGCGTGCGGACGTCAACGCCGTCGAGTCCCTCCGAGCTGATTTCCAGCGTCTGCTGCCCCTGTTGGTGGTGCAGTGGCATGGCACAGCCGGCACCCATTACGGCGAGCGATGAAAACAAGATAAGTCGACTGCCGGTGGATGCTGCCTGATACATACTCTCGACTCCTGTGCTCGCGGTTTCTGCGCTTCCGGGCCGAGCCCCTCAGCGATTTACCCAACGGCAGGCATGGTATTATCGGCTGTTCGCCGCCCATCCGCGAATCTTGGGCCGTCGTAGCCCCATTTGCGGAATTGGCGTCGCGTTGTGCGGCCCTCGTAAGAAATCTTTCGATGCACGAAGTGCTGCTCAGCCGTCACTGGAGCCAGGAAGTCGACCGCCGCGCAGTGGCCGAGTATGGCCTCTCGGGCTTGGTGCTCATGGAAAACGCCGGCCGCGGCCTAGCCGACGTCCTCACTGCCCGGCTGCGGGCGGCGGATACATCGCCATCGGGGGCGGTCGCCATCTGCTGCGGGCGGGGTAACAACGGCGGCGACGGATTCGTCCTCGCGCGGCACCTCGACCTGCGCGGCTACCCGGTGCGCGTGTTGCTGTGGGGCGATCCCGACTCGCTGAGCGGCGATGCGGCCGCCAACTTCCACGTGCTCCGCCAGGCCGACATTGCCGTCGAGTTGATGGACCAGGTAGCGGACCCGAATCATCTGAGGGCTGCGCTGGCGGACGCGAGTTGGGCCGTCGACGCCTTACTCGGCACCGGCGCGCGGGGTGAACCGCGACCTCCGCTGGATCGAGTGATCGACGCGATGAACGCCGCAGCCTGTCCCAAGCTGGCCGTCGATGTCCCCAGCGGGCTCGATTGCGATACAGGTCAAGCCGCTCAGCATACAGTCCGGGCGACTGTGACCTGCACCTTCGTGGCCAAGAAGACCGGCTTCGCCGCAGCCACCGCGGCACCCTATCTTGGCGAAGTCGAGGTCCTGGACATCGGCGCGCCTGTCAAGCTCTACAACGAGATCATCGAGGCCGCGAAAGCCGAGCGGGGCGGTGCGTGAGCCAAGGCCGGCGCGGTCCTCGGGCTTTCATGGAGCCGATGGCGAATCGCTTTCGTTGCGTTCCAAATCACTCGGCGCGGGCAGCGCATCGGAAGGCGCCGCTGTGGCCGGGTCACTGCTTTCCGACAGCAGTTGCTCGATGCGGGCCAGCCGCTCTTCCAGGGCCGCGATGTGGGCTTCCAGCACCTCGATACGGGCTGTCGTTGAATCCTCGCCGCGCAGCACCAGCGGCGGCTCGGGTTCGGAAACCTCCGGTGTCTCGGGCAAGACGTCGGGTACTGGAAGCGCGCTCGTCCGGTCGGCAGGTTCCGGCGTGGGCAACTCAGCCGCTGCGCCGCCGCGGGTGATCAACGTCACGGTCGAGCGAACGGGCGCTCCGTCGGGAGCGTGGAACTCCAGCGCGTACTCCTGGCCGACTGCGGCGGCTCCCACCAGCGCGATCAAATCGCCCGGCGCCGCGATGTCCTGTTCGTCGAACTTGATGATCACACTCCCCGCGCGCAGTCCGGCCCGCTGCGCCGGCGAACCATCGACGACTTCGGTCACCATCGCGCCGGTCAGGTTGCTGCGCCCCATGCGGCGCCGCGTGGCGTCGTCGACGTCGAGTACGCGAACGCCCAACCAGGCTTGCGATGCGGGCCGCTCGGTGCCGCTTGCGCCGGCATCGGGAATCCTGCCGAATTCCGCGAAGGGACGTTGCTCCTGTGGCGGGCGATTACCGAGCGTGACCGTGTAGCTCTGCGACTGTTCGCCGCGAAGCACCTCGAACTGCAATTCATCGCCGGGACGCGAGCCTTCGATCGCCTGGCCCATCGCCTGCATGCTGCCGACTTCCGACTCGTTGATGGCGACGATCAGGTCGTTCATCCGCAGCCCACCTTCATCAGCGGGACTACTCTCAAGCACCGCCAGGATTCGCACGCCGCGCCCGTTCTCTTCGCGATCGTCGGCAATCAATCCCAGGTAGCCCGGTTCCTCCGGCTGCTGCTGCGCGTGAGCGGTACGTGGCAGCACTGGCAAACTAGCGGCAAGCCAGCACAGCAGACTCACATGAAGCGACAGTCTGACGGGGCGCATGCTATGCTCCTGTGCGATGGACGAGTAACTCGCGGTCGGCCTCACCAGCGCGACGCCGTGGCGACGTAGTGAGCGTCGCGCGACTCCCGCATTATAGGCGCCGTCGCGGTGTTCGTAGCGGTAGTCGTCGTGCCTCACAGTTGCTCGCACCCCCCGGCAAAGCGGCCGCGGCCATGAACGCGCAAGGAACTTTCACCATTCGCTCGGTCCGACCAGCCGAAAGAGACGTTGCGCTGGCCGAGTTGTTGGCGGATGTGCCGGAGAACGATCGCCGGCGGAGATTGGCGGTCACCCGGGCGGAGATCGAAGCCCACGACCCACTCTGGTCGGGCCTGATGGTCGCCGAACGGGCGGACGAGCGCATCGGTGTGGTCCTCGCCATGCCGCAGCCGGGCAAGACCGCACTGGTTTGGCCGCCGCAGGTGCGCGGCGAGACGCACACCGAGGTCGCCCGGGCATTGCTGGCTGCGACCACCGAGCGTCTCGAAGCGGCGGGCGTGCTCGTCGCTCAGGCGCTGCTCGAATCGAAACCCGGCCGCGTTGCTGAGCTTTTTCGGGCGGCCGGCTTCACGCTCGAATCGATGCTGCTCTACATGGCCGCCTCAAGCGATCAGTTTCCGCAGGCACGGCCGGGCAATCTGCCGGCGGCTCGCGGCCTGGCGTACGAAGCGTATTCGTCGGAAGATCCGGACCGCATGGCGCGCGTCGTCGAAGCCACGTATCACGGCACGCTGGATTGTCCCGGACTGAATCAGGTACGCGCGGTCGAAGACGTCTTAGCCGGCTATCGTGCGGTCGGCCGCTTCGATGCTCAACGTTGGTTGGTCGTCGTGCACGAAGGCCAAGATGTCGGCTGTTTGTTACTCAGTGAGCATCCCGGCACAGGGCGTTGGGAGTTGGTGTACATGGGTCTCGTACCCGCGGCACGCGGCAAAGGGTGGGGCCTGGAAATCGTGCGGCACGGGCAGTGGTTCGCCCGTCAATCGGGCTGTGAACAAATGCTGCTGGCCGTCGACGCGAACAATCAGCCTGCCATCGACATGTATGCGCAGGCGGGATTCAAGTTGTGGGAACAGCGGCTGGCGCTGTTGCGCGTTTTCTAGGGCCACATCACGTCTTGCGCGCGCTGGCGCGGCGGCGGGTCGACACGTTTTCCACGCTCGAACGACCGACACCGACGCGCTGCGCGGCGCGCGGGGCCGGTTGTGTTTCGCGGCGAATCGCGTCGCACGAGGCGAGATCGAGCGCGATTCAGATTGTGGTGAAGTTTTGCTTTGACAGCGATGCTGTCACGCTTACAATCCTTGGCTCGGGTGACCAACGAAAGGGCAGTTGGCGGCCAGCGGACGTGACGACCGCGCCGCCATCATTCTCCGCTCGACGGCCCGTGTCGTCGGGCAACTTCGGTAGCCGCGGGCCTTGATGGCGCGCCGACGATGCGCGCGGGCCGCGCAGCGAGCAAGGAAGTGAGCGCCGGCGATATGGATGTCGTGACGCAGTTGCGCGACGCTCTGGCGGCGTCTCTTGGTGCTGAACGATTCGCCCTCTGGTTCGCCGGCGAGAACCGTTTCGCGCTCGAAGGCGACACGCTGCACGTTCGCGTTCC
>CALKYM010000026.1 GCA_938003525.1 uncultured Planctomycetales bacterium | reverse complement strand
GCCACGGCGATGCAAATCATTATTCTCGCCGCAGCGCAAAATCGCAATGAAATCCCGCCAGCCCAGTAGATGGAGACATAGTGAGACGCGCGACCGTGTGAGCCGGCGCAACTTGTGACGAGAATGCGGCCTGCGTTGTGTCTTGGAATGAGTGCGGAAGGCAACGCGAGCCACAGTTGATGCAACTATCGGCTAGCAAGGTGCCGTCCGATTTCGGCCATTGTGCGTGGCGTGCCGTTGAGCTGTTCGCGCAGCGGCGCGATCTGCTCGCGAAATTCATCGAGTCGGCCGAAGAATTCACGCACATCCGATGCAGCGAGCTGCTCCACCGGCCGCCACAGGCCGCCGCCCAGGTGCACGAGAAAGTGCGAGTTGATCAGTTGCTCGTGATGGCTCGACTCGGGTAACGCCAACACGGGTTTGCCGAAGTAAAGCGCCTCACCGAGCATCTGGTTACCCGCGGCGCTCACCAGTCCGGCGGCGCCGGCCATATCTTCGACAAAGCGATACTGGTCGATGGGGAAGAACCGCAGGTTGCCTTCGCCGGGGCGTTCGCCGAGCCCGTAAATGCGCACTTCGCATCCACAGCCGGCCAGCACTTCCAGCACGCCCGGTGGTGTATTGCGCCGCAAGTAAGAAAGAATGTAGTCGCCGGGTGAGGTCTCGGCTGCTTCAACTTCCGGCCGCAGAAACGTGCCGACCTGCACGTAGTCTTCGTAGCCGGCGCGCAGGGGCGGAAAGAAGAAGCCGGAAACGATGGTCGCGGCCTGCCAACGATGAAACATCCGCACGAACTGCGCCATCACCCGCGCGTACTGCCGTAGCGACCAGGGCAAGATCGAAAGATCGTAGCCGAGCAGGAAGTGCTGATGATCGACGCTCAAGTAGGGCACGCCACATTCGCGCGCCGCACGCGGCAGCAAGGGCTCGAAATCGGTGAGCACCAGATCGGGCTGCTCGCGGCGAATCGTTTCCGCCAGATCGCCGACCATGCCTCGCAGTCGCGCGCGAAAGCCGAGACCCGTGGCGATCGTCTTGCCCAGCGCCATACGACCGTTGCGATACTGAAACCGCAGGCCGGGGATCTCGCGGACCTCGACCTGCGGATCGTTGGCGTAGATCGGCTGCAGGAACTCGTACGCCTCGTCCGGCGCGAAGAGCACGAGTCGATGTTGCGGCTTGAGGTGTTCGCTCAGCGCCCGCACGCGGCTGGCGTGCCCGCGTCCTTCGCCCATCATGCTGTAGAAGATCGTCGCCATCGTGGCACGTTACTTCACGAGCATGGCAAGAGACACGAGCAGATCGCGAACTGACACCAAATTGGTCAGGCTGGCTGGCCCGCCAAAAAGTTACCGCGGCCGACTCACGTCAGTTCGGCCGTGCTCACTCAAAGCGCTGGCCGCCGCCGCGTGGTTGACCGGTAAGACTCGACACCCCGTACGCGCCATTCTCGCTGGCCTCGCCGGGCCGTCCTAGTTCGCTTGGTATTCTTGCCTCGGTCAGCAGTTTCAGGTTGGGCGAAGTGAGCCGCTTGAGGGCCGCGTCGAGCAATTCACCTTGTTCGAGCCGGATCGTCATGCCCGGCTGCGCGATGAAACCGCGCTTGTAAATGGTCTCACCGCTGAGCGTCATTTCCAACGACGACGCGTGGGGAGTGATCGTCCGCTCGACGATGTCCGAAGGCTGTGGGCGAAAGCGGTCGCCGGTGTTGATCTTGATCTTCTGTTGTTCCTGCGGCTTGCACGTGGCAGTGATCACCAGCGGGGAGTCGGCGGCGACAACCAAACCGGCCTGTTCGGCGTTTTCCTCGATTGCCGCGCGTACATCCTCGGTCGAACCGACGCTGGGATGAATATCGACCTCGATCTTGACCTCGCTCCCCGGCTCAAGGACCAGCAGGCTTGCGGGCGAACCAAGCGACTCGGCGATTTCCACGGCGCCAGCGTGGGGGATGGCGCTAGACCGCAAAATCGCACCCTCTGCTGAATCCGGGTGGGAAACGAACCAGAGTCGGCCTGCCCGGTAGACCGCGATTGCCGGCCGCCGTGACGAGTCAATGTACTCCCACAAAATAACGCGGCGATCGGTGTCGAAGAGATAGCGATTGGCGACCAACAGGAAGTCTCCTGCCCACGTCACGTCGCTGAAGCGGTTGACGACATGATGCCACAGCGTTCTGACGTTCTTTCCGTTGGTCAAATCCCAAATTCGAACGTCCCCGTCCGCCGCGGCCGCTAGGCGCAAGTTGTCCGCGCGAAACGCCAACATGCCGAACGAACGCGTTTCCTCACAGTCGAGTGTTGCACAGTGCGTGCCCTCGACAAGGTCGATGATGGCAATGCCCTGCTCCATCACGATGGCTAGAAGCCTGCGATCCGGACTCAGCGCCGTCTTGAGGCCAATCGACGAGCGGACCGGCACGTTGATCAACGCCCGCGCCGTTGCGAAGTCCCAAACGGTCAATGCTTCACCGTGCTGATTGATTGACATCACGCGATTGGCGCCGAGGAACCAGGCTTCCTCGATATCCCGTGCCGGCGTGAAATCGGCCGCTTCGTAAGGGCGCCAACTCGAACGGGTTCTCAGCTCCGAGCCATGCAGTTGGGCGACGGTCAATTCAGCATTGAGGCCCGACCGAAAATGATCCTCCCGATACAGCACGCACCCCGTTTCTGGATCTGTATCAAGCACCGCCGTCACTTCTGGCAGCGCGACGAGTCCCGTGGACTCCCCCGTTTGGAGGTCGATTTGTTGGACGTAGCGCTGGCCGTCTCCCACCTTCCCTTGCTCTCGACCGATGATTGCAGTGCGACCGTCGGCAGCGATGCTCAGCAGGTTCACGCCCTCGAAGAACTCTTGCGAATCCAGGATCTTCTCCAGCGTCACAGCCGGCGGGCTGCCGGTTACCGATGGCGTGCCGGATGAAGTCGGCTGGAAGGTCCACTCGCTAAAACTCTTAGGTCGTACGGTCTTGGCGTCCGCCCAGTTTGCCTTCCGCAACGTGCTGGGTGTTACTGCGGGCGCCACCTCGCCAAGGTCGTTGCCGTCGCCAAACGGATTCTCCTCGGCGTCGACCGCGCGCTTCACATATTCGGCGTCAGCTAACGATAGCTGGTCGATCGCGACAACAATCCGCTTTCCGTCCGTCCGTTCCAGAGCGACCTTGTCGTCCTGCATTCCGAGAAACGTTGCTTCGACGCTAAACCTGCCGTTCTTGCTGGTCCACTTGCGAGGCTTTTCCGCTGCTCGCCTCCCGGCTCCATCGGGCAAACGGCGCACTTCATCAACACTCGCTCGAACCGTGCGATGCTGACGACGCGCGCTTTCTGGCAGATTCGCTGCGATCTGTGGAGGTAGATCGAGCTCGTCTAAAAGGACCTCGACGCGTTCGAAGCGCGTATCGACCTCCGTGACGACGCCTGTTTTCCATTCGCCGAAACGCTCGACCTCAACGCGATCGTCAACCTCGAACTTCGCCTCGGTCTGCGCATCCGCGTTCCCGCAGCAAGCCATCCCACACACTACGACGAACGCGGAGAGAACCGCATGATGGTGACCGGACACGTCTGGCTCCTACCCGCCAAGATTTGCCATGTGGGTCTTGAATCGCGGACTCGGCTACACAGTCGGCGACGGGCTCGATTCTGACCTATCGTCCGGCGGATGACAAATTTGTCACCCAGATTGTGTGAATCAAATGAACAAACTCGGATCGCCCGGTAGACCGTTCTACCCCGCTGCGTTGTGTGCGGCCGCGCGGTAGAAATGGAAAACTCCCTGGGGAGATTCCCAAAGGTTGCTACGATCAAACCCGTAAGGCGATAGCGATTCGTCAAGATGCCAATCGGCGTTGGCCACATCCTGACAAATTCCCTCTCAACGCGATCGTTCGAGGGTACGGGTTCACAGTGTGCGCTCGAGCTCGCCGTGCGGCTGGAGCGCGTTGGTCGCCGAGAGTTGCGGCGGCCGAGGATAGTGGCTGTCCTATTTCTCCCTAGCGGAAGAACTCAACGCTGAACAGCGCGGCACCCGCCGCCAAGCCAGCGTCTTCCAGGTTACCGAGATCGATCCAGTCGTAGGAGTATTCGAACTCGG
>CALKYM010000025.1 GCA_938003525.1 uncultured Planctomycetales bacterium | reverse complement strand
GCCGTTGACGGGCGGAAGCGGTGAACCGCGAAACCCACCGTTGCGTAGACGCCCAGCGCGGGCGTGCCCAGCATCGCGGTCACCCCACCCAACAGCTTCCCGACGGGCCCCAGGTAGAGCCCACCATCCAACATCACCTCGACCCAAGCGACACCCACAATCGCCAGCCCCGGCCAAAGCCAGGTGTTCCAGGTCCAGCAGGCCAGCGGTCGTTGCACGATCTTCACGAGCGTCACGGCCACCGCCGGCCCAGCGGGTGCTAGCACGACGGCCGCCATCAGCGGCACGTCCCAGTCCAGCTGCCAGTTGGTCTCGGAGCTCGACCAGGCTATGTGAATCAGCACCACACTGGCAGCGGCGCCGGCTGCTAAGGCGATCCACTCGCTCCGCGTCATGGGGTATTCACCCGCCAATTCTCCACACGCGAGGCACGTACGACACCCTCTTTTTCGCCCAAGCGGTCTAGGCTTCGGCTGCCGCCATGCCCTACAAGTTAGCCCCCGGTCATGGAGGACCGCCAGCATGCGCCGCCCCCACTTTCTCCCCCCGGCCACGAGCAAAAGCTACATCGTGATCCCGGCGAGGTACGCGTCGACCCGCCTGGACCGCAAGCTGTTATTGCGCGAAACCGGTAAGACGCTTTTGGCGCACACCTACGAATCGGCGTCTCGGGCCAATCGACCGGCGGGGATCTGCATCGCGACCGACCACGAAGAAATCGTCCGTGAGGTCCGTAGTTTTGGTGGCGAGGTCTACCTCACGCCGACCGAGCTGGCTAGCGGGACCGATCGCGTGGCCGCCGTGGCCCGACATCTCGAAGACGTCGACGTCGTCGTCAACGTGCAGGGCGACGAGCCGGAAATCGCCGGCTCGTCCATCGATCTGGCCATTGCGATGCTGGAAGCCCATCCCGACGCCGTCATGTCGACATTGGCCACGCCCGTTCGCAATCGTGCCCAGTGGGAAGACCCTGCCTGTGTGAAAGTCGTGTTCGACGCGGCGGGTACGGCGCTTTACTTCAGCCGGGCGCCCATTCCCCATCCGCGTGCCTGGGACGATGCCTTGCTAAACTCCGAGCCGCCGGTCTTTTATCAACACGTCGGGTTGTACGCCTACCGTCGCGAATTCTTGATGCAACTCGCGCAAATGCCACCGTCGCGGCTGGAAAAACTCGAGCGGCTCGAGCAACTGCGCGTCCTGGAAGCCGGCTTTCGCATCCGGGTCGGTGTCGTCGACGAACCGACCGTCGGCATCGATACGCCGCAGGATTACCGGGCGTTTGTCAGTCGTGTGCTGGCCCGATAACATGGCGCTACGGAGCTAGTCACGGCGCCGTACTGCGGAGCACGGGGCCGCGACCATCGGCCACCTGCCGCACCTCCAACGATCAGCCGGTCCACAGTTTTCAAGGCTGCGCTGATCGTGTTTCCCGTCGCCACGCGGCGGTGCGGCGCGCGCGGCGGGCAGGGCCGTCAGTTGCATCGGTTGCAAGAATCCACGATCGCCGTTTGGCAGCCGGATGGCTAAACGCATGTTCTCGCCAGGAAGGTAGTCACCATGACCAAACACATCTTCGTGACCGGCGGCGTCGTGAGCTCGCTCGGCAAAGGGCTCACCAGCGCATCGATCGGCATGCTTCTCGAGCATCATGGCCTGCGCGTGCGGATGCAGAAGTTCGATCCGTACATCAACGTCGATCCCGGCACGATGAGCCCCTACCAGCACGGCGAAGTCTACGTGCTCGACGACGGCAGCGAGACCGATCTCGACTTGGGCCACTACGAGCGCTTCACGAACAGCCCGCTCACTCGCGATTCGAACTACACCACCGGGCAGATCTACCAGACTGTGATCAACAAGGAACGCCGCGGCGCCTACCTGGGGCAGACCGTGCAGGTCATCCCGCACATCACCAACGAAATCAAAGAGTGCACCCGCAAGCTGGCCGGACCGGATGTCGACGTGGTGATCACCGAGATCGGCGGGACGGTGGGCGACATCGAAAGCCAGCCGTTTCTGGAAGCTATTCGCCAGTTCTCGCTCGACGCCGGCAAGCGAAACTGCCTCTACATCCATCTCACGCTGCTGCCGTTTCTCAAGGCGGCCGGCGAGCTGAAGACCAAGCCCACGCAGCATTCGGTGGGGCAACTCCGCCAGATCGGTATTCAGCCCGACATTCTCATCTGCCGCACCGAACGCTCGATGAGCCGCGATGATCGCGAGAAGATCGCGCTATTTTGCAACGTGCCGACCGAGGCGGTCATCGAAGAGAAAGACAAGGACTTCTCGATCTACGAAGTGCCGCTGAGCCTGGTCGATCACGGCCTCGACCAGCTCATCCTGCAACAACTCGAACTCCCCGCCGGCACGCTCGATCTCGACGACTGGCGCGACCTGTTGCACCGCCTGCGCAACCCCGAACACGAAGTCGCCGTGGCCGTGGTGGGCAAGTACGCCGAACATCGCGACGCGTACAAGTCGCTGTACGAGGCCCTCGACCACGCCGGCATGGCCCACCGGGCGCAGATCCGCATCCAGCCCATTCACAGCAATGCCATCGAGCGCGAAGGCCCCGAACAACTGCTGGCCGGTTTCGACGGCGTGATCGTGCCCGGCGGCTTTGGTGAACGCGGCATCGAAGGCAAGGTCGAGACCATACGCTACGTCCGCGAGCGCGGGATCCCGTTCCTCGGCATTTGCCTGGGATTGCAATGTGCGGTGATTGAATACGGCCGCAATGTCGTCGGTCTCCAGCGGGCCAACTCCACCGAGTTCGACAAGGACTCACCGCACCCGGTCGTGTGCCTGCTCGACGATCAGCGGCAAATCACCGACAAGGGCGGCACCATGCGGCTCGGCGCACAAGAGGCGCATCTCGTCGACCGCCAAAGCCACGCATCATCCTGTTACGGCCAGCCGGTCGTCTCTGAACGGCACCGCCATCGCTACGAGTTCAACAACGTGTATCGACAGCAATACGCTGCCCACGGCATGCACGTCACCGGCACCAGTCCCGACGGGGCGCTAGTCGAGATCGTCGAACTGGCCGACCACCCGTGGTTCGTCGCCGTTCAGTTCCACCCGGAGTTCAAGTCGAAGCCCACGGCACCGCAGCCGCTGTTCGCCGGATTCGTCGGCGCAGCCGTCGAACGCCGCCGGCAGCGCACCGCGCGATCCGAAGAGCTGCAATCGCCGTAGAGACGAGTGCCAGGCGCAAGGCCGACTTTGGTTGGAAATGCAGGATTGTCCAGTCCTGTCACCCGGCGCTCAAATGGTTCGAGCCTTCGAGCGCAGCCTGGTCCGCAGACCGTGCGAACGTACGAGAGGAGATGACGACATGAGCGGCGAAGGCGAAGAGAAAAAGATCATCGTCGACGAGGACTGGAAGTCGCAGGTCCAAGCCGAAAAAGAGGCGCTCAAACGGAAGGCCGCCACGGCAGAGACCGAACGGCCGGCGGGCGCCGCAGGTGAAACGGGACCGCTACCCCCGGCCAGTTTCGCCAGCCTCGTCTCCATGCTTGCCACGCAGGCTGTCATGTCCCTGGGCCAAATGCCGCACCCGGTCACCGGGAAAACTGAAGTGCGCCAGGACGAGGCCAAGCACTTCATCGATCTGCTGGAGGTCGTCGAGCAGAAGACCTCAGGCAATCTCACTCCCGACGAAGCCGCCATGCTCACGGCGCTGTTGAACGACCTGCGGCGCGCTTTCATCGCGGTATCGACGGGAGTTACACCGGCGAGCCCGGCACCACCGACACCGCCTGGCGTATGAATCGGTTCGCCATGAGCGGATCGCTGCAAGGCAGCGAAAAAGCCATGCCCGGCGGGAGGGTCGCTGGGGCTTCCGTGCCGCGCAGACCGTTCCGTGGTCATCTCCGACCAATGCGGGTGACGAGGGCGGGGATGAGGGTCGGCGAGTTCCTCCCACCAGGCATGGATGAACACGTTCAGCTGGCCAGTTGATCGTAAAGGCGACGGAACTTCGGCATATTGCGTTTCAGGTAGCTCAGCCACGCGTCAGGGTGCCACAGCTCGATGCAGATCGCGGCGCCGATCACCATCAGCTCGCCTCCGGGTTCGACGCGCAGAAATTCGCGGAAGCCCTCGGGCAGCACCAGCCGCCCGCGCCCCGCGAGTTTCACGCTGCGTTGCCGGGTGGACAGCAGTCGCCCCAGGCGCTGCACGTCGTCCAGTCGCCCATCCATACGGCCTGCGCGTATCTTGTCCCGGATCAGCGCGACGTCGCCTTCGAGCCGCTGCTGCCACTGCCTGGCCGGCCAGAGACTCAGACACCCCAACCGCTCTTTGGCCAGGATGACCTCGGGCGGCTCACCGTCGAGCCCGACGAGCAGCTCACCGGGCAAGCTGAGGCGAAACCGGTCATCGACGGCGCGGCGAAACTCACCTTGAAAAAAGGCTTCGGCCATCGCACCCTGCCGTCGACCCGAATCCAATAGCAATCAGACACAGATTTTGGGCCGATTTCCCTGATTTCCCTCCATGTTTAGATACTAATTGGGACTACAACCCACAGACAGCGAATATAGCCAGCGATGCATCGATTGCAAGCCTGCAACTGACTTTTTTCGCCGTTCGCCGCTGTTGAGGGTGTCGAACAGCCGTCTGGCGGCCACTCGCCGAAACTTGTTATGCGCAGCGCGAGTCCCGGCCGGATTAGCGCTCCACAGCACGTGGTGCGGCGCATCAACAATCGGTAATCATTCGCTGCCCCAAACCCCCCAGAGCACCCGCTCTATGTAGGTGCGTACACAGTGGTTTGTTACATTCCCGCTCCCTGTGCGCTAACTGAAGACAGGGGCCGGAACGAACCGATTATGCCGATCAGGGCGTAGTGGTTCGGCTGGGGGGCGTTATCGACGTTTCCAGGGTTTGATCTCCGCATTCCTGCAGGTGATCGCGATCCGCGAGGTAGCAGCGTGGCGCGAAGGAAACCGCAAGACGAACCGATCGTAATCACCGGCATCGGCATGTTGGCCTCGGTGGGCAGCGATCGCGAGAGCGTCTGGCGTGCTGTGCGCGAAGGCCGCAGCGGCGTCCGCAAGCTGAGCGGCGTCAAAGCCATACCCGACGGCCTGCTGTTGGCCGCAACAACCGACATCGCGCCGGAATACCCGCACCAACTCAAAGTCATCTCGATGATCCGCGCGGCGGCCGCCGAAGCCATCGAGGACTCGGGCGTCGATCTGGCCCGCATCGATCGCGACCGCGTGGGATGTGCCATCAGTGGCCACGTCGGCGACACCGAGTACCTGGAAGATCCTCGCGCCTACAACCGCCCGCCCGAGGAGATCCAATGGTGGCAACAGTTCCTGCCGTGTAGCGCCGGGGCCGACATCGCGCGTCACTACGGCTTCGGCGGCCCGAGGATCTCACACTCCGTGGCGTGTGCCAGCGGGCTCGTCGATATCCTGGCGGCAGCGCGCGCGATTCGCGACGGCCAGTGCGACATGGCCATTGGCGGTAGCGCGGAAGCCATTCATCCGATCTTTGCCGCCGGCTTTCATCGCATGAAAGTGTTGGCCTACGACGACCCGCCGGAACGCGCCGCGCGCCCTTTCGACGTCGACCGCAAGGGCTTCGTGATGGGTGAAGGCGCCGCCGTGTTCATGCTTGAACGATTGAGCCATGCGGTCCGCCGCGGCGCGCGAATCTATGCCGAGATCCTCTCTAGCACGAACCTCGCTCAGGCCCATCACGTCACCGGGCTCGACGCCGAGTCCGAGGCGCTGACCTATCTCATTGACCGCACACTGCATCGCGCGCAGCTCGCCCCTGCGGACGTGGGTTACATTAACGCGCACGGCACCGGCACCAAGCAGAACGATTTGGTCGAAGCCGTGGCCATTCGCCGCGCATTCGGTCCCGCACGACAAAACACCTGCGTCAGCTCTTCGAAGTCGATGCTCGGCCACCTGGTCAACGCCTCGGGAAGCGTCGAATTGGCCATCACCACGCTCGCTTTGCGCGACGGCTTCGCGCCCCCGACGCTCAACCTGCAAACGCAAGACCCGGAGTGCGACTTCGACTGCATTCCAATGGTCGGACGGCGCGGCAGCTACGAGCACGCCTTGAAGCTCTCAGTCGCTTTCGGCGGGCATCTCGTTGCCGTGGCGTTGCGACGTTGGCCTGGCGCCCAATCGCAAATCGACACGCCGACCTCGACCGCGGCCTGATTCGCGGCGGCAATCGTCACGGTCCATTCACTCGGCCGCATCTCCCAACGTCGATTTGCGACGCAAGATGTGATGATAGTGCTGCGCGAATCGGTGGGCCTCATCGCGCACGTATTGCACCAGCCGCAGGGCATAGCTGTGCCGGCTCAATCGTAGCGGCTCGCTTTCGCCCATGCGGTGAATCAGCTCTTCGCGTTTGGCCAGTGAAATCACCACGGGCGGCTCGATCTGTAGATCGCGAAACGCGGCGAGCGCTGCGTTGAGCTGCCCGATGCCGCCGTCGATCAGCAGCAGATCGGGAAACACGTCGCCTTCGTCCTGGAGTCGCTGAAAGCGACGCGCCACGACTTCGTGGATGCTGGCGAAGTCATCGACGCCCGCCACGGCGCGAATCTTGAAGCGCTTGTAGCCCGGCTTGAACGGCAATCCGTCGATGAATTGCACTAAGCTGGCCACAGTCTCGCCCCCGCCAAGGTGCGCGATATCGACGCCTTCGATCGTCCGCGGCGTTTCTGGTAGCCCGAGTACCTTCCGCAAGCCCGCCAACCCCTTCTTCGGGTCGACGTAAAACACCTCGGGCTGTACGTGCGTGTCAAGTTCCCCGCGGCGATCGAGCGTTTCCAGCATGTGAATCTCGTCGCGCAACCGCGCCGCCTTTTCGTACTCCCGCTCTTCGGCCGCTTCGCTCATCTCCTTGCGCATCTGCTTCAACAGCGAGTCCTTCTTCCCCTCCAGAAACATCCGCAGCCGCTGAATGTCGCGGCGGTACTCGTCTTTCGAGATCCGCATGTTGCACGGCGCAGAGCACTGCTTGATGCTGGCCAGTAGACAGGGACGAAACCAGCGCCACTTTTCGTCGCCCTCGTCGATCTCCAGGCTGCACGTGCGGAACTTGAAAATCTTCTGCAATACCGCAATCGCACCGCGCAAACTGCCGGCGCCGGCAAACGGACCATAGAGCTTGGTGCCGCGGTCGTGCGGAGTCCGCGTGAACTCGACGCGGGGAAAGTCTTCGCGGACGAAGATTTCGAGATACGGAAAGCTCTTGTCGTCTTTCAACTCGACATTGAACTTGGGCCGCACATCCTTGATCAGCCGCGCTTCGGCCAGCAGCGCGTCGACCTCGCTGTCGGCCGGCAGGCAGTCGATATCGGCAATCTCACGAACCAGTTCCGCCGTGCGACGATCTTCGGCGGCCGCCTTCAGAAAGTAACTTCCCGCACGGGCGCGGAGATTCTTCGCTTTGCCGACGTAGATCACGCGGCCGGCGGCGTCCTTCATCAGATAGACGCCCGGCGTGGCAGGGAAATCCCGCACCTTCGCCGCAGCAGCCGCGAAGCCATCACCGCGCTCGTCGCCCGCCAGCGTGTCATCGACCGATTCGTCGTCGTCACGCACGCCCATACGCCTCGCCGCCCGCCCAACAATCGCAACTCGACCGCCGCCAGGGGAATTGTAGCTCCCGCAACGAATCAGCAAGGGCGCACCGCCTTCATCCGCCGCTTGCCTAACCTCGAAGTGCATGCCAGCACTCGGCTCGCAAACAGGGTTGCTCCTGTGCGCTGCGGCAAAAGTTGGACGCGCCGCGTGGGCGAGTTACAACGGCTTTGTCACCACGCTGCACGCGCAAAGACGCTCGGCGCTGCGCTCCACTCGTTGCCATGGAGACTGTTTTCATGTCCGCTTGGTCCGCCGCCTCCATCGGCCTCGCAACACTGGTGCTGTTCGCGCACCATGCAGACCAACGAGCGATCGCTGAAGATGTCGCTTCCGACCGGAACATCGTGCATCACGATATCGTCGACGCGGTGCAACATGCGCCGCTTGCCATGCTCTATGACGGCGACTCGGCGGATGCATGTCGCACTTGGCAGCAGAAGTTTCGTCGGCAACTTGAACGGTTGCTGGGTGACTCCACGCCGCCATCCGAATGGACGATCGGCGCAGAGCTGGGCGAGCCGCAATCCGATCATTTGCGCCTCGACCTGCTGCTCGAAGCGCCGCATGTTCCGCAGTTGCCCCTCTATCTCTTGATCCCGACGGGCGCCTCGCCCGACAGTCCGCGCCCTGCCGTCCTTTGCGTGCATGGGCACGGGCCGCTGGGGAACGACGCGCTCGTAGGCCAGGCGAATAGCCCCGCACACGAACAACACATCGCCCAGCACAACTACGACTACGCGCTCGACTTCGTGCGTCGTGGCTACGTCGTGGCGGTGCCCTGTCTGATTCCTTTCGGTCGCCGTGTCGATCGAGAATCCTATGGCGGCAACGATCCGTGTGCGGTCACGTTCGTCCGCATGCAGGCCCTGGGACGGTTGCCCATCACGGCCAATCTCCGCGATCTGCGGTGGTCGCTCGATTACCTCGAAAGTCGACCCGAGGTGGCCAACGATCGCTTGGGCTGCGCGGGGCTCTCGTATGGCGGTCGCATGACGATGATGGTGACTGCCATCGATCCGCGCATTCGGGTGGCGTGCATCAGCGGTGCCTTGAACCTGCTGCAGGAACGCATGACCTTGCGACACAGTTGCGGCGCCCAAATGATTCCCGGGCTGCTCAACTACGGCGACTATTCCGAGATCGGCTCGCTGATCGCGCCGCGACCGTGCGTGTGGGAAGTCGGCTCGGACGATCCACTCATCGACGACACTTGGTGCGACCTGTTCCGCCAGAGATTGCGCCGCGCCTACGCCTCGTTCAGAGCAGCCGAACAACTGCACTTCGACGACTTTCGGGGCGGGCACGCATGGAGCGGACGCGTCGCCCTGCCGCTCTTCGACAAGGTGCTAAAGAACTGAATTCCCTCATGCACATGATCGCCCATCGACAGACGATTGCTCTGCTCATCGCTACGATTTCACTTTGCGGCATGGCAATTGGCGCAGCGCCCTCCCCGCCCAACATTCTGCTGATCGTCTCCGACAATCAGGGCTGGGGCGATGTCGGCTATCACGGTTCGGACATCCGCACGCCCCATCTCGATCGGCTGGCCACTGAGGGGGCGCGGCTCGAACGTTTCTACGTCTACCCGATGTGTTCGCCGACCCGCGCGGCGCTGCTTTCCGGCCGCGCACCGTCACGGTACGGAATCAACGGGGCCATCGGTCATCGCAGCCGGCAAGCGCTGCCGCCGGAGACGGTGACTATTGCGGATGCACTGCAATCAATAGGGTACGAGACCGCCATCACCGGCAAATGGCACGTGGGACTGCGCCCGGAAACGGGCCCGCGGCAGTATGGCTTCGATGTCTCATACGGATACCTGCACGGGCAGATCGACAAACTGACGCATCGCTACAAGAACGGCGATCGGAGCTGGCACCGCAACGATCAGCTCGCCGATGAAGCGGGCCACTCGCTCGACCTGATTACCGCCGAAGCCGTTCGCTTCATCGAAGCCCGGCGCGACGGTCCGTTTTTTCTCTACGTGCCGTTTGGCGCACCGCACCCGCCCTTGCAGGAAGAAGCGCGTTGGGTCGAGCCGTACGAGCAGACGATCGCGTTGCCGTCGCGCCGTTTGTATGCCGCGGCCGTCACACACATGGATGACGCGATCGGCCAACTACTCGAGGCACTCGAGCGCAGCGGGCACCGGCAGAACACGCTGGTCGTGTTCTTCAGTGACAACGGCGCGATAAAGGACCTGCCCGAGCAGCCCGACAATTACGAGGGCCGATTCGGCCCCTATCCGCAACTAGGCAACAACGGACCGCTCCGCGGCTGGATTGGCGACGTGTACGACGGCTGTTTACGCACGCCGGCTCTGGTGCACTGGCCCGGCGTGATTGCGCCGGGAATCATCGATGAAGTCATCAGCGTGCTCGACTGGTACCCCACGCTCGTGGCGCTAGCCGGCGGCACCACCGATACTGAGTTGCAGCTCGAAGGCCGCAACATCTGGCCCCGACTGCGCGACGGCGCAGCGCTCGAACCAATCGTGCTCTACTGGACCAACTACAACCGGCAGCATGTTGCGCTACGCGAGGGTCCGTGGAAACTCGTCGTCAATCACGCGACGGGCCTCCGTGAACTCTTCAACACCTGGGACGATCCCGGTGAGGAGCGCAACCTCGCCGCTCAGCATCCGGAGCGCGTCGCCCGTTTGCAAACGCTGCTCGAACAACAGGTCGCGCTCGATCTGCCATGACCGCCACGTGCGGCGATGACACGCCTACGGCCCGGCAGGCACGGGTTCTTCGGGCGGCAATGGGGGAAGGTGCATATCGAGGACGTCTTGCAGGATGAAGGGTTCGGGGAACGATTCATCCGCGCGCTCGAGAATCTCGTTGTAGCGCCCGATCGTCTTCAACAGCTCCTCGCCGGTGAGCACGTCTTCGACCAGCTTGGGATACTTGTCGAACACGACCCGCCACTTCTCGAAGCCGGCCTCGTAGTTCTCGCGGGCCACGTCCAGGTTACCGCGATCGACGTACGCGCGGTCGCCTTCGTAAATCAGTCGCCGTGCGTCCAGCGCGTCCTGCTCGGTCTCGGCACGGCAACGCGTCTTCCAGTAGAGGTAGTTCACCTGGTTGCGGTAGTTGTCGATGGTGTCCAACTTGCTGAGATAGATTTGCGCGTCGCGCGCCAGCTCGCGCCCCTGGGGACGAAGATTCGTCGGCAGGTTTTCGGCGATGTCCTGGTAAGTCACCGTCACCTCGGGCTGTAGCTCGTACAACCGTTCGATCTCCTCGCGGGTGTAGTCCTTCGGCTCGCGGCGAATCAATTCCTGGTCGGCCTCGGGAAGGAGGTTGACTTTGGCTTCGAAGAGCTGTGCCTGCAAGTCGGGTTGCAGCTCGTGCAGGGCTTGCGCTTTCTGCTGGTGCAGATCGAGGAAGAGATCGAAATCCACCAGACGGATGTCGCCTTCGGACAGTTGGAGTTGCCGCTCGCCGAAGGCCTGCCAATCCTCGGCGGCGCGGCTCCAGGCGACCATTGCCACTTCGCCGAACGTGCCCTCTTCTTCGATGGCCGTCGCGTAGTAGATCTGCGACATAGCCGGATCGGTATAGAAGACGACGGGGTTCTTGCCGCGCAGGGCCACACCCTGATTGTCGACCAGATCGATTCCCTGCAGGAACCACTCCTTGCCCACCAGCCAGTTGTCACGCCGGGGCAGGGGACGCTCGCCATGGAAGTCATCGTCTTCGCGGAAGAGCCGCCGGAACAGTACCTTTTCGTCGGCGCGACCGATCTTCTGCGAGATGATCCAACCAACTTCCCAACGCAACAGCGGCGCGCGTTGATTGAAGCGCACACCTTCGCGGCCGAAGTTGATGCCTTTGATGACCCAGAAATACCGGTCGTTGTAGTCGTCCCATTCCACCGACACGTTGTAGGCCAGGTTCCAAGCCTGGTTACGCCAGGCCGTGATGTAGTTGGGCATCAGGTTCGTGATCTGTTCGTACGTGGCCGAGAGCGTCGACCAGTCTTCTTCTCGTTGGGCCGCGAACGCCTTGGTCCAGAGAATGTTGGCCGCCACACCCCGCAGGCCCAAGGTAGCCAGACGCATGGTTTCGCTCGTGGGATCGAGCTCGCCGAGATTCGCCTGGCTCATGCCCGCGTCGAGCCGCATCCGAGCCAACAGCCCGCCGGGCGAACCCTGCCGCCCCGGACCTGCCGAACGCGCGGGCTGCCCCAACAGGGCCAGCGGCACCAACAGCACGGCGATGGCGACGAGATAGACAATCTTGCGGATGAAAGAGCGCCGCGGATTCATCCAGCCACCTCACGCATTTTGAGCAGGACGTATCCGGCTACGAAGATCGGCGCGACGTAGCCCAGGGTCATGACCATATGGACCGCCACACCATCGGCGGGAATGTTGAACCCGTTCGCCAGGCGGCCCACCTGACTTAATACGCCCAGATCGGGAATCAGTTCGACAACGGCCCGCAACAGCCCCTGATACAGATCGTCGAAAGTTTGCGCAATGGTCGTGCTCAGCCCGGGTTCCAGCGGCGTACTCACGTTGGCCTGGGTCACCAGGCGAATCAGCGATTCGAGCGGCCCCCCGCCCAGCACCTGATTGTTCGCCACATCGTCGATAAAACCGCGGGCGAAGCCCGCCAGGATCAAGGCGAACGTCCCCAACATGGCGACCGCCGCATTGAGGAACGTGCTCAGCGTGACGCCGATGGCGGTAATGACCACCATCTGTAGCCAGATTCCGACGTAGGCCTTGAACATGTTGCCGGCGAACGACGCATCGCGCGCGCGAAGATACACGTCCGTCGGCGCCATGCCGTAATACTGGCCAGGTTCGAGACAGACGATCTTGACCTCGATGCGCCCGTCGGGCGCGAGGTCTGCGAATAGATCGAGCTTGTCACCGTCGCTCGTGGTGAGCTCGCGTGCGAAGCGCTTCAGATCGGAACGGTACTCTTCGGCTACGAAGTTAAGCGGCGCGGCAGCTATCTCTGGATTGTCGGGGTTGCGGAGGATGATGCTGCCGAGGATTCCCTTGCTCACATCGCCCTTGTGCGTGCGAAAGACGCCCAGGTTCAACTCCACCGGCAGCCCGTCGGGAAACTGCTCCGGCGTGACCCCCGCAAACGTGTACATGGCAGAGCCCTGCGTACCGCCTTCGATCCAACTGCGATACTTCGACTCCTTGCCCACGTCCTGAGCCGTTTCTCCCACCCGGCCCTGCCGGTCGGTGAAAAGCAGCGTGCCGACGATGGGCACCCGCGCCTCGAGCATGCCCTGCGGGGGGCCGACCTCGTAGATCGTCTCGGTGCCGCGCTGTTGGGCGGTGATCGAGTGCCAGTGATCTTGTGCGACGTCCGCCCGGCCGTTGCCATCGGCGCCGATGCGCACCTCATGCCGGTGGCCGTTGTCCAGGCTGGTGCGACCGGTGAGGTTGCCGCTGTCGCCGGCTACCAACGAGTCGACCACGACCTCGTGCGTGTGATCGAGCCCGCGCACGACGAACACGTAGCTGGCGATACCCGTCGCGGCGAGCATCGCTGTGCCGATGAGACTGAAGCCCAGAATGCGGCCCAACACCAACTCGCTGGGCCGCACCGGCTTGGTCACCACGGTGTAGATCGTGCGGTTGCGAATGTCGTTGGGCAGGCTGAACACACTGAGCAACAGTGCCAGTAGCAGCACCAGGTAGCTCGTCGTGCTCAATAGAAAACTCAAATAGAGCTTGGCCGGTTCATTGGTGCCTGGATCGAGATACCAGCCGGCAAACAGCAGGATGACGATGAAGACCACAAACACGGCCAACACCATGCGGCGGACCGATTCGAGCACCGCCAACCGCATGATGGCGCCCACGCGCCGGGGGGACATCCGCACCAGATCGCCCAATGCCGAGCCCACAAACCGCACGAAACTGCGGGGTCCGGCCACGGGGCCCTGACGCACAATCGCGCCGATCAGCCCCAACACCAAGACGGCGGCGCCCAGCAGACCCACGACGATCAGCCACCAGGTGGCGGCGCCGGCCCACCAGTCTGCAAAGGCCGGCAGCGGGGCTTCAATGATCATCGCGGGTCAGGTCTCAGAAAGATTGCAGTCAGTCATGCTCGAGCGACGCGCGGACGAGCTGCACGTCTACTCGGCTGGTGTCCCGTCGGCAGTGGCCGAAGCGTCAGTCGTCGCGGCCGTCACTCGACGGCCGGGACGCGCTTCACTGTCGCGGACGATCTGCAGGAACAGGTCTTCCAGTGTCGTGGTGGGGTGGTCGATGCTCACCAGTTCGGCACCGTTGCGCTCGATGGTCGCCACGAGTTCCTCACGCGCCGCCTCGCTCAAGCCCGCCACGCGCAGCTCCATCACGTCTTCCAGCTTGAGCAGATCGTCGACACGGCCCAGCTCTTTCAGTTCGCCCTGGTGCAAGATCGCGATGCGATCGCAGACGTCCTGCACGTCGGCCAACAGGTGACTCGACATGACGATCGTCTTGCCTTTGCTCTTGAGGTCAAGAATCAGGTCCTTCATCTCGCGCGTGCCGATTGGGTCAAGGCCGCTGGTCGGCTCGTCGAGCAAGATCAGCTCGGGATCGTTGATCAGCGCCTGCGCCAAGCCAATCCGCCGCGTCATGCCTTTGGAGTATTCACGCAACTGCCGCCGCCGCGCGACTTGCAGGCCAACCAGCTCGATCAACTCCTTGGCCCGCTGACGTCGCTCGGCCGAGGACATGTTGAACAGCCGCCCGTAGAAGTCGAGCGTCTCTTCAGCGTTGAGGAAGCGATACAGGTACGACTCTTCTGGCAGATAGCCGATGCGCTCGTTCTTGGTGACGTCCGAAGCCTGCTTGCCCAGCACTTCGGCATCGCCGCTGGTGGGAAAGATCAGCCCCAACAGCAACTTGATGGTCGTGGTCTTGCCCGAACCGTTGGGTCCCAGCAGGCCGAACACCTCGCCGCAGCGAATCTCGAGGTCCAACGCCTTCAGAGCCCGCACCTTTTGGCGTCCCCAGAAGTCGCGATAGACCTTGGAGAGGTTGCGGGTACGAATGACGACGCCGTTGTCCATGTGGACTAGCTCCCCCAGGGCCGCTGCCGAAAAACGCCCCGCCGCAGACGACGCAATGAATACGCCGGGCGCTGCCTCCTGGACGGCGGCTGCCGGCGGAAACGACGCCAGCTCGGCGCCCGCCGGAGTGCGCTGAGATCGTGGCGAGCCTCTTCGTCCACTCGGGCGGCGGTCCTCGCGCCACTACGCAGACCGGCTAGCGACGGTTCGCAAGCAGCGACTGCCCGACCGGAAACGCAGGGCGGCGCGTCGACCTTCAAGTCTGCGAGCCGTAACCAAGCGTAAGGATTCACTATACGTGAACCCTACCTGGACCGCAACCAACCTGCGCGGCCCAACTGTTTACCAGATCAGTGCTTCCGACCCGAACGGGTCTGCCCATCAACAGCCGCCGACGTCGGCCGAGACCGCTTGTCCGAAGTGCGTGCCGGCCGTATATTCGTTGATTCGGTTGCGGCGGGAGTCGACTGCCAAGGGGGCTTCGCGATGCAAGGACGCGGCTCGTCGACGGAGTTCGCCGAGCGTCGCTTCGGCAGAGTGCGTCGCGACGATACCTGCGCAGCCGACACCACGGTGCTCGAGCGGACCGAAGGAATGACGCTGCGGCTCACGCCGGGGATGTCCTTCGCTGCCGCAGCTCTTGTGGTATCCGCGCTGTCGCTGGCCTTTGCCATCGGCCGCCACTACCCGTTGTCGACGACAATCAAAACAAACGCGGCGCCAGGAATCGAAGCCGTTTACCAGCAGCCGCCCATTCCCTACAGCATGCTCGAAGTCGATCGAGGCCGGATCGACTGACCAATCAACAAGCGATGCGGAGCCACCTGCCATGTCGATGGACAAGAGTTTACGGATGCGGCGCGGGATGTCGAGCAATCGCAGCGTGCTCCGCCGGGAAGAACGGATCGAACGCCTCAAACAGGCAGAGCGTTGGCACGAGGGCGACAGCCCGCTCGGCCTGCCCAAAGTTCGCGTCTTCAAACTCTCGATGAAGAAGAAGAAAAAGAAGAAGGCCGAAGAAGAGGGCGAAGGCGAGGAGAAGAAAGCCGAAGAATAGGATCGGTCGCCAAGGGCGCGCCCACGACTTCAACCGGGCAGTCGCCTCTGTTAGCAAATGGCGCTCTGTTCGCAAGTGGTCCTCCGTTGGGAGTGATCTCACGACCGCTCCCCCAATCGCGCGAGACACGCAACGCTCAACGTGCTCGCAGTCAACAGACCGCGACACAACCGCTCTACGATCCGCGCAATCGGTGGCCGCACTCGCTACTTCGGCGCCATGCGAATCGCTCCGTCGAGGCGAATCGTCTCGCCGTTGAGCATCGTGTTTTCGATGATCTGAGCGGCCAGCGCCGCGTATTCGGCGGGCTGTCCCAAACGCGGCGGGAAGGGCACCTGTTGCCCCAATGACTGTTTGGCCTCCTCGGGAAGCGCGGCCATCATCGGTGTGTCGAACAGACCGGGCGCAATGGTGAGCACGCGGACGCCAAACCGCGCCAGCTCGCGAGCAATGGGCAGCGTCATCCCCACGACACCACCCTTCGACGCACTGTAGGCAGCCTGCCCGATCTGTCCGTCGAAGGCCGCCACGGATGCGGTATTAATGATCACGCCGCGCTCTTCGTCGGGACCGACGGGATCGGCCGTCGTCATCACCGCGCCGGCCAGTCGAATGACGTTGAAGGTGCCAATCAGGTTGATACGGATGACGTGGCCGAATACGTCGAGATCGTGAGGGCCTTCCTTGCCACAGACGCGCATCGCGGTGCCGACGCCGGCGCAATTCACCGCACCCCGCAGCATACCCCAGGTGTCGGTGGCGAGCTTGATGGCGGCTTGCACCTGATCAGTATCGGTCACGTCGACTGCGGCGAATCGCGCGTTGTCGCCCAGCTCCTGGGCGAGAGCTTCGCCGGCTTCAGAGTTCAAGTCGGCGATGACCGCCTGCCCGCCCCGCTTGACAATCAGCCGCACGGTGGCCGCCCCCAAGCCCGAAGCCCCGCCGGTAACCAGAAACGCGTGACCTTTGATTTCCATCGCGACCTACCCGTTTGGAAGTTGGATATGTGTGTCAATTGAAACCGGCGACGCAGCGCGCCGCCGGTCGTGTTTCGAGGATTCTGTTTGCCCGAAGGTGCGAGCCGCCTACAGTCGCTCGATGATCGTGCAGGTCGACATGCCGTGTCCGATGCACATCGTCTGCAGGCCGAGCGTGGCGCCGGTGGCTTCCATGCCGGCCAGCATCTTCGACATCAGGCCGGCTCCCGTGGCGCCCAAGGGGTGACCGTGAGCGATCGCACCGCCCCAGGGATTCACTTTCGCCATGTCCGGCTTGATCTCCCGGGACCAGCCGAGCACCACCGTGGCAAAGGCCTCGTTGATCTCGATCCAGTCGATATCGTCGATCGTCAGGCCAGCCCGATCGAGCGCCTTACGAGTAGCCGGGATGACGCCCGCCAGTTGCAACGTCGGATCATCGCCTACAGCGACACGCGCACGGAACCGTGCCTTGGGCTTGAAGCCATCAGCCTCGGCAACCTCTCGATCGCCAAGGAGAACGGCCGCCGACCCGTCGGACACCTGGCTGGAATTGGCCGCGGTGATGACGCCGTTGCCGTCCGGGCGAAACACCGTGGGCAAGGTGGCCATCTTTTCGCGATTCGTCTTATCGCGGATGCCCTCGTCGCGCGTGAGCGTCACCGTGTTGCCGTCGGCGTCGAGGCCCTCGGCCGGAATCAGCTCCTTGTTGCAATCCTTTTTCGCAGCTTCGCTGGCGCGGCGATGGCTTTCGATTGAGAACTCGTCGACCTCTTCGCGAGTGATGTTCCACTTCTCGGCCATTCGCTCGCCGCTCTCGCCCTGATGAATCAGCTCGAACCGCTCGAACAATGCGGGATTCAGATTTGCCATGTCGCCCACGTCGCTGAACATCGGCGCACGGGTCATGCTCTCGACCCCGGAACCGATGGTGTACTGGGCATCGCCACCGGCGACCTCTTGGGCTGCGAAGTGAACGGCCTGCTGGCTGGAACCGCACATGCGGTTGAGTGAAACGGCCGGCACTTCAACCGGAAAACCTGCCAGGAAGACGCCCAATCGCCCCACGTTGGCGCCTTGCTCGCCGGCCTGGGTGACGCAGCCGTTCACGACGTCGTCGATCTTCTCCGGGCCGATGCCGACGCGCTCGACCAACCCCTTCAGCGACTTGGCCAGCAAAGCGTCGGGACGCGTCTCGCGAAACGCACCATCGCGGCGACCGAACGGTGTCCGCACGGCGTCGATAATCACCGGTTGTGGCATGATCTTCATCTCCTTGGTTCGCGTGATCGGCGCCGCTGCGCCTGCGGTATTCTACACGTCTCGACCGCTGCGGGTCTGATGACGGTGAACGACGGCCAGAGGCCGATGGACAGTTGGTTGCAATCGCCCCATGACCGGCACAGAACGACGGATGGCGGCGTGTTCGCCGGCACTGCCGGACAAGCCGGCAGCGGCACCTTTCGCTCGTGACAGCGATCCTCAATGAGCCCCGCCAGTATAGTAGTCGCCGAAGCGCTCGCGTAGCGCCGTCTTGAGAAACTTGCCGGCCGACGTCTTGGGGATGGCGTCGATCATCGCAAAGGCGTCGGGCAGCCACCACTTGGCGAATTGCGGTTCGAGGAATTCGCGCAGTTGTTCAGGTGTCGCATTTCGTCCCGGCTTGAGCACCACCAATGCCAGCGGACGCTCAGCCCATTTGGGGTGTTCGCAGGGAATCACAGCCGCTTCCGCCACATCGGGGTGGCCCATGATGGCGTTTTCCAACGCCACCGAACTGATCCACTCGCCGCCCGACTTGATCACGTCCTTCGCACGATCCTGCAACTGCACGCATCCATCCTGGCCGATGCAAACAATATCGCCCGTGCGGAACCAGCCGTCATCGGTGAACGACTTCGCGCCGTCGGGGCTTTCGTAGTAAGTGCTCGCAATCCAGGGTCCGCGTACTTCCAGCTCGCCCATCGTCTGGCCGTCCCACGGCACGATCCCGTCCTCGTTGCGGCCGCGGACTTCGACTAACGGAACCGGGCGGCCCTGCTTCGAGCGAAAGGCGAATTGCTCTTCCTCGGGAGCTTCGAGCAGGCAACTGGGCAACTGCGAGTTGGTGCCCATGGGCGTCATCTCAGTCATGCCCCAGGCATGCACGATGCTCAAACCGTGCCGCTTCTGAAAGCCTTCGATCATCGAGCGCGGCGCCGCCGACCCGCCCACGACCATGGCGCGAATCGCAGACAGATCGTACTTGTCGGGGTTCTCATCAAGGATTTGCAACATGCCCAACCAGATCGTCGGTACTCCAGCGGTGAGCGTCACCTTTTCACTGGCCAGCAACTCCAGCAGGCTGGGCGGATCGAGATGCGGGCCGGGGAAGACCTGCTTCGCGCCGCAATACGTTGCGCTGTAGGGAAATCCCCAGGCGTTGGCGTGAAACATCGGCACGACGGGCAAACAGATGTCTTTTTCGCAGATGCCCAGGCCGTCGATCGTCATCGTGCCCAACGTGTGCAGCGTGATGGCCCGGTGCGAGTAGAGCACGCCTTTGGGCTTGCCAGTTGTGCCCGAGGTGTAGCACATGGCGGCCGCCTCGTTTTCATCGAGATCGGGCATCGAGTACCGGGAGGGGTCGGCGTCGGCCAGCCAGTCTTCGTATTCAATCGTCCCTTCGGGCGCTGTTTCACCTTGCTCGCAAACGACGATCACATGCTCAATAGAAGTCCGCTCGCGAAACTTCTCCCACAACTCGTAGAGCGAGAGATCGACAATCAGCACCTTGTCGCCGGCGTGCGATGCGATGTAAGCCAGATCGTCGTGATGCAGCCGCAGGTTGAGCGTGTGCAGGACGCAGCCCGAGGCGGGCACGGCGGTGTAGGCCTCCAGGTGCCGGTAGTGATTCCAGCACAACGTCGCCACCCGGTCGCCGCGCTGGAGGCCCAGTTTGCCCAGCGCCACGGCCATCCGCTTGGCGCGGTCGATCATCTCGGCGTAGGTATAGCGATGCAGGCTCTTGTCGGGCAGCCGTGTGACGACCTCTTTCGGTCCGTGCAACTCTTCGCATCGCCGCAGCACGGTAGCCGGCAACGTCAACTGGAAGTCCATCATCAAGCCGCGCATGCTCGGTCCTCCCCGAATCGATTCGCAACCCACGGCGACATTGTGCCCTACAGCGCGACGCGAGTCGAACGCGCGCCGTCCCATCAAGCCACCGCCCCGTGAAGACCGCCGGCTGCATCACGTCGCGTTGTGATCGCTGGCGGTGGGTCCTATGATGCGCGCACGATCAGCGTGGCGCGTTGCCTGCAGCCTCCCATTCTCAACTCCCCGGCGCGCAGTGGCTGAAGAGCGAAACAACCAACCGGGTGACGACGCGGCCGACCCGACCGCGAAACAAGGGACCGCTTTCGATCTCGGGACTTCGCGCACTCGTGGCGAGGACGCGTTTGACCTGGCAACGCAAGTGGCGCCGAGCTTTCCCGGCGTCTTTCGCACCACGGCCGCCGCGACCCACTCGCCGGGAAAGTCTTCACCGCCGCTCGATGCGCCGCCAGACGGCGACTTCGAGGTGTTGCGCGAGTTGGGACGTGGCGCCAGCGGCGTGGTCTATCTCGCCCGGCAGCGCTCGCTGGGCCGCGTCGTCGCGCTCAAGGTAACACACAACGTCGGCGCCGAAGCGCGCACGATGGCCACACTCGAACACCGTCACATCGTGCAGGTCTTTTCCGAAACGGTCAGCAGCGACGACAAGCTGCGATTGATCTGCATGCAGTTTGTGGACGGCATCACGCTGGCCACGCTCATCAGTCGCCTGCGGGTGCTGGCCGCCACCGCGACGCCCGAGCTGGCGTTCGACCTGCAAGACGTGGCAGCCGGCGAATTCGTCCCGCAAAGTATCGCGGATGCAGTTTCGTCCGAGCCACATAGCTTGCTGAGCAACCCCCAGTTCGTGCGGTCGGCCTGCCGCCTGATGGCGCAAGTCGCCGATGCGCTGGCGCACGCCCATCGCCTGGGTGTGTTACACCGCGACATCAAGCCGGCCAACATTCTGCTCGATCACGACGCGCAACCCTTGCTGGCAGATTTCAGCATTGCGCATCACGAAGATTCGGCCGACGAGAGCGGCAGGATCTTCGGCGGCACGCTGGCCTACATGGCACCCGAACACGTGGACGCCTTCGACCTCAAGACGGCCGAAACGCGCGCAGCCGTGGACGAGCGCAGCGACATCTATTCGCTGGGGCTGGTGCTCTACGAGTTGCTCACTCTCGAACACCCCGCCACGCCGGACACTTCCCGTTTGTCGCCACCTGAGTTTCTTCGCGAGCTGGCCGCGCAGCGCAGGCGGGACGTCCCGCACATCGCGCCTCGGGCAACCGACGTTGCTGCGGCGCTCAATTGGACATTGGCCAAATGTCTCGGGCCTGAACCGCGCGAGCGGTTCGACGACGCTCGCGAGTTGGCCGCGGCGCTGCGTGGCTGCGAACAACTGTCGACGTGTCAGGCACAGTTGCCCCCCGCCGGCGGCTTCACGCGCTGGCTGCGCGCTGCGCCCATGTTCGCTCCGTGCCTGCTCTCGACCGGCGCCAATTTGTTGGCGATCGCCGTGGGCGTCTTGTACACCTTCTCCACGCCGCGGGGCGTGTGGCCCGGCGATGCCGCCTGGTGGTTACTCGGTTGGTGGGCGGTGCACGTCGCAGTCGGCGCTAGCGCGATGGTCGCGCTGGCGGTCACCAACATCCGCCGCGTCCTGCCCCTTCTCAATGGAACGGCGGACGTCGCCTTCGACGCCGAAGGGGCCCGCGCGCGGGCGGTGCGAATCCCCCTGCTCGTTGCTCTCGCCGATCTCGCTTTCTGGCTGCCGAACTACATCGTCGTCCCGCTGGTTATTTGGCGCAGGGCACCATCGGCGGCGGCGTTCATCGATTTCTTCGGGATGTACACGGTGATCATGCTCATCGCAGTGACCATCACGTACTTCTTCTCCGAGTACGCTGCCCTGAGGACCTACTATCCGTACGCCTGGACCGACACGCGCCATATGAGCGCCGTCGCCGCGCGCGAACTGCGACACGTGCCCCAGCGGCTGCGGCCGTTTCAGTGGCTGGCGGCCATCGTTCCGGTGTCGGCTGCGGTAGCCATTGTGATGATCGGGCCCGACCAGTTTGCCCCGGCGGGATACTTCACGTTTCGCGTGCTGGCCGTGGCGCTCATCGTCGGCGGACTGCTCGGCCTGCTGGCCACCGGCGCGGTGCGCTCGGTGGTCGAGCAGACCGTGAGGCTCTTCACAGGCAGAGCCATCTAGTCAAATGCGCGACAGCCCCGTGCCCGGCACCCAGGTGGCATGAAAACCGGCCGGCACGCGACGCGGCATCAAGACGCGCGCCACCGGCGGGCCATCGAAGTTTCGGCAATCGATGACACGCAGTTCGCTGCGCTCCTCGCGCTTGTCGTGTACGAAGGCCAACAGATAGCCCTCGTCCTCGGCTCGGCGATCCTCGCGCTCGACAAAGACGCCTTCGCCGGCGACGCAGCCGCTGCCCAACTCGTGAAGCTGGCTCGCGTGTCGATCCAGGTCGTACTTGGCCAGCGTCGCCCGCTCGAGACTGAACGAAGTGGCATAGCCGTAGCGGGCATCGCTGCCGATCAACATGTCGTCGACGCGCGGGAACTCGACCGGCAAATCGTCGATGGGCCCTTCGTGCACTTCCCCCGTTCGCCGATTGAAACGCCAGCAATACATCACGGCGTCGAGCTGCAACCGATCGCGCGCCGGCTTGTCAGGTCCCATGATGCGCGGCGCCTGCGGGAAGCGGCAGCCGTAGACGACCACTTCGTCGCCCTGCTCAAACGCGTTCAAGACGTGAAACACGTAGCACGGATCGACGTCGAACCATTTGATCCCGCTGCCCTTGGCATAGCGGGGCAGAATGCCGAACCGCGCGCCGCATTCGGGGCGATAGGAGATCATCGGCCGACCAAGCAGCGGCCGCGCAGCGGAGATCGTCAATGGCAGATCCAGAAAGATCGTATAGTTGCGCGTGATGGCAAAGTCGTGCATCATCACGGCTCGCGGCAGGCGAACGGACGTGCTGTGCAAGAGCTGTCCGTTGCGGCTGAGCACGCCGTATTGAATGCTGCTCGTTAGAAAGGAGTATCCGAACAAGAGCATCTCGCCGGTCGCCGCATCCACTTTGGGATGCGCCGTCACCGCGTGCCGCCACGCGCCGTCGAAATCGCACGGCCCGACGGTCGACAGATCATCTAGGCAAATCTCGTGCGGCAACCCGGCTTCCCACAGCGCGAGCAGTTTGTTGTTGTGCCACACGACCGACGTGTTGGCTTTGTTGCTGATATCAGCGCCGCGATTGGCGAGCGTGTCGACCGCCAGTCGCGTGAGCGCCCGCACGCCATCTCGCATGCCGATACCGTAGCTACGACCGCTGGAAACTTCGCGCGCCAGAGAGGCGGTTCGCACGAAGCGGTTGGCGTAGCTGGCGCGGCCGTCTTGCAACCGCACGCCGTGCAGCATCCCGTCGCCATCGAACAGGTGGTAATTCGCGCCGGTGGGAAACAACGGGTTGGGCCCGTTGCGGACCAGCATCCCGTTTAGATCCGCCGGCAGTTCGCCGATGACCTGCAACTCGCCGGCGTTCACTTCCTCGTAAACCGGCTCGAAGACGTCTTCGACGTACGGATTGCCGGTTGGTGCGGGTGACGCGAATCGCGACACGGTTTGAATCGCGGAACTCAGGCGGTCATCTATGCTGTGCGAAGACGCATTTGCCGGGACAGTAACAGTCGTGCTCATAACAGGTTAGCTCCGCTGGCCAGGGCTCGGATAGGCGCGAGCCCGAACGGTTCGGCCTCGCTGACACCTCACATTCCCGGCCGTGAGCCGACCGTTACAGAAAAACAAACAGATTGTCGCGCAGGCCGGGGAGAGGATCGTCGCGGCATGCCCGGCAGCGCGGTCGATCAGCGCGAAAGAGTGCAGCAAACAGGC
The DNA here is from genome assembly GCA_938003525.1 of uncultured Planctomycetales bacterium. Lineage (GTDB taxonomy): Bacteria > Planctomycetota > Planctomycetia > Pirellulales > JAEUIK01 > CALKYM01. Next base: position 18,597 of record CALKYM010000025.1, on the reverse strand, counting down.
CGCGACGCGAACTAGGGCGCGTCCTCGGAAGCTGCCCATTCGAGCAACGCAATCTGTTCGCCGGCCTGCCGTCGCAGGTCGGCATCGCGGGTGCCGCTCTGCACGCGACGAAATAACCGCAGGGCGTCGTCTGTGCGGCCGCCGGCTGCGGAGTCTTCTGCCAGCTGGAACGTAACCGCGGCGATACGGTCGGTGATCCGGTCGTGCAGCGCGTCGAACACGGGCGCGTCGGCGACCCGCTGGAGGGCACGCAGCGCTTCAAGCAATTCGCCGCGTTCGACGAGCTGAGCAGACTGTTCCAGAGCGCATTCACTCACCAGCGGCCACAAGCGTCGGGCCAGGTAGGCAGGTTCGATCTCTCCGTTCAGCGTTTCGATGCGTTGCCCGTCGGGGCCGAGGATACTCACGCAAGGGAGGATGTCCGTGCGAATCTCATACTCAGGCAATTCCGTGAGCTGCGTGAAAGCCGCCAGTTGCCGAGACGGGAGCGTTACGATTTCACACCCCTGGAGCGGCTCACTGGCTTGGCTACGGGCAAACGTCCAGTTCATCAGCCGCTCGGTGTGGCTGTCGTAGCGTTCTTTGTTGTGACCGCTGCCATGATAAAGAACCAGCACGATGGGCTTTCGCTCGTCGCGTGCCCGACGGACGCGCTCGGCCGCGTCGTAGACAAGCTCTCGATTCAACTTGAGTTTCTGTCCACTCAGATCGGAGAAGATCTGCCCCCGTGCCCAAAGGAACGGTGGCAACGGTTGGGAGGCAAACAACTGGTGCGCTTGATCGCCCTCGAAGCTCTTGGCAGCTTCATAGCGAGCGCGAAGCAGCACAGAGTACCGCTGCCGCCCATATCTACTCTCGGACGAGGAGCTTTCGGACTGACCGGCGTAAATCTGGCGCACGCGATGGTAGTTGGGGCGCGCGCTGACCAAATGGCGGCGACACGCGCGGTAGTAGGCGTCGGGAGTTGCGCGCAAGGCCGCCAGATGGGCCTCTTCGACCAGCTGCATCTGCAAGTCGAGATCGTCGGGGGCATACTCGCGGATCTGCTTGTAAACGGTCACCGCCCACAGCGCCTCGTCGCGCAGGCGTTCGGCCGAGACAGGTCCGCCCACGGCGTGAATCACGCGCCCGTCGGGTATGCAGAAGCATGTGGCGACATTGCCCCCGTTCTTCTGCAGCGTGCCATCGACTTCCACGACGTCGAAATCGCCCGCCTGCTCAAAAGCCGGAACGAAGCGGCGAGAGATATACTCGCCGACGTCGGGACTGGACAGGGCGACCGCCCTGAACTCTTGAGCGTTGTTTCACGTGAACACGTCTCGCTCGAAGTTGCCGGAGACCAGCATCAGAAACACGAGCTTGCCTTCTTGGGCAGCCTGTTCGGCCGCTTCCTCCGCGCTGCGGGCCCATGTCAACGTCGTGCCGAAAGTGCGGTCGCCGCTGCACGCACGGTCTTCGCAAACTGCGACCGAAGACCCCGAGTGAGCCGGTTGGGCGAGCACGTCGCTCAGCGAGTCAGGAGTGGCGTTGCGCGATGGCTCCTGAACGATAAGCGCATCCGGCGTCTCGCTGATCGACGAGATTTCGACGCTCGGCGCGACCGGCGCGGCAAGCAGCCTGTGAGTCGGCTGACTGCCGGGCAGAGACGGAGCGTCGGCTGCCGGATGGCCCTGTACATCTGGGGATTTGGCGTCCAGGACGACTTCCTCAGCGGCGGCCGCATCGATTTCGGCCGGCCCTGACACTGCTGAGACTTCTGCAGCGTCGCCGCCCCCGACCCCGACCTTCGCCGCGCGATCGGCTGCTACGTCTCCGGCCGTTGCTTGGTCGACCGTCGGTGTGAAGTCGTCGACCGGCGTTTCGGTCGAACCTGCGCCGTGCTGCGCGACGAGAATGGTCGCGGCAACGAGCAGCCCCGTCGTGAATGCGAGCAGGGCGAACGTGAAAGTCGAAGCAACATCCGTTCCCTCGTCGAGCTCAGTGACGCCGTCTGGCAAATGTGACGAGGAAGAAGTCGGCAATCCGCTTCCCCTTTGCCCGACCGACCAGCTCGCGCTGGGCGCCGTCACGATCGGCGGCTCAACGGGCGGCGGATCGGCTCGCCAGTCCTGCGGCAACGGCGGTGGTTGCAGAGCGAGTGACCTTGGGTCTTGGGGTCGGCCTGCCAACGCGATCTCCTTCGCCATCGGGTCCGCTCACATATTTCGAGCGCAGCGTCACAGAGTAGTAACAGCAACAACGATGCCTTTCCTCGACGATGCCAGCGCCGATGACGCGTCAGTCGCCGGTTCAGGAGAAAAGAACACTTCGGAGCAAGTCACACGATGAGGCGAGACGTGTTCCCGTTGTCATCGATCTGAGCGCGCGTGTTGCGGCTTCGATGACGCCGTACTCCGCATATGCTTCCCGTCGACGAGGGCGGCATTCAGTTCGCGGATTCCCTTCGCCGCTCTTCGAGCACCGCCCGACAGTACTCGATCAGACCGAGGTCGATCAGCTCTTCTTCCAGGCGGTCGGGAGTGGGGTCATCGAGCGAGGGGCTGATCTCGTCGAGCAACAGATTGGCGAACTTCTCTCGCGCGCGGTGGATCAACACCCGGGCATTGGCGGCGGAGACGGGTTTGCCCAATTGATCGGTCAACAACTCGGCCAGCTCGCTGGAACTGGCCTGTGGATGATCGACGCGGCAGCGAAGCACGCGGAAGTGCGGCTTGCCGGTCTGTTGCTCAGCCTTTTCCAGCCGTGCCCAGGTTCGGCCCAGCAGGCTTTCGCGCCACGCGGCGGCGAACTCAGCATCCATCTGTTCACGTTCGTCACGGGCGACGACGTTGACCTGATCCTCGATCTCGGCCGGTCGGTCGCGTCGGTATTGAGCGCGGCGGTAGTCGGCCACCAGCCGGAAGAGGATCGTCTTCAGAAAGCTGCGAAAGCGGCCGCGCTCGGGGTCGGCCCGATGGTAGTCACCCCGCACAAACGCCAGGGCGAACTCCTGAAACACGTCGTCGGCCGCCGACTCATCGCGCAGCGCGGCCTGCAAATAGCGGCGGACGGCGAAACCGTATCGGTCCAACAGGTCCCGCTGCGCAGATTGGCACTCGGCAGAATCCTCCCCATGCGCCCGCTGCACCACCGACCACAACGTCTCGATGCGACTGAGGCGGTCATGGTCGGACATAGCCGTGTTCCTGAAAACAAGCACCGGCTGGACGGGCAGTTCGACGCCCGCAGCCGCACAGAGTCTTCGGTTGCCTGCTGAGGATATCACCTGAACGGCCCGGCAACTGGCCCAAGCGACCTGTCTCTTTGTTTTCTTGTAACAACTCCGCGACCGCCGGGAATGTGTTGGTGAGCGATGAGGCGTGATTGAAACGCGGCTCGACGAGCCGCACACGCTTGAGCCAACACCACACTCTGACCTAGGGGAACAAGTCATGAAAACGTCGCTAACAACTCTGATCGTCGCAGTAGCAGTAATGATAGCCGCCCTGCCTGAACCGGCTGCGGCGCAGTCGGGCGGTTCGCGTGGCAACTCGCAGTTTCGCGGCCAACGGCAGCCCGACAATGCCAACCGCGGCGGCTCGCCCAATTTCCGGCTGCCGGGTGGTTTCCGCCCGCCCTGGCTGCGTCCGGGTCGACCGCCCGAAGAACGTCCGACTCCGCCGCCGCAGGAGCCGGAACTGCCAGACAACGATCGAATCTTCGTCGATGGCAATGCGGTCGATGTGGAATTTGCGCCGGGTGTTCCGGGCAAGATCCAGATTCGCCTGGCTGTGAATCGAAATGTGACGTGGTGGAAGGGGATCAATATCACCGACGCCGACGGTCGCTCGGTATTCCTCGAACTACAAGACCGCCCCGGTGGCGCGACCCCTTATGCCACGTTCGATCGAGCAGACTTCGGCGGCGGTCGCCTTAGCTACGTGAAGATCGACTTCTGGAAGGCGAAGCTCCTAGGCGTACACACGTACATCAGGAGTCTCGGCTTCAATGCCAACACGTGGACTGGATATCGCGTGACGCTGCGATGGAACGAGTAGGCGAGCGAATCGTGCTCATCGCCGAGGCCGCCGGAGAACGACTCCGGCGGCCTTTTTTTCTTCTGGCGCGCGGCGCGATCATGGCAGCGCGAACAGACGAGATGCGTTGCCGCAAAACACATCCTCAACCTCAGCGTCGCTGAGATTCAAGCTCATGGCGGCGATCTTGAGCGTGCGGAGCGACTCCAGGCCCACTAGCGACAGTTCGACTTTGCCGTGAGCGGCGTCGAGCCTGATGTTGTGCGCGGAGAGCCAGAGAAAGCTGTCGCCCAGCGCGACGCAGCGGCCGCGCACGTGCGAGACCGGGAAATCGCTTCCGTACAGCAGGCGCTCGTGTCCCATCACCCGCGCGATGGCCTCGATCGCGCCGGCATCCGTGACTGCCGACGTATCGAACCACACATTGTCGAGTCCGCGCAGTGCGTCGATGCCGGCCAGCGTGTGATGCGGATTGAAGCCTCGCGCGGCGTGCGCCAGGATCAGTCGCAGGTTCGGATACTGTGCCGAATAGCGGCGAATCGTTTCCTGGTTGGCCGTGTCGGCCAATGCCCGGGAGCGCACGATGTGCAGTGTGATCGTCAGCCCCAGCTCATGGGCAATCCGGGCGTGCGCCTCGGGCAGAAATCCCTCGATCGTCGATTCCCAACTCGGTTCGTGCGATGAGTAGATGTGATAACACTTGAGACCGGTGAAGCCGCCCTCACGCACGGCCTGACGGATCCGCTCGGGATCCATCGCGGGCGTCACCAACAACTGCCCCCGCGCGGCCGGCCAAGACTTCAGTTCGTCAGCGATGAACGTGTTCTCGGTGTCGAGATCGAGCTTCAAACTAGGAAACGGAAAGAACAATCCGCCGGCGACGCGCTCCGGCAGCAGTGCTGCCATCGCCGCGCGATAGATGTCGGCTCCGACGGCTCCTATCCCATCATGTGAAAACCGCGGCACGTCCTCACCAAGGAAGTTCTCTGTGCTGTACCAGTGCGCGTGCGCATCGAACACCCGCGTCGGCACGAAGCTCGCCAATTCGCGCGCGAAGAGCTCTCGATCGACCTCAGTGACGATGTCGCTATTCACAAGATTCAATTCGCAAGAAGAATCCGCCCAGTTCGAGAGCCATGAATCACACGGCCACCCGCGCCCAGTGAATGCTCATACAGTCCGGCGTGCCCGCATACCAGGCGAGCAGCAGGCGATCGTCGCTGAGCTTGCGAATGGCCGGATGGCCGAACGTCCACTGGCCCATCTGCTCCCAGTACTCGTTGTAGTCGATGGGCCCGCCGGTTGGCTGTGCCGCTGCGGCCTGTTTGTGGGAGTACACCACCAGCCGCCCCTCGGCCGGCCAGGTCTTTCCACCATCTCTGGAGACGCAGAGCATCATCGTGCCCTCACTCTGACGATCGACGACGAAAGCCATCAGACGATCGTCGTCGATCCACAGCGGAGCGGCAATCTGGCCGCGAAGCGGAGTCGCTTGCACGGGCGTACGCAGCAAGACCGCCTCGCCCTGCTCCGACTCACCGGGCGTCGGGTGCAATAGGTGAACGTTGAGATCGCGCTGCGCCTCCAGATCGTGGCTCCAGAACAGCGCCGTGACATCATTGCCCCACCGCCCGACGCAGAGCCGTTGATCCCAATAGTAGATGCGATGCTCGGGATGTTGCGCGACGAGCAGCGGACGCGAAAACGATGCGCCGCCATCGCACGAGACCATCACCCACGCCGCGTGGTGGCCAGGGCACGGATCGTCGTATTCCTTGTAACTCTCGAACGGCAGCGCCAGCATTCCATCCGCAAACCGCAACACGGGTCCGGTGAACGAGCATCCGGTGAGCTCTTCGGTTGGCAATTCGCGCCAGGTGGAGAACGTTCGACCCGCATCGGTCGAATCTGCCACCAGTAGCTTCGAGTGCAGAATGCCGCCGGTGGCCGGATCGAACAGCGGCCGCTCCGGGTCGCTGCGATCGAACCACGTCGCGAACAGCAGCAGTCGCGACGGAGCAACTTCGACGAGTTCGGCGGTGGCCAGCGAACCGGGTGTGTCGGCGAAGTTACTTTCGAACCGCGTGCTTCGCGGCTCCCAAATGCGGCCACCATCGGCCGACGCATAGAGGCAAACCGTCGAGTCCGGCGCGTGCTTGGCGCGGCCTACCTGAAAACCGCACAGCATCGTCCCATCGTGCAGCGGACAGAGGCTCGTGAAGAACGCCACACGCCGCTGCGCCGGCTGCGCAGTTGCGTCGTAGATCGTGCCTCGTTCTTCGATGCGCATCGTCGGTCGCTCGGGGACTGTGCCGTCAGTCGCCGCTACGTTGGCGGTCGTAGATCGAGCTGCGAGCGAATGGTACCATCGATCGACGCCGCAAACGTCGGGCGGCCGGAAATGCGGTTGAGGTCTCTTGCGCGGGGAATCGAGCATGGCATACGTCCACGGCGGCCGGTTGGCCGCACGAGCTCTGAAGAACGCCGGCGTGGAGTGCATCTTCACGCTCAGCGGCGGTCACGTGATGCCGATCTACGACGGCTGCCTCGATGAAGGCATTCGCGTCGTCGACGTCCGGCACGAACAGGCCACCACCCACGCCGCCGATGCCTGGGCCCGCGTGAGTCCCGGCAAGATCGGCGTGGCCGTCGTCACGGCAGGTCCGGGCGTGACCGACTGCGTGACCGGCGTGGCCAACGCCTGGCGGGCCAACTCGCCGATGCTTGTACTCGGAGGACAGGGACCGTTCGCCAACATCCGTCGCGGCTCGCTGCAGGAGATGGACCACGTTGGCCTGATGCGCCCGATCACCAAGTGGGTCGACGCCTGTTATCACACCGATCGCGTGGCCGAGTACATCGAAACGGCCATTCGCCACGCGGTGGCCGGCATGCCGGGTCCGTCGTATTTGGAACTCCCGATGGACGTGTTGATGGATCAGGCCGATCTCGATCTCGTGCCCGAGCGGCCGATCGCGACGTCACCGCCGCGGTTGATGCCGGACGAAGATTCGGTCCGCGCGGCGCTCGACATCCTCAAAGCGGCCGAGCGGCCGATGCTGATGGCCGGCACGAGCGTCAAGTGGTCGCAAGCCAGCCAGGCCATGTGTGCCTTTCTCGATCGCACGAACGTGCCCGCCTACGTCAATGGCATGGGACGCGGCACGATCCCCCGCGGCTCGCAGCATTTGCTCAATCGCACCCGCCGCGAAGCCACGTCGCAGTGCGACGTGCTGATCCTGGCGGGCGCGGTACTCGATTTCCGTCTCGCCTTCGGGCGCGACATCCCGGCCGACGCCAAGATCATCCAGCTCGATATGGACTACAGCGTCATCGGCCACAACCGTCCTTCCGACGTGGCCCTGGTCGGCAATCTCGCTTGCAGCTTCGAGCTGCTCACGCGCATGATGCAAGCTGACAAGGTGCAGCTCGATTTCAGCGGCTATCGCGATACGCTGCGTGCCCGGGAAGAGGCGCTGGCCAGTGAAGTCTCCGATCGCTATACGAGCGACGAGACGCCGATCGATGCCTTACGGCTGTCGAAAGAAATCGCCGACGCCGTGACCGACGACATGATCGTCATCGGCGACGGTGGAGACATCGTCGCCCAAGCGGCCAAGGTCGTGCCCGTGCCGCGCAACGGCTACTGGATGGACCCCGGCCCGCTCGGCACACTGGGCGTCGGCATGCCGTTCGGCATCGCCGCGCAAATCGCGCATCCCGACAAGCGGGTGATGATCATCTACGGCGACGGCAGCTTCGGCCTCAACGGCTTCGAGTACGACACGGCCGTGCGATTCAACCTGCCGATTGTCGGCATCCTCGGCAACGACGCCGCCTGGGGTCAGATGCTCCGCCCGCAGGCGAACATGTACGGCGCGGATCGCATCGTGGCCACCAAGCTCGACTACACCCGCTACGACAAAGTGGTCGAGGCACTCGGCGGGCACGGCGAACACGTCACCGAGCCCGCCCAGATCGCGCCGGCCATCCAGCGCGCCTTCGACAGCGGCAAGCCGGCGCTGGTGAACGTCGACATCAAACAAGACCTCACGTTCCGCGGCGGGACGTATATCTAACTATCTAACTCGCGTATCTAACTCGCGGCGTTTAGTGGCAGGCCGACATTAGCTTCGGCTGCATCGCTATACGGCCGAGGCGTCGAACAAGTCTGTGGTGCCTGGGTCTGCACGACGATTTGTCGTGGTCACAGTGACGACGACATGCCGTCGCTCTGACAACGCATTCTCACCTAGCCAGGGACAGAATGTGTTTCCGGCGTGCGCGCAACAGCCGGTTCACCCGAGTAGTTGCGTCTCCAAGATTTAGCCGTTCGTGAATTCGGTATCTCGTTTGCACATCCGGTATCGGGGCGTTTCGCTCCCGCTCTCAAGAGGCACGCCGTCCACGCAACGAGGATGACCCTCCATGACGCGCACTGAACTTTGCTGCGCCTTGCTGACCCGCAGCCAACGAAGTTTAAGGCACACCCGACCGAAACGATTGACCGCCGAGCGGCTGGAGCGGCGGGCCCTGCTGGCCGTGCTAACGGTGGACATCGCCGACGCCGCTTGCAACGACCCGGGCGACAGTCTTTTCTGCCAGATTCAAGAAGCGGTCGACGCGGCCTCAGCGGGCGACACGATCAACGTTCACGCCGGCACCTACGAGCCCTTCGTCGTCAGCACAGACAATCTGACGATCCGCGAGGCCACGAAAAGCTCCGACCCGGTGATCGACGGCGCGCTCAACGCGGGCGACGAGAACGGCATCGAGGTCAACGCCGATGGCGTGACCATCCGTGGTCTGATTGTGCGAGGTAGTGAGAATGGCAGTTTCCGGAACGGCTTCCTAGTCACAGGACACCACAACACGCTCATCGGGAACACTGCGAGCCACAACTTTGCTGGATTTGTTCTATCCGGCGGCGGAGGAAACACTCTGCTGTGGAACACGGCCTCCGACAACTCGTGGTACGGTCTTCGCCTCAGTGAAGCTGACGGCAACGGACTCCTGGGCAATACCGCGAGTGGACAGATTCTCGCAGGGCTATCCCTCAGCAATAGCGACAACAACGCCATCTTTCTCAACATGGCAATCGGTAACAGCACGAACGGATTTCAATTCGAACGCGGCAGCGACGGCAACCGAGTACACGGGAACACCGCAACCGACAATCGGACGGGTTTCCTAGTCAGTGACGTGGAGCGCAATACATTCTCCAGCAACTCGGCGGCCAATAGCACAGAAGGCTATGCGTTTCGTGAGAGCCATCTCAACACCATCTTGAGCAACGCTGCCAGCGACAACGCCGTTAATGGCTTTTCAATGAATACGAGCTCCGGCAACTGGCTCACCGAAAACATCGCGCAGAGGAATGGGCGATCAGGTTTTTCGTTTGGAAACGCGAATGGCAATACGCTGCAGCACAACGTAGCGAGCGAGAATGTGAACATCGGATTCTTCTTTAACGGGAGCCAAGGAAACACACTTCGACACAACCGGGCCCAGAACAACGAATCTCGCGGCTACAATTTCCAAGGCAATAGCGACAATAATGTCCTGTGGGGCAACGACTCCATCAACAACGCTCGCGCTGGCTTCGCGTTCACTGGCGACAGCGGGCACCAAGTCTTGATTCAAAATACGGCGTCAGCCAACGGCGCTGATGGATATCTGTTCCAGACTCGCAGCAGGGAGAACACACTGTGGGGCAACGTGGCCGAAGACACTGGCCGAAACGGATTCTTCTTCAGCGGGGACAGCGGGGGAAATATCATCGCGCACAACATTGCTCATGCGAGTGGCTCGAACGGCTTCGCGTTTCAAAGTGACAGCGGCGGCAACGCACTGCGCGACAACCAAGCTGTCGACAGCGTACGCGGTGGCTTTTTCTTCTCCGGCGAAAGTGGCGCCAACATCTTGATCGGCAACTCAGCTCGCGGTGGCAAATCAGACGGCTTTCACTTCACCAACGGCGAAAACCACCTCCTGAACAACACTGCCATTGACAATGCCGGTAACGGATTCTCACTACTCGGCAACGAGGGCACCAACATTGTTGCCGACAACGTCGCTCAGCAGAATGCCGGACACGGAGTTGTCCTCTTCGGAAGTGACGCGAACATTCTGCACAGCAACAAAGCGGCGGACAACGGACTGAGTGGCTTCTGGATTGATGCAAGCGACGGCAATCGCTTCGAAGACAACACCGCCACCGACAACGTCGAGTGGGGCTTCTTCGTCGACGCCGTGCTCGATAATGTCTTTGAGGACAACGAGTGCGATGGCAACGGGTTGGGCGGGTCGAACCAATCGGGAATCTGCTGAGATGCCGTGAAACGACCGGCTTCTCAGTCAACTCTCGGCGATGGGCTCACGAAAGGAGCTTCGTCGCGGCCTTGATCACGCGGGGCGGCTCTGCCCTCACGCAGCCGCCGCGACCGTCACTTTCTGGAACATGCTTTCCAGCAGCCGCTTGCTGCGGCCCCAGTCGTAGAGCGCGCCGGGAATCTTGGTCGATGCGGCGATGAGCGTGACGGTCGGTGTCTGCTCGACGGTGATCACGAGTTGCCCGCCGACCGCCCAAATCGTCGAGGGGATTGTGGCGTGCAGCACGCAGGCTTCGTCGGACTGGTCGACCTGTTTGAGCTCGTTGCCGCCTTCGGCCATGGCGCATAACACGGCGACGAGTACCTTGCCGGCTGGCTGGTGCAATTGCAGTTGCGCCTTCTTGCCGGTGCGAATGCCGATGCGGTCGTACAGCGGCACGCACACCTCCATCAGCCCTTCGAGCGAAACGCCCAGCGGCACCAGTTTGTCGAACGTGGCCAGAAACTGCTCAGCCGACACCTGCTTGCGATGCAAGCTTCCTGCCGCCGCGATGCGGTCGCGAACCTCGGGCACGGCAATCAGGCGTTCGTAGCGGATTTCGTTCGTCCAATCGATGGGCAGCACTTCGGGCGGCTCTGGAGCGGCCGGTGCTTGCAACGCAGTGCCGCAAGCCGAGCAGAAGTTGCCGGACGCCTTCGTCCCACAGTTCGAGCAAAACATGGTGATGCAAGTCCGTTGCTGGTTGTCGAATTTGGCGAGTCGCGGCCACCTCTGCCACGAAACCCGAGAGTCATCCACTGTCCACTATCGGCCCACCCGGCGGCGGAACTTCATCGCCTTCGAGCGGCCGTGATGGCGTGAGCCCGGTCGGCTCCATCGAGTCCACGCGATCGTGCGCCAGTAACCCAAAACCCAGTCACCTATAATTGGCGATAGCCTGCCGCACCCGGAACAGCAGCAGGGCAAACTTCTCCCGCAGCTTGCCGTCTGATATGAGCCTCCTGACCCCGATCGCTTCTTCCAAAACCTTGGCGGCGCTGTGCCGGCGGATGGCGACTTCGCTGGAAGCGGGTCTCGATCTGCGGCGTATTCTCAGTCGCGAGGCCGAAGGGCTGGGGCCGCGCTCGCAGCGCGTGCGCATGGCACAGGTGCGCGCGTCGATCGAAGCCGGTCACACGCTCAGCGATGCGCTCGAACCGACTGCCGATTACTTCCCCAGGCTGTTCTTGCAACTCGTGGCAGTGGGCGAGGAGACGGGCCAATTGGCCGAGGTCTTTCGCCGCCTGGCCGAGCACTACGAGCGACAGGTCACGCTGCGACGCAACTTCCTGTCGGCCATTTCCTGGCCCATGATGCAGCTCACGGCAGCCCTGCTGATCGTGGGGCTCGTGATCTATCTGATGGGCTGGATCGCCGATCTCCGCGGCGGAACGCCCGTCGACATCCTCGGCTTCGGACTGACGGGCAGCCAAGGCGCAACGCTCTACTTCGCCTTCGTCGGCGCGGTGCTGGCAACGTGTTGGCTGACGTACGAAGCCAGCCGGCGTCGAGCACCCTGGGTGGCGCCCTTGGAGCGATTGGGCTTACGAATGCCCGTGCTCGGCGCGCAACTCGAAACGCTGTGCCTGGCGCGGCTCGCCTGGTCGATGCACCTCACCCTCGATACCGGCATGTCGCTGGTAAAGGCTCTACCGCTGTGCCTCGATGCCGCGCGGCATCCAGACTACGCCCGATGCGCGGGGCCGATTGTGGACGACATCCGCAACGGGGCGGAAATCCATGAAGCGCTCGCCGGCACCGGCCTGTTTCCGGGCGACTTTCTCGAGACGCTCGAAGTCGGCGAACGCAGTGGCCGGCTTCCCGAATCGATGGGCCTGCTGTCGAATCAGTACACCGAGCGAGCACAGGCGGCACTGGCCATTCTCACGCGGCTGGCCGGCTTCGGCGTGTGGGCACTGGTGGCGTGCTTCATCATCTTCCTCATCTTTCGCATCGCGATGTCGGTCTATATCGGGCCGATCTACGACGCGCTCGAGATGTGAAGCGGACTTTCGAGATGGGCTGCGACGCCGCGACTTCAGTTGAGCGGCAGCCTACGGTTTGCCATAATCCGCGAGCCTCTCCCCCGCGGAACCTTTCTCTGTCTCCGAATGCGAGCTGATGATGCGCAAGCGTACGCACGCTGGACTCCGTAGCTGGTGCGAACGGGCTGCAAAACTGCCTTCGGGTGCTTCTGCTGGCGTTCACGGCACTGGCCGCCAACAGGCTCGCACTGCTGGGCAAGCCAGCAGTGGCGCCCTCGATCGACTGCATGAGGCTCTCAAATGTGCTCTCGTAGTCGTCGCGTTCGCCACCGCGTATCCCCACACCACGCTCGCTCAAGCAGCAAGCGAGAGCCCGCCCGCGATTGTTGAGGAAGGAGCCACGGTCAAGTCCGAGGGCATCGTGGCCTTCGTCGAGGGTCCTGCGTGGCACCCCAGTGGGAACGTGTACTTTACCGATATCGCCAACAATCGCATCATGCGCCGCGATCCGGCGGGCGTGATGCAGGTATTCCGCACACCCGCCGGCAGGGCCAACGGCCTGCTGTTCGATCAAGAAGGACGTTTGTTGGCCTGCGAAGGCGCCGATGAAGGCGGTAATCGCCGCGTCACGCGGACCGAGCCCGACGGCACGATTACCGTTCTGGTCGACCGGTTCGAAGGGCGCCGGCTCAATTCGCCCAACGACCTGACGATCGATGCGCAAGGACGCATCTACTTCACCGATCCGCGCTACGGACCCCGCGACGATCTCGAACAACTCGACGCCGAGGGCGAGCCGATCGAAGGCGTCTATCGCATCGACCCTGACGGAACCATCGAGCGGATCGTCGAACACGAAGTTCAGCGTCCCAACGGCATCGCCGTTTCGCCCGATGGCGGCCACCTGTTCGTCGTCGACAACAACAACAGCCGAGTGGACGGCAATCGCAAGATCTGGCGGTTCGAACTCTCGCCGGAGGGACGCGTCGTGCCGGGGAGCCGCTACGAGGTGCACGACTTCGGACAGGGACGCGGTGGAGACGGGATGGCGCTGGACGTCGAGGGACGCCTCTACGTCACCGCAGGCTTCAACGTCCCCAACCTGCCGCTGGAGAATACCGACAATCCGGCGGGTGTTTACGTCTTCACGCCTGAGGGCGAGCAGGTGGCCATGATTCGCGTGCTGGAAGACATGGTCACCAATTGCACGTTTGGCGGGCCCGATCTCAAAACGCTCTTCATCACCGCCGGCCACAAACTCTGGAGCATTCCCGTCGCCACCCCGGGACACCTGGTCTGGCCCCCCGCCGAGTGACGCTCAAGCACGCTGGCGAATCTGCGTCTTAGCCCGCTGCCGGGCGGTTTCCGCGCAAATGCTGTCGGCGCTGCGAACCATCGGCTGATAGTAGACGTCCTGAGAGGAGTGCATCCACTGGTTATCTTTGGCCGGGTTTGACGCTCAAGACAGCGTGCTTCGTGGCCGATGAAAAGCTTGTGGCTGCCCTCGATGGTCGGCCACGACACACCCCAGAGGCTGGAGCCAGACGGCCAGGCAACCGGCTGCAACCCGGTCAAAGTGGGTTCGACTCCCACCGGCCTCTCTTTATCTTTCTCCGCGCGGCGACGCTCTCTCCCCGCCGCGCCGGCGCCGCTCGTGCGCTAACTCGAATCTGCCTTCTCCTGCCGATCCGTTCGGTCACTCGCAGAGTCACTCTGCCTCTGGCGCTACGCCGGCCATCTGAGCCGCTTGCCTTGCCAAATCGATTCCCACGGCTTCACCGAACGCGCGCAGGAGGCGAGTGAACATAGAGCCCGGTTTTCCGTCGCCGATCATCTTCCCATCGACGCGACACGCCGGCGCGATTCCAAACGGCGTGCTGGTCAGCAGGATTTCATCGGCTGAGTGAAGTTCGCTGGGGGCGATGTCCCGCTCCGCGTACGAAACCCCCAGTCCTGCGGCCAACCCGCGCACGAAGTCGAGCGTGATGCCGGGCAAGACCCGTTCACTTGGCGGAGCAACCAGCCCGGCGCCGGGCAGATGCAGGAGAACGCTGGCCGTGCTCGTCTCGTTCACCGTACCGTCTTGGTCCAGCAACAAAGCTCGCGCATCGGGATCGTGCGCCCGCGCCTGCTGGTCGGCCAGATGGTAGTGCATCCGGCTGCGGCACTTGAGCGACCGCGGCCAGCACGTCTCGGGAACCTGCCGGACGTCGACGACGACCAACGACTGACCGCGCGTGTAGAGACGTTGAAACCGTGCAAATGGAAGCTCGTACGTGTGAAGGTAAAGCGCCGGACGCGGCTCGCGCTCGCGAGCGAACGAAGAATAGATGCCGGGCGTGAGCACGATCGAGATGCCCAGATCTCCGCCCGACGCCGCCAGCGGCCAGTTGCGCGCCACTAGTTCGCGCACGATCTGTTCCAGCTCGACATCTGTCTGTGGCAACTCGATACCGGTCGTCCGCGCCGAAAGCCGCAGCCGCTCGAGGTGCTCAGCGAGCAGAAAGACTTCACCATTGACTGTGCGCAGTTGTTCGCTGACCGCCGCGCCGAGAACGAAGCCCGCGTCGACAAACGGCACCGCCGCTTCCGCCTGCGGGACGAAACGCCCGTCGATGTATGCCACCGGTTGTTGCATGTTGGGAGCCTGAGGGCGGGGACGCCTTCACATTATCGGGCGGCCACCCACGGCGCGACAGTGCCGAGGCGCACGGTTGCTTTCGCCCAACAGTGCCCTAGTAGGCTGCGGCAGCGGTCTTCCGAGTGGCCAGCCAGCCGGTCCCTTCGAACAAAGCGAAGTGTGCCACGCTGCTCCAGATCTTGGGCGTCTGGAAATAGTCGGCTAGGTTGTGGGCCTTGCCAATCAGCGGCGCGACATCCCACTCGATAATCTTGGCCAAGGCCTCGCCCGGCGGCTGCGTGAAGCGCATCCCGGTGTAACCCAACGCATCAGGGCCGCGGCCACCTGGGAAGAGATGGGGATACCACCGCAGCACCGAGTCGCGCGAGTTGCTCACCACGAACAACTCATCCACGGCCTCCAAACCCCGACCGTGCCGGTCACCCGGCGTCAACCAATAGTTACCCATGGCGGCTGCCAAGAGCACGCCACGCAGCGAGCGGCGTTTCGTGGCCGGCGCATCAAGCTGCAAACCACCTAACTCTCCACCCCCCAGGAAATGCAGCGAGCTGGAGATCAGCCGCGCCCCAAAACTATGGCCGACGAGGCTGACGCACACCTCCGGATGAATCTGGGCGACGAGTCGCGCCAGCGTGAACCCCTGGCACTCGGCCCGCGTTGCCTTGACGCGGAGATCGACAAGCTGCCCGCGACGCGCCAGGCGATCGCTGGGCCACGACCAGATGACAAACCGCACCGGCTGCGAATGCGTCGCGGCCTGAGACAAACTGGCGAAGATCGTCTCCCCCGTCTCAAACGCGTTCGACGCCGCGTAGCGGTTGCCGTGGACGAAGACCACGGTCGGCATGCGCAAGGCGTCTTCGGCCAAAAACTCGGCGAGCGTCGCCGGCTGCCAGCCCGCACCCGGCAGGAATCGCAGGTACGTCAACCGCCCGAGCTCCGGTTGCGGTCCGACCGCCCGGGTGCTGATGTACCACAGCGAGCAGGGCGGCGCGGCGCGCAACTGCTCCGCGCCTACCGACGGTGGCGGCCCAAAGAGTTCTTCAGCCGGCGGAAGCGGTGGCGGCTCCAACTCGCGCCACAACTCGCTTTCGCTGGAGGGCGCGACAACAGAAAGATCCGGCAATTGTTGCGCAGCAATCTGCGCTGCGTTGAAAAGTGAGCTGAGCACGACTGCTGCACTGCATGCGCAGCGGACGCGCAGCCCTATCGAGCTGGCGTCATTTCGTCGACGCTGTGAACGCATCCTGCTGAACCGCATGGCTTCCTTGAGCGCGCGGACGGCAATCGCGCGGCTCTTCTGGGTGTCCCGTCGTCCGTGAATCGATCCGTCAGCGGGCCGGGCGCGCAATGCCGCTTGAAGCGCGCGATTGCGACTCACAATTCTAACCGCTTTTTTCGTGGCGGCCGGCCTGTTGCGCACCCAGATGGTGAAAAAAAACGCCCTGTTGCGTTTGCACATCGTGCCTAGTGATGTACTTTTGTCTGACCCTCAACCTCACCCCACCGCGCGCTCGCGGCAAGACTGGAGAGTCGTGCTATGAAGAAGCTGCTCGTTTTGATGACGGTAGCGATGTTGACGGCCACGGCCGTTGGCTGCGAGTGTTGGAACCGTCAAGTTCGCTACTCTCCGCCGTGCTCGACTGGCGGCTGTGGTTCGAGCGCGATTTACGGCGGGGGCTATGGAGGCGCTCCGTACGCCGACGCTCCGTACGTGAGTCCCGCCCCGCAGACGTACATCCCGGGCCCCGCATCCTGAGCCGGAATGCTCGTCACTTGCGTGTCACTCCAACGATCGCCGTGCGCACCGCCCAGCTACGCCATGCGATCGTTACGCCATGCCCCACCGACCTGGCCGCGCCATCCTGAACGCGGCCGGTTGAGGATCGCATGACGACAATCTGAACGCCGCCAGCGGACGGTATCACTGCCGTCTGACGACGGTGGTTTTAGCCGCCAACCGGCGGTGATCTCGGCCGACCCTGCGACTGTTCCGACCCGTTCCCGGCGACGCGCCGGTGTCCCGGCACCGGCGCGTCGTGGTCGCTACTGGCAGGGGTCGCGTGCACGGTTCAACGCCTTGTGTGAGCAGCCGGCGGCATTCGTTAAAATGACGTCTTGCACTCACCCCGCGAGGCACCGATGACGTCGACAACCGGCTCTGAACTCACTCGCGATCAGGCGCACCTGATCCACTCTCTGCACAACAAGGCCGCGCAACAGCACGCCCACGTTTGGGTCGAAGGGCGCGGTGCGCTGCTGTTCGACGATTCGGGCAAGGAGTTCATCGACGCCCTGGCCGGCCTGTGGAACGTCGTGCTGGGACACGGCCGCCGCGAGTTGGTCGACGCCGCCACGCAGCAGATGCAGCGGCTGGCATATTGCACCGGATACGCCGGCAGCACGAATCCGGCCGCCGTCGAACTCGGCGAGCGGCTGGCTGATCTCTGCTACCCCGGCATCAATCGCTTCTTCTTCACCTCCGGCGGCGCCGAGTCGAATGAATCGGCGTTCAAGACCGCCCGCTTCTTCTGGAAGTTCAGTGGACAACCCCAGCGGCACAAGGTCATCAGCCGCATTTGGGGGTACCACGGCGTGACGCTGGCCGCGATGTCGGCCACGGGCATCGGCACGTACTGGCCGATGTTCGAGCCGCGGGTGCCGGGCTTCGTGCATATCGAAGGCCCCTATCCCTATCGCTTTCAGCCGCCACCCGATACGCCCGCCAACGACCCGCGCACGCCCGGGCAAATGGCCGCCGACCTGCTCGAAGCCGCCATCTTGCGCGAGGGGCCAGAAACCGTGGCGGCATTTCTGGGTGAGCCCGTGCAAGGTGCCGGTGGCGTGATCGTGCCGCCCGACGACTATTGGCCCCGTATCCGCGAAATCTGCGATCGGTATGACGTACTGCTGATTGCCGACGAGGTGATCACCGGCTTTGGCCGCACGGGCGAATGGTTTGGCTTGTCGCGCTACGGCGTCGAACCCGACATCGTGTCGTTCGCCAAAGGCGTCACCAGCGGCTACTTCCCGCTGGGAGGCATCGGCGTCAACGACCGCATCGCGGAAGCCATTAGTGCAGCCAGCGGCCCGCAGACTTGGATGCACGCTTTCACCTACTCCGGTCATCCCGTGGGCTGCGCGGTCGCCCTGGCGACGCTCGATGTTCTGGAGCGCGAGGCCCTGCCGCAACGCGCCGGCGAGATGGGCCAGCGGCTATTGAAGAGTCTCCAATCACTCGCGTCACATCCGCACGTGGGCGACATCCGCGGCCAAGGTCTGATGTGCGCCGTCGAACTCGTCGCCGACAAAGCCTCGAAAGACGAGTTTCCTGCCGAAGATCAAGTCGGCGCCCGCGTGCATGCAGAGACCCAAGCCCGCGGTATGTTCACCCGACTGCGCGGCGACCTCTACAACCTGGCGCCCTGCTTCACGATCGAAGAATCCGTACTCGACCGCATGGTGCAAATCCTCGGCGAGTCGATCGAAGCCGTGCTCGGCAAGTAACACCAGAGCCCAGTACTTCCCTTGGCTCCCTGCTCAATCCGACCCACATACGGGTGTCACGAATCGGGTGCCCTGA
>CALKYM010000024.1 GCA_938003525.1 uncultured Planctomycetales bacterium | reverse complement strand
CGCTGAATGCGGTCCTTGGTCTCTTGCAGCGGCGGAACGCCCGTCAGCATGTTGTAGTAGATGCAGCCCATGAAATAGACGTCGCTGCGATTGTCGTCGCGGCGGACGCCGGTGGCCCGTTCGAGCCCGGCGTAGTCGATCGTGCGCGGATTGGCATCTTCGTCGCCGGCATCTTCGATGCCCGCCAGCCCGAAGTCGACCAGCTTGGCCTGCCCGCGGCTGGAGACGAGCACGTTGGTCAGTTTCAGGTCACGGTGGTGGATGCTGCGCTCGTAGGCGTAGGAGAGGCCCGAAGCGATGTCGATCATCAGTCGCGTGGCCTCTTCCGGTGACAGCTTGCGGCGGATCTTGATGAACTGCCGGAGGTTGTGCCCTTCGATGAACTCCATCACCAAGTAGTGCGAGAGACCCTCGGAGACGACATCGTAGATCGGCACGATGTTCGGATGCCGCAACGAGCGGCCCATGTTGCCTTCGCGGTAGAACTGGTCGGTCTGCTCGGGGTCGTCGCTGTAGCGGCGACGCAGCACCTTGAGAGCCACGACCTTGCCGCTTTGTTTCTCGACGGCGCGATAGACGCGGGCGAAGCTGCCGGTCGCCACGCGGTAGAGAACTTTGTACGGGCCGTAGAAGTACCCGCTGCGGTCGCCCTTGAGCAGGCGTTCGACCTGATAGTTGGTCAGCAGTTCGCGGCGAACGAGGGTCTGGAGAAAGTCGTCGGCGCCGACGTTCTGACTGCCGAATTCTCCCCAGACGGCCTGCAATTGCCGGTCGTCGAGGAGATTCAGGTCGAGGGCCCTCTGGGCGATTTGTTCGGCGCTGAGCTCACCCATGGCAGGCGAGAATGCGAGGACCCTGCCCTGACAATTCGTTCCCAACTCCACTGAGAACGCCGCGTGGCACGTAATTGCTGACCCTATGCATCGTATTCGAGGCTCCCTTGGCCCGCAATTCGTCCGGCGTCCCGGCGCCGCGCAAATCCAGCGGTCGCTGCTGGTTTTGCCGGTTGCACGCTCACTATTTCGGCGCCGGTGAGACATGCTTGGCCGCGGCGCGACGAAAAAAGAAGTCCCGGCCCTGGGAAGCATTGGGCCGGGACTTCAAGCGCCGTGGGAAACGGTCAGTTCGCTGGGGAGAGTCGGGGAGAGCCGTCAACGCGGCAAGGTCACAGGCGCGGCATCAGGCTTGGAGTATTCAGCTTTCGTCGCTCTGACTGCGGTACTCGTCGCGCTCGCGACGGGTGGCTTCCAGATCGAACATCAGGTATTTCATGTCCAAACGGAGCTGGCTGAGGGCGTCCTGCACGAGGCTCAGGATGCGGCGGCGACGCTTCGTGCCCTCAACGACACGCGCCAGCGAGGCGGTGAGCTGTCGGCGGCTTTCCTCCGGCAGAGACTCGACCGCCGAGATCAGCTCTTCGAGATCCTGCGGAATGTCGTCGACTTGCGGCTTCGTGGTTCGTGCGGCGTCGCTCATGTAGTGCTCCCCAGATTGGTGACTTCGTTGTCTCTCTTGATAGCAGAGGGTGTGCCAGCCGGCGACCTGCTTGGGAGCAGCAACGAAACCCCTTGTGTGACGGCAGGTTACGAAATTGACGCAATAACCGCGCGCAGCCGGCCTGTGGCGGCAACTCGACACGCTGACCTGGATCGAAGACGCAAACACTGATACAAGCACGCTTTGCGACAAAGTTGCCGTCGCCGGCGACGGCGTGGACGTTTCGCCACACGCGAGCCGGATTCGGCAGCGGCGCGTCGAGTGGGCCTACTCACGGCGGCCGCAGTCCGCCCCTGCGCCGGCTCGAAAGGGGCTGATTCGGCTGGGGCCAGTCCGACGGCCGGGCTTGGAAGCACGGCCGCCAACCATCGTCTGAACACGGAAGTTGATGATTGCTACCCGAGCGCTGGTCTCGGCGCTGCTGTTGGGGTTGTGCTGCCTGGCCCCCGGCTGGGCGTACGCGCAGCGGTCACTGACCGACCTTTACGAGAGCCCCGACACAACGTGGTCCCTAGTTGCCGCCGACGCGCCGTACGAAGTCGATAAACACCGGCGGCTGGCTGACGGCGGTCGGCACGGGCCCGGCTGCGAACACCTGCGCCTGCGAGCGCCCGGCGGCACGTTCATCTATGCAGCCACTCCAATCCCGCCGGCGCGGATCATCGAAGAACTGCGGCCGTCGTTGTGGGTCCGTGCCGATCGGCCCGGCATCCAACTCCTGGCGCGGCTGGTGTTTCCACACGCCGTCGATCCGGCCAGCGGGCAACCGGTCACTTCGTACCTTCGCGGTTCGGCTTACGAAAACGTCGGCGGCTGGCAGCAACTGCGTTTCGAGTCGCTGCCCATGCTACTCGCCCGGCAGCTGCGCGCCGTGCGACTCGAGCACGGCGCCGAGGTGGAAACCCGGGAAGCCTACATCGATCAACTGTTGCTCAACGTGTACGGCGGTCCTGGAGTTACCAACGTCTGGATCGACGGTCTCGAAGTTCAAGGCATCGTGGGTCGCGAAACCCGCCCCACGGCAACGGCCGCGGGCATGACGACCGGCGGGTTCGAGACGGTCGAACCGCGACG
>CALKYM010000023.1 GCA_938003525.1 uncultured Planctomycetales bacterium | reverse complement strand
CGGAGAGCTTGGCCAGCCGCTCTTCGAGCTTCTCGCGATCGTAGTCGCTGGTCGAAGCCTCGATCTCGCGGCGGATCTGCTCGATGCGGGCCTTGATGTCGTCGCTGGAGCCGGCGCCTTCGATGATCGTCGTGTTGTCCTTGTCGATGATCACCTTCTTGGCGCGACCCAGGTCGGTGAGCGGCATGTTCTCGAGCTTGATGCCCAGGTTCTCGAACACGGCCGTACCGCCAGTGAGAATGGCGATGTCCTCGAGCATGGCCTTACGGCGATCACCATAGCCGGGGGCTTTGACAGCCGCGCACTTGAACGTGCCGCGCAGCTTGTTGATGACCATCGTGGCCAGGGCTTCGCCCTCGATGTCTTCGGCCACCACCAACAGCGGCTTGCTGGCGTTCACCACGCCTTCGAGAATCGGCACGAAGTCTTTGACGCTGGTGATTTTCTTCTCGAAAACCAGCACGTACGGGTCTTCCAGCACGCACTGCATGTCCTGCGGCTCGGTCACGAAGTACGGCGAGAGGTAGCCGCGATCGAACTGCATGCCCTCGACGAACTCGACCTCGGTCTGGAGGCTCTTGCCTTCGTCGACGGTGATCACGCCGTCTTTGCCGACCTTGTCCATGGCCTCGGCCAACAGCTCGCCGATCTCCTTGTCGTTGTTGCTGGCCACCGAGGCGACCTGAGCCATCTCCTTGTGGCTCTTGATCGGGATCGACATCGAGCCCAGCTTGTCGCAGATGTCGGCGACGGCCTTCTCGATGCCCTGCTTGAGTTGCACCGGATTGACTCCGGCGACGACGGCGCGAAGCCCTTCGTTGAAGACCGATTCGGCGAGCACGGTCGCCGTGGTCGTGCCATCGCCGGCCACGTCGCTGGTTTTCGAGGCGACTTCGCGGACCATGCGGGCGCCCATGTTCTCGTAGACGTCTTCCATGTCGATCTCTTTGGCCACGGTGACGCCGTCCTTGGTGACGGTCGGCGAGCCAAAGCTCTTCTGCAGGATGACGTTGCGGCCCTTGGGCCCCAGCGTCACCTTGACCGCGCGGGCCAGCTTCGAGACGCCGCGCTTGAGCGCCTCACGGGCTTCCTGATCGAAGGCAATCATCTTGGACATGGGTATCTGTCTCCAGGCTTTGTCTCGGCGCGGCGCCGGGGGTCGGCTGCCGCAATGGTTTTGTGTTGGTCGAAGTGACTCAATCGCCGCCGCCAAACATCGGGGTCACGCCCGCGTGGCGTGCGGCGGGCAAAGCGTTACGACTCGATAATGGCCAGAATGTCGTCCTCGCGCATCAGCAACAGCTCCTGGTCGCCGACTTGGAAGGTCTCGCCGGCATAGGAGGTGAACAGCACGCGGTCGCCGACCTTGACCTGCAACTGACCGCGAGAGCCATCGTCGAGCAGTCGACCGTCGCCCACGCTCACGATCACGCCGCGGGCCGGCTTGTCTTTGGCGGTGTCGGGCAGGACGATGCCGCCGGCGGTCATCTCTTCGGTCTCCTCGCGCTCCACAACCACGCGCTCTCCGAGTGGCTGCAGGCGGATGTTCGTGCTGCTCTTCTTCTTGGACTTGGTCGCTGTGGGCATCGGTGTTCGCCTCCGCGAGATGCAATGGACGTCTGTATGTCAATCGAGCGGCCGACAAGTTGCGGCAAACGCGTTCGCCGGGCTCGACTCCTGCCAGAATGCGCAGACTCAGTACACGCCGTGCCTGGGAAAGCAAGATTCGGGCCAATGCGAGAGGCTGCCCACAAGTCGCACTATGGCAGCATGTTGCGCGCATGACGCCGAACGCGACTCCTTTCGCGAGCCAGCCAGATTGGCACCGCCAGAGGTCCTGCGAGCCGGTAACTGCCAGTTTGGCAGCCGCAACAACGTGCCCGTCAGGCGCCGTGCGTCCCCTGCTGTGCTGCCCGGCCAGCATCGAGCAGGCGGATGATCCGCTCGACATCGTACACCGCCCCGCCCCACGGGCCACCACTGGCCTCTTGCAGCGCGGCCCAGAGCCGTGTGTCCGCCGGGAGTCTCTCATCGGGGCTGAGCTCGGGATGGGGCGAACGCGACGCCAGCAGTTCGCCGGCCTCCTCGGCTGTCAGCCGGCGGACGGATGATCCATCGGCGACCCCCACCAGATCGAGCCGCCCTGACAGATTGCGGGTGTCGATCTCGATGCGAATCTGATCGCCATCGCGAATACGACCCACCGGCCCGCCAGCCAGCGCCTCGGGCGTCACGTGGCCGATGCAAGCCCCTGTGCTGACGCCCGAAAAACGCGCGTCGGTGATCACGGCCACCTGATTGCCCCACGAGAGATGCCGCAGCGCGGCGGTAATCTGATAGATCTCCTCCATGCCGGCGCCTAACGGACCCCGCCCCACGAGCAGCAACACTTCCCCAGGTCGCAGTGGCGGCGAATGCTGCCCCTTGATCGCTCGAAATGCGTCACGTTCGCGCGTGAATACTCGCGCGGGGCCCGTGAAGTGATAGACGCCGTCCTTGTCGATCACCGCCGGATCGATGGCCGTGCTCTTGATGACCGACCCTGCCGGCGCGAGATTCCCCTGCGGAAAGCAAACCGTGCTCGTCAGGCCACGTTCGCGGGCGCGCTGCGGTGAGTGAATCACATCCTCCGGATCCACGCCGTCGCGCTCTTGCAACAATTTCCGCAGCGCCGTGCGTCGCGATGAACGTTCCCACCAGCGCAGCACTTCGCCGAGCCTCAAGCCGGAGGCGGTCTGCACCTCGAGGTCCAGGAGATCGATTTCCCGCAGGTGGAGCATGACCTCGGGTACGCCGCCCGCGAGGAATACCTGCACGGTCGGATGTCCGACCGGACCATTGGGCAGTGCATCAACCAGACGCGGCACGCGGCGATTGACCTCGATCCAATCGTCCAGCGCCGGCCGAGGTACGCCGGCCATGTGGGCAATGGCCGGCAAGTGCAGCAGCAGATTCGTCGAACCCCCAAATGCGGCGTGCACCGCCATCGCGTTGCGAACCGCGCTGGCAGTCACCAAGTCGCGCACGCGCGTTCCGCGCTCGACGAGGCGTAGTAACGCGTGCGCGCTGCGCCGCGCGGCATCCAGCCAGATCGGTTGTCCGGAAGGAGCCAGCGCGGCCTGGGGCAGCGTCAGCCCCAGCGCTTCGGCCACGACCTGAGAGCTGGCCGCCGTGCCGAGAAACTGGCAGCCTCCGCCAGGCGAAGCGCATGCATGGCAGCCGAGTTCGGCGGCTTCGTCCAGGGTCACTTCACCGTGTGCATAGCGTGCCGCCAGCGATTGGATCTTGCCGGCGTCTTCGCCCACGGTGGGTGGCAGGGAGACGCCGCCGGGCACCAGCACGCAGGGCAGATCGCGCGATCCGGCCAGCGCCATCATCATGGCGGGCAGTCCCTTGTCGCACGTGGCGATGCCCAGCACACCGCGGCGGGTTGGTAACGAGCGAATCAGTCGCCCCAGCACCGTTGCCGCGTCGTTGCGGTACGGGAGACTGTCGAACATGCCGGGCGTTCCCTGCGTGCGACCATCGCAGGGATCGGAACAGTGGGCGGCGAACGGCACGGCGCCCGATGCCTTGAGCGCCCGCGCCGCCTCCTGCACCAACAGGCCGACCTCCCAATGCCCCGTATGAAAACCGAGAGCGATGGGCTGCCCGTCTGCGGCGCGGACGCCGCCCTGTGTGCTGAGAATCAGCGTTTGCGGCCCGAGCATCTCGCGCGGCGACCAGCCCATGCCGGCGTTCTGCGCGAAGCCGAAGAGGTCGCCACTGGGCCAATCGCGCAGCATCTGATCGTCAAACGGCAGCTTGCCCTCGGGACCGGGCGCGTGCGTGATGACCTGTCGCAGCACGGCGTCGCTGGTCTCGAGAATCTGCTCGTCGCTGGCGGTCTCGGGCGATCTTCGTTTGGCGGACATGCAGGATGCCTCGATGCGAGCGTGTTGGTGGCCGAGCGCCGGGGGTGTCGCGCGGTGCGTTCAGATTTGCTGCTCCGCCGGCCGAACCTCGTCGACGGCTGGCAACCAGCGGCGAAATATCCAGATCGCTGCTAACGGCAACGCAATGGAAGCGACCAGCGCCGGCACCAGTGCGTCGTGTTGCGAGGCGACGCTGCCGAAGATCGAGTAGACGGCGGCGATGCCCAGGTTGCTGAAGCCTACGGTCAACAGAAACGTTCCCCAAGCCAAACGCGTCGCGCCGAGCAGCAGCACGGTTGCCTCGGCCAGAATCGGCACTGCCCGCGTGAAGATCACCAGTTGCAGACCGAAGCGGGTCGCCAACTGGTCGATGCGACGGACTTCTGCCTCACCGGCCAGGCGCACTGCCAGCGGTCGTCCACCGACGCGCGCGGCGACGAAGCCGATCACCGCGCCGAGCGTCATTCCCGTCCACGAGACAATCGTGCCGCCGACGGCTCCCAGCCGCGCTCCGCCGAACGTGCTCACAAAGCTTGACGGAACGGGCAAAAAGACGTCGGTCGACAACAGCGCCACGATCAGCGCTGAAGCCATCGGGGCAGGCAACGCCGTGTCGCACCACGCCTCCATGCGTGTTTCCAGTTGGGGTCCGAAGGCAAGAAACGGTATCACCGGCGCGAGCACGGCGGCAGCGACGATCAACGTCAGAGCCAGCAGTTCGCGCATGGCTGCTCGTAGCGGAAAGAGAGGGTAAACGTGCGAGCGTTCGATTGTCGGTGAGTGGCCTTAGCGTCACAAGGCACGCGCCGGTTGGGCCGCTGAGCGCCGCTTCGAGAAGTTGTTGCCTAG
>CALKYM010000022.1 GCA_938003525.1 uncultured Planctomycetales bacterium | reverse complement strand
CGACGGCGAGCGCTGGGTGATCACCGCCTGGAGCCCCATCCACCGCGCGTGGGGCAACGAGCGCTGTCCCTGCCTGCACGCCGACCCCAAGTTCCCCGACTGCCCGCCCGGGGCCACCGTGCATGTCCGCGGCTGGCTCTCCTTCTACGAAAGAGAAGACATCCAAGCCGAGTTCCGCCGCCTGGACAGCATCGGCTGGCAGCGGAGTCCCGCTGCCACGAACGAGCGATAACGGACCGGCTCCACCAGCTACCCCGCCGCGCGGCCCGGGGAAACAAGACCGGCGACGATCGCAAACAGGGCTCCTGCCACTTCAGTCTCTACGTCATGGCTACTGGGCGACGGTTTCGACGGTAGCTAAAAACACACACTAGAAGGGAATGTCGTCGTTTGCGGATTCTTTCGTAGTTGACTTAGCCTGGATCGGCTCAACCCCGTGCTTGGCGAGCAATGCGTTGACACGGCGGTGGGTGTTCTCGTCGTCAACGAGAACGGGGTTTGTCGCGCCGTTGTCGCGAATCCTTATCAACTGATCGCCGGCAAGTTCGGGTGCTTGTTCGAGTGCATCTAGTATTGATGCCGCCTCCGGGGCACCGGCCGCAGCGAGCAATTGTTCCACTAGACACTCAGCTAAGCGGTTCCGCGTCTTCGGGTTTTTCAACAGCGTGGCCACAACCAAACTGGCAACCTCACCCACTGAACGACCGGCCGATGCGATTCCTTGAAACTTTCCCATGAGGCCATAGGGGTCTATCCCTGCTCGAATAGGCAGCACTGCAATTCCACGACCAAGAGCTATACCAACTTCTTGATCAGTCCATTTGCTTTCATGGAAACTCTCAGTAAGCACGGCAGCAAGAGCATCCATCGAGAACAACGCCTTCTCAATCTCAACCTGCCATTCTTTCGTTGGCTCGATATCTTCGTGGGCAACAAAGCATGAAATCGCAAACGACCTTAGCACGCCGCGCAGGTTGGTTGCGCGTAGTTTGTCGACGCTCAAGTGGCTTATAAACAACTTGAAATGGCCTGGCATCCAAAATGGCGTCTCGCTCGCTGGTACGACGCGCCGGGCGGCAGCCGTGCCCGGCTGAACCACCACCTTGTCGATAAAATCGTGGGTTTCGGTGCGTGTGAGACTCTTGACGCGCTCAAGAATCCGCGACTCAACGGCGTCTAAGTGATCCTCAATTTTGACAAAGACGTGAGGTGGCACGCCAATAGACAAAGTGAAGTAAGTTGTACCCCCGTTCCAATTGTCGTAGTCGTTCTCTGTTAGTTCAGGCCTTCCTTCACTCAAAACATCTCGTAGCTCGTTGTCGCTGTCGTGCGCCGCTAGTTCGCACAGTGGATCGAAAAGCAAGTTGACGTTGTTCTTCCAGTCCATTAGTTCGTCTTTTGCGCTCGCGGTCGGCAGCAGCTTGTCCTGCAACTCGTCTCGAATACTGCCTGCTCGTGTCAATCACAACAGTGGCATCCTGCACTCCGCATGTACTATCGGAGATCGCGACCTGTTGCACGGCGACTGATAGTTGCCAGCAACCCTTTTCCATGCACACAAAGCGTTCGACGAGCAAGATCTCGTCGAGCTGGGTTGGGCGGTGTCCCATCAGGTCTCGATGCCGTCTAATGGCACGGCTTCGTCAGGCGACGTCTCTTCATCTTGGGGCCGGTCTTCAAACGGATCGTCGGCGGGCTGGCTGTCGTCCATGTCTGGGTCTTGTTCGAGCGATTCGTCGAGCCGTTCGACGCCTTCCTGCACCTTCTTGCGGAAATTGTCGTCGGACTCGGCGTTGCGGCGGGCCCCTTCCCCTTCACGGCCCTCATCCGCCTCAACCAGCACGTAGGTTTCTCCACTCGCGAGGTGCAAGTCGGCCCACCGCACGTGTTCGGCCTCCGCGTCCACTTCAGTGTGCTCGGCGATGATCTGCCCGTTGGCCTTCGTCCCCACCACGTCGAACACGCTGACTTCGACGCCTTCGACCATGAACGTGTCCCACAGGTTCATCCGGAAATCCTCAATCTCGCCCAGATGTTCCGCCAGCACGGCGTTGCCTTCGAGGTCCGCGCGAACCTGATCGGCGATCTCCTGCGTGCCGATGTACCCGACGCCGCTGCAGCACACGATCGGCACGGCGACAAAGAAGACGACGGCGGCACATCCGGCGCCGGCGACCCAACAACCCGGCTGCATGACAGTCTCCACGATCGAGCGTTGCGAAGACGTGGCCCGACGAACGAGGCGCACGCACAATGATTCGAGTGCCCATTTTGGGCGCATGGCGAACCGGGAAACAAGTTCACAGAACCCGGACTGACAGAAACGTCAGTCGTTGCACTCGCACGTCATTGAGGTCCGTTTCATGGCCAGCCCGGAGCAAGCCGGCTAAGATGTCGGCTTCTCGTCATGGTATCCTTCCGAAAGCGACTGCATTGCGCGACCACTACGACTTCATCCGCACCCAGGCCGAGTTGGAAGCTCTCTGTCGCTGGCTTTCCGATGTACCGCGGATTGCGTTCGATACCGAATTCGTCTCCGAACACACCTATCGCCCCGTGCTGTGTTTGGTACAGGTCGCTGCGGCCGATCGACTGGCGGTGATCGACACACTGCCGCTGGAGGACCTGCGGCCGTTTTGGGAGGTCATTGCCCGCGAAGGGTGCGAGACGATCGTTCACGCGGGCCGCGAAGAGACGCTGTTCTGCTACGACGCCATCGGCCGTCCGCCCGCGGCGATCTTCGACGTCCAACTGGCGGCCGGGTTGGTCGGTACCGAGTACCCGGCCGGCTACGGCAACCTGATCCAGCGCGTACTCGGCAAGACGCCGCAGAAAGGCGAGACTCGCACCGATTGGCGTCGCCGCCCGCTGTCGAAGCGGCAATTACAGTACGCGCTCGACGACGTGCGGTATCTGGAGCCGCTCTACGATCACTTGCGCGACCAACTGAACCAGCGGGGCCGGATGGAGTGGCTCACGGCCGAAACTGACACCTGGCTGACCTCGGTCATCGACAGCCGCACGCTCGACCGATGGCGCAGGGTCTCCGGCAGTTCGGGACTTGCCCCCCGCAGCCTGGCCGTGGTCCGCGAAGTCTGGCGGTGGCGCGAGACCGAGGCCCAACGACGCGACCTGCCACCTCGTAAAGTGCTCCGCGACGATCTGATCGTCGAGTTGGCCAAGCGTCGCACCGCCGAACCCAAGCAGTTACGCGCCGTGCGCGGAATGGAGCGCGGGGACGTGCAGCGCGCGCTCCCTGACATCGCTAAGGCGGTTCGACTGGCTCTCGACTTGCCGGACTCCGAGTGTCCCAGGCAACAGCGCCGCGATACGAATTCGCACGCCAGTATGCTGGTGCAGTTTTTGGCTTCGGCGCTGTCGAGCATTTGCCGGCAGGCCGAGGTGGCAACGAGTCTCGTGGGGACTGCCGAGGACGTCCGCGAACTCATCTCGGCGCGACTCGGCGAACGCCGCAGCGATCGTCCGCCGGCGCTGACGCAAGGATGGCGGGCCGAAGTCGTCGGCAATCTGCTCGACGACCTGATCGGAGGCCGAACCTCGATTCGGATTGCCGACCCGCGATCCGATCATCCCCTCTCATTCGACGCCTTCCCGACCGAGGGAGAGTAGGACGGGGCAGAGTCCGGTTTTAGTCGGCAGCCGATTTTGCTGGCTCGCCGTCGCGATCCAGCCAATTGCCCGGCCAGAGTCGGGCCAGTGGGTTGTGAGAGCGCTCAGCGACTTCGCGTTGGGAACCCGCGACATCGCCGATGGCCGATTCGTTCTGCCCCGCCACAGCCATCGCGCTGACGCTACCCGCCGCGGCGTGCGGCGAGGGCATACGTGCAGCCGGCGTCCGCGCCAGAGCCTCGTTCGACGGACGGCCCGCAATCGGATTCGCAGGAGATACCACGCCGACGGCAGGTGCCGCGGGCGGCGACGCCGAATCAGCCAGTGGTTCGTTCGCCGAGGCGGGTTGTACAGGTGCGGCTGCGATTTGTTGGGCGGTGGGATGCGCGTCCATCAATCCTTCCGGAAACACTGCGTGCTGGGAGACATCGATCGGCTGCGATACGTCAATCGGCGGGAGGCGCTGCACGCCGTCCTCGTCCGCTTCTCCTTCTTCTTCGTCGCCGACCAGCGGCAACGTGGCCCCGGCAAACGTCGTCCCGTCGGCGATGGTGCCCCGTCGAAACGGCCCTGCGCCCAACAACCAACTATCGTTCGCGTGGCTCGTCACCGTATCGATGCCCGACTGCCAGACGCGTTGACCGTTCTCCCGGTTGTAGGCAAAGACGGCCAACTTCACGACGCCGCGCTGCTTCGTGTTCTTCGCCAGGGGGATTTCCGGGATCGTCGACGGCAGCGCTACCGGCGAGCCGGGCAGATTGGGGATGTTCACACTGGGAACACCAACCAACACTTCGTTGCGGTCGGTACCCACCGCGCCCGCCCGGGCCTCGACGACGAACTCGGCATCCTCGCGGCGGTGCTTGAGGACGCAGCCACTAGCCAACAGATGCTGGCGCAGCGAACTGATGAGGTAGTTCTCGTCGACGCTGCCCTCGAGGTACTGCGAATCGAAATAGACCGCCTGCCCGGCCAGTACCGAGAAGTCCAGTCGGCCGACCGCCTGATCGACCGCGTCGGAGATCAAGAGCTGCTCGGTCGCTGTCCGCGCGCTGTCCGACCACCGCGTCGTGCCGCATCCCGCCCAAGCCGGGACGAGGAGCGCGACGAGCAGCACGTTTCGGGCAGGGCGATACAAGTTTTCCAACTCGGGCATCATGCGTCAGGAGCCGTTGGGACTTGTACGCGCCAACGTGAGTTGCCGGCGCGAGTGGCTGGTGCGATGCTCGCGGCCTCGCCGCCGCGTCGGGCCGACCCCATGAACGGGGGCGGGATTATAGCGATGGCGGCTGACCGTCCCAAGGCAACTTGCGAGGAGATGGAAAAACGACGGAACCACGATCGAGCAAGAGGAGCACGCTGAGCCCGCAAAGTGAAAAAGATCGGCGATTTGGCAAAGCTACCGCTTGTCAGCCCCCCGTCTAGCGCCGTACGCTCAGGACTCACCGCACGAACCCCGCTGGACACCTACTTGCTTCCACACTCGGGACAATGTCGGATTCGCCGCTTATCGCTGCCCTCTGCCTTTGCGGATTCCCGTTGTTGGCCACCGCGGCCCTCGTCCGCGCGGCCGACCATGAGGATCTGCCGCCGTCGCACTCGGTGACGCCCGAGTTGTACGCCACGGGCTTCGAGTTTGCCGAGGGCCCGGCATTCGACGCGGCCGGCAACTTGTACGTGGTCAACTACCGCGGCAACGGCAACATCGGCCAGATCGCGCCCGATGGTACGGCCCGGGTGTTCGTCGATTTGCGCAAGGTGGCACCCCACGAAGAACGCCAGCCGCAGGCCAACGGGCTCAAGATCGATCGCGAAGGACGCCTCATCGCCGCCGACTCGGGCGCCGGTCGACTGTTGCGCATCGCCGCCGACGGCAGCAGCGCCGAAGTGCTCGCCGATGGAGCAAACGGACGCCGCTTCAATAGCATTAACGACGTGGCGTTGGACCTACAGGGCAACATCTACTTCTCCGATCCGGGAGGATCCAACGCCGACAATGCCATCGGCGCCGTCTATCGCTACGACATCACGTCCGCCCAGGTCGCGCAACTCGCCGGCGAGCTGGCTTTTCCCAACGGACTTGGCGTCACACCCGACCAGAAGCATCTCTGCGTTTGCGAGAGCCAGCGCTATCAGTTGCTGATCTTCGACGTGCAGGAAGACGGCACCGTCGCCAATCAGCGAGTGTTGATCGAATTCCCACGCGAGAACTCCGGCGAGTTGGTGGGCGGACTGTACGACCCGGACGGGCTGATCTTCGATCAGCAGGGCCGCGCCTACGTGGCCATGTGGACTGGCGGCGTGATCAACGTCGTCGACGTCGCTACCGGGACGCTGATCCGGCAGTACAACGCGGGCGGTAGCCAGGCGACGAACGTCCACTTCCACGACGGGTATCTCTACACGACCGTGGCCACCAAGGAAGCCGTCTTTCGTCTGCCGCTGGGAATCGAAGGCTTCGATTACAACGGCAGCCCGGCGCAGTAGCAGCACGTCGGGTGCGCGCCTACTCGAAACGCGTCGGACTCTGGGGCGGTTCAGCCACCCGGGGTGTGGCCGGAGTCGGCTCACCCATCAGTCGCGCAGGTTCGTTCGGCCGCGTCACGGTTTGCGAAGCCTGCGGCTCGCCGTAGAAGTGCGTCGTCTCTTCGACAGCCAGCAGCGTGCTGAGGCTGTCGCAACGGGCCTCGGTGCGGAACACGTGGCTGCCATCGCGGTCGGCCACGGCGCGAATCTTGAAGGACAACTCGCGGCCGGCGCCTAGCGAAGCAATGCGGTCGAAGGCGACCTGGCCCACGCTCACGTGGTGCCCGCCGCCTTGTACGGCCACAGGCTCAAGCCCTTCGGAGAAGAACGCCACCAGATCGACGTTTTCGGCGGCCTTCGTACCGCGGTTGCGGATGCGAACTTCGTAGACCATCTCTTGCCCGACGGGCACGGGACCACTGGGGTCTTTCACTTCCAGAGCCAGGTCGGCCATGGCCTCGACCTGCGTGGTGACCACTTGCTGCGTGCGCAAGTCGTCATCGCCGGTGGCGATGACCTGCTGCTTGATCAGCCCCGCCGATGTCAGCTCGCAAACCAGTTCGCAAAGCTGTTCACCACCCGGCGGCAGGCTATCGATGGCCCACACGACTTTGTTCTGCTGCGCGTCGAGCTGGCCGTTGCGCGTGCTGGAGACATACTTCACGCCCGGCGGCAAAGGTGCGATCAAACGCACGTCACGAGCCACCGCGTTGCCCGGATTGCTGACGCGGACCGTATACGTCGAAGTCGTGCCCGCGTACTGAAAGCGCGAGCCGGTCACATCGAGTTGCAGCTCGGCCTTGCGAACCAGAACTTCCTCGCCAACGCTCGTCTTCAGGCCACCTTCGGCCGACGCCTCGGCGCGAATGGCGAGTTGACCCGACTGGCGGGCTGTGACTTCGACCTCGATCGATTTCGATTCGCCCGGCAGCAGCGTGCCGATTGTCTGGGCCGGAGCGTCAATCGGACCTTCGACGGTCGGCAGCAAGCGGACCACCACACCATCAGCAGGACCGGTGCCGGGATTCGAGAGCTTCAATTCGAAGACCGCCGGGCGGCCATAGTACACTTCGCGCGGTCCGGTGAGCGACATGGCCAACTTCGGCTCTTGCACTTCGACGATCGCCTGCGAGGCCTGCGAAGAGTATGTCCACTGCACGCCCAAGTCGAACGGACGACTCTGACGCGGCACGATGCGAAGTTGCAGCTCGGCGTTCTCGCCGGCGGCCAAATGGTCGAGCGACCAGACGATGCCACGCTGTTCGGCGAGCGCCGGATCCTGAGTCCGGCCAATCGAAGGTTCAAAGCCAACGATGTCGGCACCATCGGGGACGGAGACCGTCACTTCGACGCCTGCCGCATCCACGTTGCCGGCATTGCGCATCAGCACCTTGTACGTCGATTCACGACCGATCAGCACGCGCCGCGGGCCCAACGTCTCCACGGCGATCACTGGGCTCTTGCGCGTGATCAACACATCGCCATTACCGCGCGACGGAACGTCGCTGGCGGGATTCTCGGCGAAACGCGGAGTCGCACTGACGCCGCTTGTCGTCGGCGCGCTGGTCGGCGCGGCGGGCGTTTGACCGAGGGGCCTGGTTGGCATCGCCCGCGGTCGCGACCAGGTTTCGCCCGGCGCAGCCGTGGTGGCATCAGCCGCGGCGGCAGGACTCTCGTCGGCATCGGTGGCCCAGGCTTGGCCAGTCGGCTCAGAGCCGTCACCCGTTGTTGCGGCGTCGTTGACCTCACTGCCCGAGAGGGCCGGGCCCTCGACGACCGATTCGCCGTCGGATGCGCCATCCGCGGCCAGACCGCGAGCGGCGGAGAGGCGATCGCTGAGTGATCCGCCGGTCGTCGGCAGGCTCGTCGAACGCCGGTCGGCGACGTGAGGCACCGAGCTGCCAGGCGCGGCCGGCGATGTCGTGTCGGCCGCCACACTGGGAGCACTTGTGCCCCGTTGCGTGGCCGCTCCGCGACGCAATGCGTCGACGCCCTGTGGCAGCGGATCGAGATTCGTTCGGGCCGGCGAAGGCAACGCGGTCGCAGGCGAACCGCTGCCCGCACTGCGGCGGCGGCTCGAAGTAACCGGCTGATCGGGTGTGCGCGCTGGCGTCGGCTGAGCGGTGTTCGCCGCACGCGTCGGCTGCTGCGTTCCCCGCCGCGGCTGTGGTTCTGAGTTCTGTCGGGCCGGCTGCTGAGCCAGACGCGGTGTGGGGTTGGTGATCACGTCGAGCAGAGGTCGCGACGGGAATCGATTGTCGCCCCGCGTGCTGCGATTGCCGCCGGTATTGGGCTGTTGGCTGGTGCTTCGTTCGCCGAATGGCAGGCCCAGCCGCTCGGCAATCACGCCTCCAATGGTAGGACTGCGGCCTTCATTGCCCTGTGCCCAGGCCAACGATGCAACGGCGACGACTGCTAGTGCGGCGCTGACAGCGACGATTCTACTCGAGCGCATCTCGTACCCTCTCCGCGGGACAAAAGTCACGGAATCGTCGGCAGGTATCGGCTGTGCCGGCTGGGCGGGTTTAGCCGATTTCGCAAATTTCAACGATTCACGAACTGCACGGGCGCGCCAGCAGAACAGCGGACGGATGCCCGGCATCGAGGTGGAAGGGGCTTTTCAGCGTCAGCCGCTGGTGCGCGTCCGCTGATACTGCCGGAGTACGCGCAAACGATAGGCCTGATAGGCCACCACCGCGCCCAGGAGCACGTAGCCGGTGACGTAGATCACGTGATGATCGAGCCCGATATCGAAGTCCTGCTGCAGGTCGACGCGGTTCACGTGATAGTCGATTGCCAGCAACAGATACGACAGCACCGCCAGTCCCGTCATGTACCACACGAATCGCACACGGAACCACAAGCCGGCGGCCACGATCAACAGCGGGTAGCCAATGATCAGCGGGCTGGCCACCGAATTGGCCAGCCACAACACCAGGAAGAACAGGATTCCGTCGACCGTGCCCCAAACGTAGCCGGCAACAATGCTCCATCCTTCGCGCCGCAGCAGGCGCTGCGCGGAGAGCGCGGCGAACACCCACACCGCGAGCAAGACCGAGACCCGCAGATTGAAAGCGGAATCGGACGAGGCGAAGACGTGGTAGTTGAATTGCTGGACGAGAAAGAAACCGACCAACGCGATGAGCCGCATCGCCAACGCCGGCTCGCGACGCAGCCAGCGCCATGCGCGTTCCACCAACCCCGGCCCTTCAACCTCGACCGGCTCACCTTGCAGGTAGCGCTCGAGATCATCCGCCAGTGCAGCCGCCGACGGGTACCGATCGTCGGGCGACTTTTCCAGGCAACGCAGACAGATGTTTTCCAGCACTGGCGGCAAATGCGGATTCAGCCGCCGCGGCGGAGGGGGTTCACCGTCGAGCACCCGGGCCAACGTATCGAGCGGGTTCTCCTCGCGGAACGGCGGACGTCCGGTGAGAAGTTCATAGAGAATCGAACCCAGACTGTAGACGTCGGCCGCAGGGGTCACCTCAGCCGAACGGCCCGCGGCCTGTTCCGGTGGCATGTAACTGGGCGTGCCGGCGATGAACCCCGTCAGTGTCTCATCGGGGTCGACGAAATGCTTGGCCAGGCCAAAGTCGGTCAGGATCGGTTGTCCATCGGAGTCGAGCAGCACGTTGGATGGCTTAAGATCGCGATGCACGATGCGATGTTGGTGCAACACGTCGACGGCTCGCGCCAACTGACTGATCAGCCGCGCCCCCTCGTCGATGGGCAGCGCGCCGGTTCGCAGTCGCCCGGCCAGGCTCTCGCCTTGCACGTACTGCATGGCGTAGTACGGCTGACCTTCCCACTGGCCGGCGTCGTGGATCTTGACGATGTGCGGATGGTCGAGCGCCGCCGCCGAGCGCGCTTCGGCGCGGAAGCGGCGTTGCGCCTCGGGCAGCGTGCTGCGTCCCGCGAGAATCATCTTCAGCGCTACCAACCGATCGAGGCTCTTCTGACGGGCCAGGTACACCACGCCCATGCCGCCCCGGCCCAGTTCGCGGAGTAACTCGTAGTCACCAATCTCGACGGTGGCACCTTCGGGGAGGGGAATCACGCCGGGAAGCAAGCCCGACGACACCGACGGCGAACTCTTGCCGTCGCCAGACGCAAGTTGATCCTCACCGTCGGCCGCCTCGGGCGCCAACCGCTCGAGGCCTTCAAGACAGTCGATGGCTTCGGCCAACTCGGGGTGCTTGGCCACCAGCGCGTCGCGGTCGACCGACTCGCCGTGCTGCAAACGAATCAGATAGTCGTCGAGCGTGGCCAGCGTGTCCGCGTCGAATTCTTCGCCTGCTTCGCCGGTTCGAGTGCGTTGGTCAGCCACGAGTTGTCCATCCCCTACGTGACAGTGCGTCTGGGCATTGCTGATCGCAGCACGCTGGTGACATCAGTCGTCGTCCTCAGTGCGCATCTGCTTTTGCAGCCGCTTGATGGCCCGCATCCAGAGCATCTGCACAGCGGGACGCGTGCGTCCCATGCGGCGAGCCACCTCGTCGAAGGGGAGCCGCTGCAGGTTGCGCAGCATCACGACTTCCGCATGGTCGGGCGAGAGCTCGCCAATGGCGGCCGCCAACCGGAGCTCGTCGTCCTGCTGCACGACCTGCTGGCTGGGGCTCTTATCCTGCGCGGCCGGTTCGGCCATTGGCGCCAGCGACGAGCGCCCGCCCGGCGCCGCCAGCGCCACTTCGCGGCGAATCTGACGCTTGGCGGTGCCCTTGTAATGCCGCACGAAGTCGGCCGCGTTGTGAGCCAGAATCCGCCGCAGCCAGGCCAGCCATTCGCCGCCGGTCGCGCCGTCGAAACGATCGAAATCGCGATGGGCTTCGAGCAACGTCTGCTGCACCAAGTCCGAGGCGTCGACCTTGGCCCGCAGCCACGTTTCGACTTGTGCCCGGGCTACCACTCCTAAATAGCTGCGACACGCATCGAACAGACGATCGCGCTGCGCGGCATCGCCGCGCCGAGCGCCATCCAACAGCTCGGAAAACGATGGCTCTTGCGCGTCGCTCATAAGACGGTCTTCGGGCGGGATGCGGCCGATCAATCGCGGCACCTCTGAGTTTACCCTGCGCATCGCTGGGCTCTCAAACCGAGGCGGCTACAAACGACCGCGCAAAGTGCTTCTCGACCGACGTATGGCGATCTTATAATTGCTGCCGATCGCGCGGGCCGTATCCTCGGGTTCGGACAAGCATCGGCTTCGCGCGACAACTTACGACCGTAGGGCCGCCATGAATCGTCAACCGTGGAGCAAGCCGCCGCGTTGGTGGTCGCCTCGACCGAGCCCCTTTTGGATGCGCGCGACGACACCCTGGCGTCGGATGGTGCAACGCTTCCAACAGCGCCTGCTGGAGATCGAGGTCGTGAACCTCGAGCACGTCGAGCGGGCGATCGAACAAGGGCACGGATTGCTGCTCACGCCCAATCACCCCGGCCATGCGGATTGTTTTCTGTTGTGGGAGGCGCTGCTGAAGCTCGGCCAACCGTGCCACGTGATGACCGCCTGGCAGGCCTTCGCCATGGTTCGACCCTGGGAGCGACTGCTCTACCGCCTGCACGGGTGTTTCAGCATCGACCGCGAAGGCACCGACCTGCAGGCGTTTCGCCACGCGGTGGGAGTGCTGGCAAAATCGTCGAACCCACTGACGATCTTTCCCGAGGGCGACGTCTACCACCTCAACGATCGCGTGCAACCGTTTCGCGACGGTACGGCGCGCATCGTCTTGAGCGCCGTCAAACGCGGCAAGCGTCCCGTGCAATGGGTCCCTTGCGCGCTGCGGTACGAGTACGTCAAAGATCCGACGCCCGAGCTGGTGCAAGTGATGAGTGAGTTGGAGGCTCGCCTGCATTGGCGACCGCGGCCCGATTTGCCGCTCTCGGCGCGCATCTACCGCTTTGCTGAAGGGATGCTCAAGCTCAAGGAGATCGAGTACGTGGGTCAAGCCAGCAATGGCCCGCTGCCCGAGAGGCTTACTCGCCTGGGCGATTTCATCCTGCAGCGTCTCGAAGAGCAGTACGATATCGACCACCGGGCCGTCGGGCAGCCGGAGCGCGTCAAGGAATTGCGGCGCGTGGTCATCGCCCGACAGCTTGAGTTGTCGCCCGACGAGGCGGCGCACGAGCAACTGGCGAACGATCTCGAAGATTTGTTTTTCGTCATTCAGCTTTTCAGCTATCCCGGCGACTACGTGGCCGATCGGGCTTCGGTAGAACGCATCGCCGAAACGATCGATAAGTTCGAAGAGGACTTTCTCGATCTGAAGACGGCGCGCGTGCGCGGCACCCGTCGCGGCTGGATCACCTTCGGAGAACCAATCGTGGTGAGCGATGCGGGCGGCCGCGACGCAGCTCAGCAACTCACCGCCGAGGCCGAGCAGCGCGTGCAGTCGCTGCTGGACGACTTCTCGACAACGGAAGTCCGTCGCTCGGCCTAGCGGCGCGTTCGCTCGCTCTATGGGACAACGGCCGACACGTCGAACGGCGGAAAACCGGCTCGCTCAGAGTTTGCCGCGGTCGTTTGTCGCACCATTCTGGTCGCCACGAGATGGAATCGAAAGTCTGTTGGCCGAAATCTACTTGGCGTGCAGGCTGAATATCGGCTATGTTCGCTCGCGCAAGGAAGGACTACTCGCCTGGTACGGAGGGCAGGTCATGCGTACGAAGCCACAGAGGCAGCCTTTGGACGAGGCCATGCTGAGCGGCGTCTTCATCGAGATGCAGGATGCGATGGGGCATTTGATCGCCCAATCGGTTTTCGCTGATTGGCCGGGGCAGCCGGTTCCAGACATGGGCGACCAGCTCTGCTTTGTGGCCGACCACGGCGCCATGAAAGATCAAAACGTCGTCGGTCGTGTGAGACGACGTCAGTTCGACGTGCAACGCGACGAGTCGGGATCGACGGCCGTCTGGGTGCGACTGCTCCTCGATGAAATTCCGCAGCCGCTCGCCCGCAAGACGCCGCGGGTTCCCGTTCACGCCGGGTTGCGTGTGTCCGCCAACTGAAACGCGCTTCGCAACTATGCTTGGGTGCCACTGCTGGCTTGCCCAGCAGTGTGAGCCGGTACTGGACCGAGGGAGGTTGTGAATGCGCTCATCTCGCCTCGGTGACGCGGCGCCGCGTTAGTGGCAACAGCCGCCGGCGCGGGGTGTGGCCGCGTCACAGCTTGGACCGGCGTCTTGATCGTGCGTTTGGACGTTGTCTGGCATGCGATCCATGCGGACGACTTCGAAGCCGAGATCGGACAGCATCTGATAGTCTTCGTCGGGCGCCTGGCCTTTGGTCGTGAGATAGTCACCGACGAACAGCGAGTTGGCGGCATAGAGCCCTAGCGGCTGCAGGCTGCCCAGGTGCATCTCGCGTCCCCCGGCGATGCGGATTTCGCGATCCGGGCACATCAGGCGGAACATCGCCAGCACCTTCAGGCAAAAGCGCGGATTCAAATCGCGGCGGCCTTCCAGCGGTGTGCCGGCGATTGGGTTGAGGAAGTTCACCGGGATGGAGTGGACGCCCAGTTCGCTCAGTGCGCGGGCCATCCGCACGATGTCTTCGTGCGACTCTCCCATGCCGACGATGCCCCCGCTGCACATCTCCAGCCCCGCGTCACGCACGGCGTGCAACGTCTCCATCCGCTCTTCATAGGTGTGCGTGGTGCAAATCTCGCCGTAGTGGCGATCGCTGGTGTTGAGGTTGTGATTCACGCGATCGACCCCTGCCGCCTTCAAACGCCGCGCCTGCTCGTGATCCAACAGCCCCAGACAAGCACAGATGTGCAGCCCATAGCGATCTTTGATCTGTGGGACGATCTCGCAGACCGCGTTCAACTCGCGCTGTGTGGGCGCGCGACCCGAGATGACGATGCAGTACGTGCGTGCTTGCCGCTCGGCGGCAACGCGGGCTCCGTCGAGAAGGCTCTCCGCGCTGAGCAGGTTGTAACGGGGGATTTCGGCCTCAGAAACTTTCGACTGAGAACAGTACCCGCAGTCTTCCGGGCAGAGCCCGCTCTTGGCGTTCATCAAGAAATAGAGCTGCACCTGCCGGCCGAAATGCTGCCGGCGAACGCGATAGGCGGCCGCCATCAGATCGAGCAACTCTTCGTCGGGGCAGTCGAGAATCGCGAGGGCTTCCTGGTCGCTGAGGCAGTGACCATCGAGCACGCGCTGAGCCAAGAGGGTCCAGCTCGAAGGAGCCGCTTCCTCGGGACGGACGGCAGTATGGGATACGGACATCGTGTCTGTTGCGGGCTGAGTGGGTTGGCGGGCAGGGTAGACGGCGCACGACGTGCGTCGGACCAGTATGGCCTTCCCGTCGCCGGTGGCAAGCCTAGCGGCACGGCGACGGAGAGGCGCTAAGCACCCCGACGGCAACCCCGGCTTGGTCGGATCGCTGCCGGGCGATCATAATGAATGACTCATCGAGAGCCGCCGCGTTTGGGCGACACTGCCTGCTGAACCGAGAATCGCGCGATGAGTTGCATGCACTTGATCCGTGTGGGAGCGCTGGGCGCGATCGATCGATTTCGCGCGAACGACCCGGTGCACTATCCGCGCGGAACCCGGGTGGTGCTGCTAACCGAGCGCGGACTGGAACACGGAGAGGTCCTCTCCACGGTTCCCTCGGCCGATGGCGAGCAGAGTGGCGGCACGATTGTCCGCGCGTTGACAGTCGAGGATGAGCTGTTGCTCGCGCGGCTCGAACAGAATCGCCAGGCGGCCATCGAGGCGTGTCACGAAGCGCTCGAGGCGCGAGGACTGCCCGTCGTCCTGCTCGACGCCGAGCTGCTGTTGGACGGTGGCGCGCTGGTGTTCTATTTCCTCGGCGAAGATTCGGCCGAACTCGAAGCGCTGTCGCACGAGTTGGCCGAGACCTACGAGGCGCGAGCGCACATTCGACGTTTCACCGATGCGGTGAACGAAGGCTGCGGGCCCAACTGCGGTACGGCCGAGGCCAGCGGTTGCGGCAATTGCGCGACGCAAGGCTGCGCGCTGGCCAGTGCGTGCAGCAATCAGTCGACGTGAATCTGATCTGCAAGTGTGCCCGCCGACGGCTGTGCTCAACCAGTTCTGTCGTGCAGTCGTCCGCTACCGCTGCGTGCGCACGACGGTAGACGAAGCTGCGGCCACCTGGGGAGCGAGATGCACCATCGTGCAGGAACGGTCGGCTTTGGTGAATACCATCACCGACGCTCCTTCACCGGTGTTGTACGTCGAGACAACGCAGTAGGCATGATCGGCTGCCTGCTCGTTGATCTGACGTTGTTCGTCAGAAACGTCACCCCAGTCACCCGAGCGGTGTCGTTCGAGCAACGCGTCGATGGTCTGCCCGCAGCGAGCCAACAGCTCATTCACAGTGGGCGTGACGACGACTTCGCCAAGCGCCAATGGATTGGACATCGCTTCCGTTCCGTCGCAGAATGGTGCGCCACCTGTGGAAGTGGTAACTGGCCCGCACCAATACCTAATATCTTGCGGTCCGCTCGCCGCGATTGCAATCCGCTCGGCGGAGAATCGTGAAATCTCCCCGCCGCGGTCTTGCTAACGTCCTGGCAGGACAAAGCTTGATGGAAACCGCTCCGCTCACAATCCGCCAGGCGCAGGAGCGGCTGCGCGCGGGAACCCTGACCGCAGTCGAACTCGTCGAGCAATGTCTAGCGGTTGCTGACGAATTCGACAGTCAATTGCACGCCTGGGTTTCCATCGACGCCACCGGCGCGAGACAAGCAGCGGCAGCCAGTGACGAGCTGCGACGGCGCGGCGCGGCGCGAGGACCGCTCGATGGCATCCCGGTGGGCATCAAGGACATCGTCGACGTGGCGGGATGGCCCACGCTGGCCGCCTCGCCACTGCGCGCGGGCCATCGCGCGAAAGTCGATGCGCCACTGGTGGCTCAGTTGCGTAGCGGCGGAGCAGTCATCCTCGGCAAGACGGTCACTACCGAGTGGGCCTGTTTCGATCCGCCGCCGACTCGAAATCCTTGGAACTTACAACGAACGCCGGGTGGATCGAGCAGCGGCTCGGCGGCAGCCGTCGCAGCGGGGATGTGCCTGGCGGCCATCGGTTCGCAGACCGGCGGTTCGATCACACGACCGGCCGCCTATTGTGGAGTCGTCGGCTTTAAGCCCACGCTCGGTCGAGTGTGCACCGCGGGACTCGTGCCGGTGAGCTTCCACCTCGATCATCCGGGTCCGATTGCAAGTAGTGTAGATGACGCCGCGCTAGTGTTGGCGGCCATCGCCGATCCAGACTTCGCCGACGCGCGATTGACCTCAAAGTTCGGCGACTCCGAAAGCGACGTGTGGCAGGCAACTGCAGCGACACCGCCACGGTTTGGACTGCTGCAGGGATACTTCTGGCAACAGGCCGCAGAGGATGTCCGCCAGGTCTGTGCGTCGGCCACATCACAACTCGCCGCGCAGGGCGCCGATGTGACCGACGTAGCGCTGCCCGAGGAGTTCGACGGCGTCCATCGTCACCACCGCACGATCATGGCGGTCGAGGCGGCCGCCTACCATCGTTCACGTTATCCCAAGCATCGCGATCAATTCGGGCCGCAGGTCGCCTCACTATTGGAAGAAGGCGTGCAGACCGATGCCCGCGACTATGCCGATGCGCTGGCCCACCGAATGCGATTCCGCGCGGCGTTTGATAGGCTGCTTGCCGATTTCGACGCGATCCTGATGCCGGCCACACCGAACGCCGCGCCGGGACCCGAAACGACGGGCGATCCCAGCTTCAACTCACCGTGGAGCTACGCCGGTGTGCCCATTGTCACGCTGCCCTGCGGACTGACCGATGAGCGGATGCCCGTTGGGCTGCAACTGGTCGCGCAGAGCCGCGCGGAAGCAGCACTCTTGGCCGCGGCGATCTGGTGTGAACGTCAGTTCGCCTTCAATGCCAGACCGCCCCTGGCAGCGCTCACCGACAGTGCGTCGCGTGTCGAACTATGATGGACGGTTTCGGCCGTTTTGATTGGGGCCGCGATGATCACGCCAACTACGCCCTCAGACCAACGGAGCAAATCGGCGATGCAACAAGCGGGATCAGAGTA
This sequence comes from uncultured Planctomycetales bacterium, assembly GCA_938003525.1. Classification (GTDB taxonomy): domain Bacteria; phylum Planctomycetota; class Planctomycetia; order Pirellulales; family JAEUIK01; genus CALKYM01. The sequence goes on along the minus strand of CALKYM010000022.1, from coordinate 3,271 downwards.
CAAAGTCGTGAGAAACATCTTTTGCCTGGCCCTGTTGGTGACGGCCGTGGTGACGATGGCCCATCCCGTACAGGCGCTCGACGTCGGCTTCGCGAGCGTCGACATCACGCCCGAGGTTTCCGATGGCAGTCGTGTGTGGATTGCCGGCTACGGTCAGAATCGCCGCGCCGAAGGCGTTCACGATCCGCTCTACGTCCGCACGGTCGTGCTTCGCGACGGCGACGCAAAGATCGCATTGGCGGCGGCCGACGTGGTGGGACTGCACTACGACACGGTCAAGCTGATTCGCGAGCAGCTCCCGGAATTTCAATACGTGCTGGCCAGCGCCACGCACAACCACGAAGGTCCCGACACGATGGGCATCTGGGGACCCTCGCCCTTTCAGACGGGCATCGATCGTCGCTACATGGAACGTCTGATCGAGGCCTTCACGCAAGCTGTGAAAGAAGCGGACGCCGCAGCCGTGCCCGTGAGTGTCGAATACGGCACGGCACAAGACGATACGCTGTTGCGCGATTCGCGTCTGCCGCACGTCTACGATGGCATACTTCGCGTACTTAAGTTCACCCGCACCGACGGCGAAGGCCTGGCCGGAATCCTCGTGCAATGGAACTGCCACCCTGAGTGCATGGGCGGCGGAAACAAACAGATCACGGCCGACTTTCCCTACGCCATGATCGACACGATCCGCGCCGAGCACGACGCGCCGGTGACGCTCTTCACCGGTGCTGTCGGTGGATTGATGGCGCCACCCCGCGGGCTGTTGAAGAACGATGCTGGAGATGAACTGCGCGAAGGCGACTTTGCCTACACCGAGGCTTACGGGCGAGCGGTGGGAGATTTGGTGCTCAAGGCGCTGGCTTCGACGTCGCCGATCAAGCTGACACCGTTTGCGATCTCGGCGCGGCCGATCGCGGTGCCTATCCACAACAAACTGTTCCAAGTGGCCAGCATGGCCAAACTCATGCCTCGCCAGGGTCGTGTCTGGGCGGGCGATCTCGACAAGCTCGGCGAGCCCTTCAGAGCGGAGACGAAAAACGAGCCGCCCGCGGCCGAATCGGAAGTTGCCTACCTGCGACTCGGCGAATTGGCCGTGGTGGGAATCCCGGGGGAGATTTATCCGGAGCTGGTGTACGGGCAGTATCAGGACCCTGTCGATCCCGGAGCCGACTACCCGGAAGCCTCGCTCGAACCCAGCGTGGTCGACCTGATTCCGGAAGACCGGTTCCTGCTGATCGGTCTGGCGAACGACGAGTTGGGATACATCATTCCTCAGCGGCAATGGGACAGCGAGCCACCCTTCGCCTACGGCCGCGATTCGGATCAGTACGGCGAAGAGAACAGCATCGGCTACGACGCGGCGCCCATTCTGATGGAGGCGCTGCGGCGTCGAGTGAGCGAGATCTCCACCGCCGAGTGAGTTCGAGATCGTTGATTGGCCACCGTATCAGCGAGATGCGTCTTCGTGCGTCGCGGTCGGTTCGGCAAATGTCCGCGCGCCGCGCGAATCGCTTGCCTGGCCTTTCGGCAGTTCGATCGGCGCGCGACCCGCTTTCTCGCGCCAACGGTCGATCGTGCGTTTCACGCCGGGTCGACGGGCAACGCGGAGCATCATTTCACGCTTTCCGGGATATTCCAGCAACGACAGTCCCAGCAGAATGGCGAGAATTCCCTGGCCGGGTGTGAACAGGAGCACGACGCCCACCAAGACCAACAAGGCGCCCAGCACGTTGCGCACAATTCGCAGCGTCCAACGCACGACAGGGTGGCGACGTCGAAAGCTTTTGGCCGGCAAATCCTGCCGAGTGAAATAGTCGGCCGGCATGGCCACCACCAGCAGCGGCACGGCCAGGAGGCTGACCACAAAGATGACTACGCTGGAAACAGCCAGCCACCATAGCGCTGGGGAGAGTTGCATAGGCGAGTGTCGCGCTTCGCTACTGAATGCACGTGCCCGGCGAGATTCACTTCCTCGGTGCCACGACCAGCGTCAACCACCCGGGATCTGGGCGGCGAAGCCTGCCATCTCTTCGGCGGCATGCTGATCGCCTTGCGACTGCGCCTCGGCGATGCCCCGGGCGAACACCTCTCGGGCTTGCGCGTGTTGCCCCAGTTGCACGAGTTGCTGGCCCGCCATGAGAAACGCAGGCACGTAGGGCGGATCGTCCTCGATCAACTCGTTGAGGCGGCTGAGACTCTGTTCTTGCTGGCCTTCTTTTTGCAATTCCAGTGCGAGGCTGTACCGCAAGAACGTATCGCGCGGATCGTCGGCCAGGAGGGCCTCGATCTTCTCGCGCCGTGAACTGGATGCCGGCATCGCGCCCCCGCCAACAAGAGCTTGCCCGTCGCCCCTTGGCAGCATAGCAACAGCCGCCACCTTGGCAAAGATTGCCAGACGGTTTGCATCGTCAGGAGAGCGACGGAGAAACGCTGCGCTATATTGGGCGCCGCAGAGTGCGGGCCGTCCATCAGGCGGCGCGCGTCTGGCTCGAGCGTCTGGCCAGGTCGTCGACTTGCTCGTGATCGAGCGGGATCAGACAGCGCTCGCCGTCGGGAAACTGCTTGTCGCGAAAGATCTGCGTGTTCTCGTGCAGCAGTCGCGGCACATAGAACCAACCACGGCCCAGCGACTCCGAGACAACAATCAAATCGAGCTTACCCAGGTCGTTCGCCCGGCGAGCCAGGACCGCATACGGATCGCCCGGCAAAAGCCGGATCTTGGCGCCGTGATTCGCTAACAATCGATGCGCTTCTTTGAGCGAACAGCCCGACTCGTCGTCGCCGTTTCGGGCTTCGAAGAGATCGAGGCCCGCGTAGTCGGCGGGCTGCGAGCCGCGGCGGGATTGGGCCATTTGGATAAGCCGCACAGCCCGCTCACCTGAACCGATCCCGATCTCCAGCAGCCGCCGACAGCGATATCGGGCGATCGCGCGATATAACACGCGCTCTTCGCGGGGGCGGGACAGGTAGGCCAGATAGATGCTTCGCAGACTCATAGCAGCATACGTGCGCAGACGCAAAAAACCGCGTCGAAAGAGCGACCTCACCTTTCAGTTTCGGCCAATCCGGCCGCCAGAATCGAGCCCAAAATGGCAGCCACTTATGCGGACCCAAACGCCGTTCAGGGCGCCCGCAGCGGGCTACGTTATATTGCCGGCATCCCGCGTGGCACGAGCATGCCGCCGGCGGCGACGCCCATGCGGAAGGGGCTAGGGCACTGGTGCTCCGTCAACACGTAATCTTCGGGTGCGAGTTGTCCGGCGGAGCACTA
>CALKYM010000021.1 GCA_938003525.1 uncultured Planctomycetales bacterium | reverse complement strand
AGTGCTCCGCCGGACAACTCGCACCCGAAAATTACGTGTTGACGGAGCACTAGTGGCGCAACGCACGTCGCTCGGGTGGTGTGCGGCTGCGATCGTACGTCAGCGTGACTTCAGCCGTTTCACCGGGGGCGACCTGCACGTTGCCCAATAGGGGATAGCGGCGCCGCGGATCGTTCACGTCGATTGTGTATCTGCCGGGAGCCAGTGCCGCCGACTGAAAAAAACCTTCGGCATCCGTGAACGTGTACTCAGTGAATTCTGCCGCGTCCGGCATCGGCATGCTCAGTCGAACGTGCACCTTTTCCAACGGCGAACCGCTCGTAGCGTCGATCACCTGCCCCCGGATGAACCCGCCGGGTTCCATCGAGAAGTCCAACACGTATCGATAGTCGCGAACATCAGGCACTTCGATGTCGCGCCAGGATCGATGATCTCGGGTGACCAGGTGTGGATGCTCGACGGTGACTCCCGCGAAGATGGAAGCCCGCCCGGGTTCGCTGCCGCTGGACTCGCGCCAGCTGCGCGACCCTTCGACCGGCCAGAACAGGTAGTTGCCGGCCTCATCGGTCACGGTCTCGGCAACCTTCCACCGGGTCGCCATGCCACCCCACAACGTGATCGTGCAACCCGCCACGGGGCGCCCTTCGTGATCGTGTACCGTTCCCACCAGCCGCGGGCCGTGTGGCCGACTGACGTGTTGCCAGACGGCGAATCCAACCGCGGCCAACGCCACGACGAAAAACAGCGCCGACAGGCCGAATCGGCGTGGCAAAAGTTTCGCGACGACGCGCGGGATGCGGTTCCACATTTCGTTCACCGCCAGCGATAGTCATCGGCCTCGACGGGCAGCGGCTCGCGCTCAGAAGCTCCACTGCTGATTGGCTTGTCGTTGCTACTGAGCCAGTCGCTACTGCCATTCTTTGGCGGCGCCGGGCCCGAACTGCTACCTTATAGCATCAGTAACTCGCGGTCGCACAAACGGCCTCATCGACGGGGTAAAACGCTGTGCCCGATTCAACGAAAGGGATTCGCCATGCTTAAACGGCGCAACGCGGTCGGCGGATTCACTCTGGTCGAGTTGCTGGTGGTCATCGCGATCATCGCGATTCTCATCGCCCTGCTCTTGCCGGCCGTGCAGATGGCTCGCGAAGCGGCGCGGCGCACGCAATGCAACAACAATCTGAAACAGATTGGCATTGCCATGAACCACTACCTGACGACCTTGGGCTGCTACCCGATGGGGACGATCAAAGTCTTGCGCCCCGGAGCCGTCAACGGCGAGCCCAACAACCATCGCATCTACACTAATGGACTGGTGATGATGTTTCCCTACTTCGAACAACTGAACCTCGAGCGGCTGTACGACCATGACCTGCCGTTTCTCTCGCAATCAGCGGACGTCGCCTCGCAAGTGATACCTACGCTCGTTTGCCCGTCGAATTCGGGGAAGGAAAACCCGTACTACGAGACCATTCTCGATCAGGGGCTGGCGCTGGCCGGTACATATCTGCCGGAGTACGCGAGCGAATACAAGATGGGCGCCGTCTTGGGATTGACCGATTACGTCTTCAGCAAGGGCGTCAGCGACGGTTTTTGCGAGGTCGCGGTGCAGGGCCTCGACGCCGCCACCGGCAACGGCTTCGCGCTGATACCGTATCCGCAGCGCGGCATGTTCGACTACCACATGCTGACCACCGCCGCGCAAATGCTCGATGGCACGAGCAATACGTACGCTTTGGGCGAGGCGGCGGGCGGCGAACATTGGGCGCTGGCGGATTGCCCCGATCGCAGTGCCGATCCCGATTGCGAGCAGCCCTACACCTATGTTCCCGGTACGCCCTTTACCAACAACCGGCCCTATTTCGCCCGGCAGTTTTGGATTGGCGCCGGCAACGTGAAGACACTTCAGTCGCTCGCGCAGTTCTACATGACCGGGATCTTTGCCTGCACCCGCGACCGCCTGAACAAGAATCCCGTGACGCATTTCCTGTACGACGACACGTACACACCCACCGACGACTGTCGCGGCTCCCTCCCCTATCCCGATCGCACCGACGAGGCGCGGCTCTACAACCCCACAAGTCCCCACCGCGTGCCCAACTTCCGCAGCGATCACCCCGGCGGCGCGAACTTTCTCTATGCCGATGGTCACGTCGAATTCGTCAACGAAACGATCGACATCGACACCTATCGGGCCAATTCGACCATCAATGGCAGCGATAATGTAGCGCAGATTCCTTGACCGCCGAGCGAACCTCGGGCAGGCCTGTGCTGTCCCGCTGCTTAGCGATGTGAGCGCAGTCCGGCCGAGCGGATCGGTCGCGCTCAAAGCTGGGATCACATGCCGCGAAGAGGGTAAGCATCGTGCGCACCGACCTGAGCGATGGTCGCATCTTCTTGCGCCGCCCGGAGCCGGGCGATGTCGACGCGCTGTACCGCTCGGTAGTCGCTTCGAAACAACAACTGCTGCCGTGGTTGCCGTGGGTGCACGAGAACTACTCGCGCGAGGACACCGAGCAGTGGCTCGCCGGAATTGCCGAGTGCTGGGAGTCCGGCGAAGGCTATCCGCTGATCATGATCGACCCGTCGAACGCCTCGATTCTGGGAGGCACCGGCGTGGCCAGCGTCGACCAAGCCGATCGACGTGGTGCGCTGGGCTACTGGGTGCGCTCCGATTGTGCGGGAGGTGGCCTGGCGACATCGGCGGCGCGGTTGACAGCTCGTTTCGCCTTCGAGGATCTGGATCTGGCGCGGATCGAGATCATCGTCGACTGTCGCAATGCCGCCAGCCGCCGCGTCGCCGAAAAGATCGGCGCCGTGCAAGAGGCCGTCCTTCGCAGCCGGCTCCAGCGCGGAGCAAAGCGCTACGATGCCTTCCTCTTCTCGCTGCTGCCGGGCGATCTCCGCTAGTGGAGCGTCAGCCCGATTCATTCGGGCGACGCGCATGCGATCGCTAAAGACGCAAGTGCTTTGGCGCAAACAACAACCTAGTGCTCCGCCGAACGGTTCCTACTCGAAAACCAGGTTTTGACGGAGCACTAGCGCCGTTCGTCTCGTCGTGCCGGCCAGCTAGACTGGACGTCAGCAGGTTGGATCGCTTCCGGGGACGACCAGGCGATGGCGAGCGCAAGCGAACAGCAGGGCATCGGAAAGGGCAATCCCGCCCGGCTCGCCTGGTCCAACTCCTGGCCGCCGGCCGATCCCGAAATCGCCCAGGCCGCGGCAGGAGCCATGGCCGATGGGAGCTGGGGGCGCTACGAGGGATCCCACGGCAAAGGGCTCGCCGAGCGGCTGCGCGAATTGCACGACGTCGATCACGTCATGCTCTGTTGCTCGGGCACCGTTGCGGTCGAACTGGCGCTGCGTGGACTGGGCGTTCGCCCCGGCGACGAGGTGGTTCTGGCCGGCTACGATTTCGCCGGCAACTTCAGCGCCATCTTGGCCATCGGCGCCACGCCCGTGCTCGTCGACGTCGACCCACGTAACTGGAACCTGAGCGTCGCGGCCTGTCGCGAGGCGATCGGTCCTGCGACCAAAGCCATCATCGCCTCGCACCTGCATGGCGGAATGGTTCCCATGCGCGAATTGTCGGACGTGGCAGCCAGCGTCGGCGTACCGATCGTCGAAGATGCCTGTCAGTCACCCGCCGCACGTGTCGACGGGCGGCTGGCCGGCTGTTGGGGTGACGTGGGCGTGTGGAGCTTCGGTGGCAGCAAGCTGCTCACAGCCGGTCGTGGCGGCGCGGTATTCACATCGCGCGCGGATGTCATGCAAAGGATTAAGCTCTACTGCCAGCGCGGCAATCACGCCTTTCCGCTCAGCGAACTACAAGCTGCTGTACTGAACCCCCAGATGCGGCGCCTGGAAGAGCGCAACCAGAAGCGAGCCTCAGCGGTGAGATTTCTACAACAGCGGCTGCGGCAAACGTCGGGCATCGAGCCCTTCGTGAACCATGCTGGCGCGGAGCAGCCGGGCTACTACAAGCTGGGCCTCAAGTTTCGCGCCGAGCAGTCAGATAGCGTTGATAGGGCAGCGTTTGTCGCCGCGCTGCGCGAAGCGGGCGTCCCCATCGCCGCGGGTTTTCGCAGCTTCGTCGATCGCAGCGCGCGGCGCTGCCGCAAGGTCGGCCCGCTCGACGAGAGCTGCAGCGCCGGCGAAGGCGCTTTGGTGCTGCATCACCCCGTCTTGCTCGAGCCGGAAGCGTCGCTTGCCAGTCTCGCGGACACGATCACGTCGGTGGCCAATACAATGTTCCAGACTGCACGAAAGTAAGCGACCGCGCGTGACGTTCCTGCTCACCAACGACGACGGCATCGACCATCCCGGAATGGCGGCGCTCCAGCGGGCGATGTCTGCGCTGGGCAGTTGTGTTGTTGTCGCGCCGGATCGCCACCTCTCGGGCTGCAGTCATCAGGTCACCGTCGACCGTCCGCTCGCATTAGCAGAGGCAGGCGAACGGAGGCATCACGTCGACGGAACTCCGGTCGACTGCACGCGGCTCGGCTTGTCCCACGTGGCGCCACAAGCAGAGTGGGTGGTTGCCGGAATCAACGAAGGTGGGAACTTAGGCGCCGACGTCTACCACTCAGGTACTGTTGCCGCAGTGCGCGAGGCCGCGCTGTTGGGAAGGCGCGGGATCGCCATTTCGCACTATCGTCGGCGCCGGACGTCCATCGATTGGCAGCGGGCCGCACGCTGGACTGAGCAAGTCGTCAAGCAACTCGTAACGCAGGACTGTCCGGCCGGTTGCTTCTGGAACGTCAACTTGCCCCATCCTGAAGCCGACGATGTCCATCGACTACCCGAGGTCGTCTCCTGCGCGCTTGATCCGAATCCCCTACCAGTTCAATTCCGCGTCGATGACGGGAAGTATCAGTATTTCGGGCGTTATCAGGATCGCGCTCGCTCGCCGGGCTTCGATGTCGACGTCTGTTTCTCCGGGCAGATCGCCGTGACGCTGTTGCGCCTCAACTGACCACGGCTCGCATGCGAGACTTCGGCGGCGCACTCGGCGTCGCGCGACCTTTGCCCTCTTGCTTCGGACTCGCTGGAGTTTCGGGTCCAAAGGCATCGGTATAGGGCTTCAATTCGCCCCGCACGATGCGGACGTCCGTGGGCGCTTCAACACCCAACGTCACCCGCGTGCCCGAGATACGCGTTACCCGCACGGTGATTCCCTCACCGATCACAATCGTTTCGCCAACCTTGCGACTGAGTACCAACATCGTGGGTCCTCCTCTTTGTTGGTGTTGCGGTGGGCCGGTGCCGCTCGGCCGCCGGCGCTTCTCTCCTCGCCCCTCGAAGTACCGCCTTTTCCGAACTACTTGCCGGTCGGGCAGTTTGCGTCTTCTTGACGCGTACAAGTCGCAACGGGTGTGCCAGGATCGACGAATGTGCCGCTGTCGGAGTTGATCTTGCGTCTTAAAGTGTTTTCTCATAAAAGGTTGCAATGGATGATCTGGGGCCGGTGCGGAGGCCCGCTCTCTGCAGCTCCGCCGCCTTTGGCCTACGATCATCTTGAGTCGGGATTGGAGTCTCAGAACGAGACAATCGGAGCCAGAGTGGGCGGGGATGCCGCAGTATGGGAATCCTCTCGCAGCGACCCTTGGCGCAGGCCGGGGCGATACCGTTTCGTGATCAAGGGCCCGAGCGAGAGTTCTGCCTCATCACTTCGGCCAGGCGCGGTCGCTGGGGCTTTCCCAAGGGCATCATCGAGCCCCACCAGACGCCCATCGATGCCGCCTTGCAAGAAGCGGAAGAGGAGGCCGGCGTCCGCGGCCATATCGTCGAGCCGGTCGTGGGCCACTACGACTACGAAAAGTGGCACCAAACGCTGCGAGTGCAGGTCTTCCTGCTCCGCGTGACGGAAACCCTGAGAAACTGGCCGGAGATGTCCATGCGCGAGCGCCGCTGGTGCACGGGCGACGAAGTTCTCCAACTCGTCGACAAGCCGGCGCTGCTCGACATCTTCTCCGCCGCACTGTCACGTCTGGAAGATGCCGCCGACCTGTAGCCCCGTGTCGGATCTACTCGGCTGCGCTCACTTCATAGCCGGCGCGCTCCAGGACCGCCTTCAACTCGACCGGCGCACCGCCTTGCCGCTTACTCTCATCGGCGGCTTCCATGAAGGCGAACATCTCAATGGTTTCTGTCGCCGGCACGGGCGGCTCACCCGAGCGGAAGAACCGGCAGATCTCTTCGACCAGCGGTTGATAGCCGCTGTAGCTGCCGCTGCGCTCGATCCCTTCGCTGCCGAACACCAGCGCGCCGTAGCCTGACTGGCCGGCGCGAATTCCGCGAAACGTGCCTATGCGGCCATCGTCCCACACGCCGGTGACCTGCTCGAAGCCGTCGGTCTGCGTTCGCGTGACCGACACGCACCCCGGACCCATGATCGTGAACAATATCTCGACGCCGTGGACTCCATACCAGAAAAGATCGGGGTGGTGTGGCTCCAGGGAACACGGTCCGAAGGCGTCGCAACCCATCACTTTGCCGACCCTTGGATCGTCGCGCATCCCGATGATCCCCGGCGAGAACCTTAGCGACGAACTCGAGAAGCACGGCACGCCGTACTCTTGCGCTAGCCGAAAGATCTCGACCGCATCGGCCAGGGAACCCGCCAGCGGCTTGTCGATGAAGACCGGCTTGCCCGCCTCCAACACGGGGCGTACCTGTTCAAGATGAGGACGCCCATCGACACTCTCCAAGAGCACGGCGTCGACGCGCTGGAGCAACGCGTCAATCGAATCGACAATCTCGACGCCCAATTCGCTGACCGTCTGGGTGAAGCCCTCGATCCGATCCGCGCTCGATGGGATGTCGGGACTCCCACCGGGATAAGCGGCCACAACCTGCACGTCCGCCAGCGCGCCCTCGGCTTGCGGATCGTTCAACAGTTTCGTGAAGGCGACGACGTGCGACGTATCGAGACCGATGATGCCGGCTCGGATGGGATTCGCGGCCTCGTCGGCATCGCTGACCGCCACATGTCCCGCGATCACGGCGAACGCCAATCCCAGGCGCGTCAGAAAAACGGCCGAGCAAGGGTGCGAGGTGGCAGGCGTACGCAGGTGCGCTTGTGATGCGTGCATGGTGCTGATTCTCGCCAATGAGCGTGGATTCCTGGCGCCGCCTCGCGCCGAGCGGTTGCTATCATATCAGCCGCGTTGGCGCACAGGTCGGGGTCTGCCTCATTTTTCGACCGGCGAACGTTGGCTTCTGAGACATGCGGCAGCCGAAAAATGTGCCTGACCCCCTGACTCCAGGATGGCGATCATGCTCATGACAGTAGGCTTTGCAACTAGGCTGTTTACGATTGCCCAAGTGTTCACGTTGATCATCATGTGCTCCACATGGGCACGAGCCGACGAGGACGACGTGGCAGCGCAGAAGCGTCGCGAGGCCGCGGGGGCTGCGCGGCGCGGTGAATATGAAGAGGCGGTGCAGCTTGCCACAGAGGCCATCGCCGCCGCGCCCGATGCAGCAGCCGGCTATGCAACGCGAGCCGACAGCTTCGAGCAGTTGCGGCGTTTCGAGCAGGCTGACGCCGATTGGAGCGCCGCACTTGAGCGCGAGCCACAATCGGCAGCCCTCTACGACCGCCGCGGGGGCGTGCGCTTCAAGCTGGGCCAGATCGACAAGTCATTGGAGGACTTCGATCGCGCCATCGAGCTGGAGCCCCAGCGCGCCGAAAGCCACTGGCGGCGCGGTATTTCACTCTACTATGCCGGCCGCTTCGACGAGGGCGCTGCGCAGTTTGAGCTTGGCAAGAAGGTCTACGCCAACGACGTCGAGAATGCCTTTTGGCACTTCCTCTGCATTGCTCGCCACCGCGATCTCGATTCGGCCCGCGCCGAACTTCTGGAGGTCGGCTTCGACCGCCGCGTACCGCTGATGGTCGTCTATGCGCTACTCCAGGGCGACGCCGAGCCGGACGACGTGCTCGCTGCGGCCAACAAAGCAGCGGACGACGAGACAAAAGACGTGCAGCTCTTCTACGGACATCTCTACCTGGCGCTGTACAACGACGCGCTCGGCCAAAAAGATGCCGTGCGCGAACACTTGCAGGCTACCGTGAACGACTACGCCCACCCGGGCAACTACATGTGGGAAGTTGCCCGCGTGCACTGGGAGCGGCTGACTCAAGACGGGCCGAACGCCGCGAGCGAGTAATCGTCGTTTCAGGCGAGCAGACTCTCGACGATTTCGCCGGCGACGTCGGTCAGGCGGAAGTCGCGTCCTTGAAAGCGGTACGTCAGCCGCAGGTGGTCGAGTCCCAGCAGGTGCAAGATCGTCGCCTGCAAGTCGTGCACGTGCACGCGATCGCGCGTGGGATAAAAGCCGAGCTCGTCCGTTTCGCCGATCGTGATGCCGGGCCTCACGCCGCCGCCCGCGAGCCACAGTGCGAACGATTCGATGTGGTGGTCGCGTCCCACGGTGTCGCGATCTTCCCCCATTGGCGTGCGGCCAAACTCACCACCCCAGATCACCAGCGTGTCTTCCAGCAGTCCGCGTGCAGCCAGGTCTTTCACCAGCGCGGCGCTCGCCTGATCGGTCTCGCCGCAGACCTTGGTCAGCGCGTCGCCGAGATCGGCGTCCTTGCCGCCGTGGTGGTCCCAGTCGGTGTGATAGAGCGTGATGAACCGCACTCCGCGTTCGACCAGCCGCCGCGCAAGCAGGCAATTGTTGGCAAATGAGGCTTTGCCCGGCTCCGCCCCATAGAGTTTCAGCGTCTCTTCGGTCTCACCCGAGAGATCGATCAGCTCCGGCGCACTGGACTGCATCCGAAACGCCATTTCGTAACTGGCGATCCGCGCGGCGATTTCGTCGTCGCCCACCTCGCCGAGTCGGGCCGCGTTCAGATCGCGAATCGTCTCGACGGTTCGCCGTTGCGAGTCGCGGCTGACGCCCTCGGGCGTTGTCAGGTTGAGAATCGGATCGCCCGAGCTGCGCAGCGGAACGCCTTGGTACAAACTCGACAGGAAGCCGCTGCCGTAGTTGTGTGTGCCGCCACGTGGTCCGCGCGGGCCGGATTGCAGCACCACAAAGCCCGGCAGATCGTCGGCTTCGCTGCCGATGCCATACGTGACCCACGCGCCCATGCTGGGCCGACCGTAGTGCGGCGAGCCGGTGTTCATGAACAGTTTGGCCGGCCCGTGATTGAACACGTCGGTGGCCATCGTCTTGATGATGGCGATTGAATCGCTAATCTCGGCCGTGTGCGGCAGACACTCCGAGACCGTTGCCCCGCTCTCACCGTGTTGCGCAAACGTGCGCCGCGTGCCCAGCAGCTTGGGGTCTTTCTTGATGAAGGCGAACCGCTTGTTCTCGATGTACGACTCGGGAATCGGCTGGCCATTCAACTCTTGCAGCTTCGGCTTATGGTCGAACAGCTCGAGCTGGCTGGGCGCACCCGCCATGAACAAATGAATCACCCGCTTGGCCCGCGGGGCGAAGTGTGTGGGTTTGGGCGCCAGCGGATCGGTGCGCGCTCGGGCATCTGCGTCGGCCGCCAAGAGCCCGTCTCGAGCCAAGAGTTGACTCAGTGCAATCGACCCCAGCGTCAGCCCGCAATCGCCGAAGAAGTGCCGGCGCGTCTGTTGCCGCTGCGAGGTAGCGCTGATTGCAGGTTGTGTGTCCATGACGATTGTTTTGTCTGGGGCGTAGATGTTTTCGTCTCAGCGGGCTATTCCCGCGTGATGAACTCGTCGAGATTCAACAGCACCCGGGCTACGGCGATCCAGGCGCTCTTGTCGGCCGGTTGGCCAGCCTGTGAAGACGGCGCGTCAGAGTCCGTCGCTGCCACGGTTTGGACAACGTCACTGCCCACGTACGCGGCCAAGTCGGTCGTCGTACCCTCGGCACTGGCCAGTGGTGCGTCAGCCAATGGTACATCTGTCGGGTGGCCGCTTTCGGCATCCAGTAGTTCCGCCAGTCGCTCGAGCTCGTAGTCGGTGGCTTCCCGGCTCAGACAAATGCGCACGGCGCGTCGAAGTCGCTGGGTGTCATTCTCCGCCGGCCATGCGGCGATGCGTGCGGCCAAAGCTTCGGCGCACTCGACGAACGATTGATCGTTGAGCAGCGTCAGAGCCTGCAAAGGCGTATTCGAGCGCGTCCGCCGCGTGCAGGTCGTGTTGGAATCGGGCGCGTCGAACGTCTTCAGGAATGGGTGCGGCGTCGATCGCCAAAAATACGTGTACATGCCGCGGCGATGCTGGTTTTCGCCGGGGCTGATTTGCCAGGCCCGCTTGACCTGAGCCAGCCGCATGACGCCTTCCGGCTGATACGGAAACACGCTGGGACCGCCAATCGCCGGCGACAACAGTCCGCTTACGGTTAGCGCGCAGTCGCGAATCGCCTCGGCTTCCAGTCGCAGCCGCGACTGGCGCGCCAGCAGCAGGTTACGCGGATCGCGCGGTTCGAGATCTTCTCGGTAGTGCGACGCCTGACGATACGTGCTGGACGTGACAATCAGCCGGTGCATCGCCTTCAGGCTCCAGTCGCGCTCGATGAACTCGCTGGCCAGCCAATCCAAAAGCTGCGGATGCGTTGGTGGCGAGCCCTGCGTGCCGAAGTCGTTCTCCGTCTCCACCAATCCCCGTCCGAAGTACGCCTGCCACACCCGATTCATGGTCACCCGGGCAGTGAGCGGGTTGCTCGGATCGACCAGCCAGCGGGCCAACTCCAGCCGCGTAGGATGTTCGGGCACATTGTCGGGCAGCGCTGGCAGGACGTCGGGCACGTCGGGCGAGACCTGCTCGCCATGCCGGAGGAAGTCGCCTCGAATGTGAATGTGCGTCGTCCGCGGCTCGCCCCGCCGCGCCAACACCAGCGTGGTGGGAACAGTCGGAAGCTGCTTGTTGAGGCCGGAAATCGCGCGCGTCAAACGCCCGTGCTCGGCGTCGGCCGCGCGGTGCGCCTCGACCAGGATCTTCTTCTGCTCCTCGTTGCGCTCAGCGGCTGGAACTGCCAAAGCCGCCTGTACGTCATCCGCCAGGCCCCCACGCGTCTCCTCGCTCAGCTCCGCCTCCCAGCGGGCAAGCTCAGCATCCAGCTCTTCCCGCCGTCGCTTGAGCTCCGCCTCGAGCGGCTGAACCTGTGCGGCAATCATCGCGCGTTGCCGCAAGTGTTCCGGGCTGGGTACCTCGACTTGCGGTTCGTTGTCGCCATTCAGAAAGGCGAAGAGTTGGTAGAACTCACGCTGGCTGACGGGATCGAACTTGTGGTCGTGGCACCTGGCACAGCCCAGCGTCAGTCCGAGAAAGACGGTTCCCACGGTGGACACGCGGTCGACGACCGCCTCGACGCGAAACTGTTCGTCGTCGGTCCCCCCTTCCTCGTTCACCAGCGTGTTGCGGTGAAAGCCCGTGGCCACGCGCTGCGCGAGCTCGGCGTCGGGCAGCAGATCGCCGGCCATCTGCTCGATCGTGAACCGATCGAAGGGCATATCGTCGTTCAGCGCGGCGATCACCCAATCGCGATACTTCCAGATCGAGCGCGGTCCGTCGATCGTGTAGCCGTTGGAGTCGGCATAGCGCGCCAAGTCGAGCCAGTGGCGCCCCCACCGCTCGCCGTAATGCGGCGATTGCAGCAGATCATCAACCAGCCGCTCATACGCATCGGCGCGTGTGTCGCGCTCAAATTCCAGCACATCTTCCGGCGTCGGCGGCAGCCCGGTCAGATCGAGCGTCACCCGACGAATCAGTGTCGCCCGGTCGGCCTCCGGCGAAGGTTCGATCCCCTCGGCTTCCAAGCGGTACAGAATGAAATGGTCGATCGGCGTACGAACGCGCTCTGCGCTCTGCACGGCCGGTAGCTGCGGACGCACGACCGGTTGAAACGACCAGTGGTCGCTTTCCCTGCGCTGTTCGCCTGCGGCGGCCGCGTCGATATTGCCGATGCCCGGCGCGCCGGCTTCGATCCACCGCCGCAACGTGTCGATTTCCTCGGTCGTCAGCGGTTCGCCGGCATCCTCGGGCGGCATCCGCAGCTCGTCATCGTCGCCAAGCACGGCGATCAACAGCGGGCTTTCCTCGGGCTTGCCCGGCACGATGGCCGGTCCGCGATAGCCGCCCACCAACAGATCGGCTCCCCGCCCCAACCGCAGTCCCGACTCGGCATCCTCGCCCGCGTGACAGTCGTGGCAATGACCGGCCAGGATCGGCAAGACGTCGCCTTCGAAGTCGGGCGCGCTCGCGGCTTGTTGCCCGAATGCTTGCGGTACGAATGCGCAAAAGACGATCGCCCAACAGGACGCGCTCAGGCAGCGAAGCACATCGCGAGGTGCCATGGCAACACGGAAGGCGTGTGGGCGGGAAGCGGCAGGCTGATCGCGGACAAACCACCGACCACTTGGCAGCGTGAACCACTACATGCTAACGCACGTCGCCTCGGCCCGCCAAGCAAGTCGCGCTCAAGGCAGGCCGATCGGCTTCCTGATCGACGAATTCACGAAGAATCGCCGGCGCCGACCCGCACATCAAGTTGATGGTTCTACCAACCCAGTGCGCGCCGCTGAATGCGGTTGCCTGCGGGCGCCTGACTCGATGCTGCCTGCGGCGTGCGGGCCTTGAAGGTCGCAGACTGGGGCGAGTTGGTGAACTGGCTTCGCACTTTGACCGTGCCGGGGTTCGTCGCCGAGGTCGTCGCAGCCGATGATGGAGTCGGCGTACGGACCGGGCCCAGGATGCCCGAGTCGAACTGAATCGGTGGCGTGACGATCGGGTCGTACACGATCGGATTGACCGTGAGCGGGTCGACCACAATCGGTTTGAAGTTCAACTGCTGCGGACGGATGTTCTCGCGCGGGATGACCTCGCGCGGTATGGGATCGATCCGCAGCGGCGGCAACTGAAAGGTTTCGCGCGGGATCGTCTCGCGCGGAATCGGATTGATTTGCAAGTTGGGCGGCCGCACGTTTTCGCGCGGGAGCGTGCGACGCTGAAAGGGACTGATGCGCAGTGGCTGGGGGGCGATCACGTCGCGCTGGATGGGCGTGAACCGCAACGGAGCGCGCTGGATGGGCGAGAAGCGCGGCGGATCGCTGGGAATCGAAGGCTGCCGCTGGGCGACGGCCACGGCGGGCCACGCAGCGATCGCTGCCAGCAGGCCCAGCTGAGCAAGTTGCCGATAGCAGCGCATCCGTGCACCTCGAGTCCGATCCAGGGCGTCTATCGCCGCCACACGACCCGAACTTGAGAAGTCTTGCTGGAGAGAATCGGAAAAGATGATGTGCATCTGTCGCTTCAGACGCCTCGTCTGCCTTCGACGCCCCGAAAAACAGTTTTGAAAAAGAGCCACCCTGCCGCTAACAATGAACACAGTTGGATGTTGCTAG
>CALKYM010000020.1 GCA_938003525.1 uncultured Planctomycetales bacterium | reverse complement strand
CTCGATGTGGCACGGTCTCCTGACCGTGCTACGCACCCGACGGCAGGTCTCCCGTTTCCTGCGCCGCAGCGCTCACAACAGCTACGCCGTCTCGCCTTCGCCCAACTGCTTCCGCACCTGGGTCCAGCCGGACTTGAGGACTTGTCCGGCGGCGGCTTTGACCAGGGCGGGACTGACGGTGGCGACGAGGCCTTTCATCCGCGCGACGCGGCCGGTCCATTTCATCAGCGAGCCGGCGCCGTCGGCTTCGATGGCGAATTGTGACTCGACGTCGATCTCTGCGCCGATGCCCCGCGCGGCGATGCGCATGGTGGCCGATTGCGGCCGCTTTAGATCTGCCAGTTCGATGTCGAGCTTCATCGTGCCGCGAATGAAGGCGAAGCCCGGCCGCACGACGCATTTGAGATGCCCGGCGTCGATCTTCTCACAACTCTGCATATCGGGAATCGTCGCCGCCAACAGATCCACGTCCGTCAGAGCGTCAAACAGCTTCTCCGGCGGAGCCGAGAAGCGCTCTTCACCGGCCAGTTCAAGCGGGGCTTTGGGCATCGGTACGTCCTCGGCAACATGAGCGCTAGCGACATTCGTCGTGTGTGCTACTGCGACTTTGTTTCTGTGGATGCGGGCGGCGCTGCATTCTCGGTCTGGCGCTGATCGATGGTGGCCAGGGGCTCTTTGAACGTCAGCGTTCGATACGGGAACGGGATCTCGATTTCGGCATCGTCGAGCGCCCGCTTGACGGCTGCCACCACCTCGTCTCGCGACTTGCGGACGTCCAGCGGAGTCGGGCCCGTCCACCAGGTGACCTCGAAATTGATGCTCGATGAGGCGAACTCCTGCGCGAAGATTTCGACCTGCTGCTCACGATCAACGGTCTCGCACGCCCCAACGGCCTCTTGGATGATACCCCGGGCTTCGTCGACATTTTCGTCGTAGGCGACGCCGCAAATCACCGTGACGCGGCGGCGCTGCCAGTCCGTCAGCACATCGACGGGCTGTTTGAACAAGATGGAATTGGGAACGACCGTCAGCACGCCGTCCAGACGCCGAATCTCGGTCA
This sequence comes from uncultured Planctomycetales bacterium, assembly GCA_938003525.1. Lineage (GTDB taxonomy): Bacteria > Planctomycetota > Planctomycetia > Pirellulales > JAEUIK01 > CALKYM01. The sequence goes on along the minus strand of CALKYM010000020.1, from coordinate 7,815 downwards.
TGCGAATCGTGATGTCTTCCACGCGCCCGCAGATGCCGTCGCATTCGATGTAGTCGCCCGGATCGAACGGAAATCGCCAGAGGATCAGCACACCGGCGAAGAAGTTTTCGAAGATATCCTTGAATGCGAAGCCGATGGCGACCGAGCCCAGGCCCAGCGCCGCGAATACTTGAGCCGGTGTCATGTTGGGAAAGACGATGACGGCCGAGACCATGATTCCGACGAGCCAGACGCCGATGAAGATCAACTGCCGGAAGAGATCTTTGAGGCTCGTTCGCAACCGCGTGCGGGCCAGCATCCTGCGGGTGATACCCGTGGCCAGCCGTGCTACGAGCCAGGACAAGATCAGCACGATCAGCGCGGCGACGAGTTGCGGGGCATGAGCCAGAAAGCTCTCCCAAAGCCCTCGCAAGCTATCGAGCACGATGTCCAGCGCGCCCTCGCCGCTCAACGAAGATGTATCTTCGCCCCTGCCCTGGCTCGCCATTTCGGGCGATTCCATATTGTCGGTTTGCATGTGTTTCCTCTTTCCCCACCCCAGTCATGGAAACTGTCGTTTGTGGCATCGGTGAATCCTTATGGCGCGCGGCCGACGACGAACGATGGCGCGATGTTGCCACACAAACCGGCCACCAGCAGCAGCCAGGATTCCAGAGCCCGCATCAATTCTCCGTCAGGCCGAGTGAGGCTGGCTTGCACTCTCCATGGCACCATCAGCGTCATCGCCGGCGGGTGAGTCATCGGCCATTAGTTCCTGACGACGTGATGCGAGCAGTCTGTTCAACTCGTCGTACGCCGCCTGCAAGGCTTGCAGGTCGCACTGCTGATGTCCGGCACTCTGCACGGCGTCGATGGTCCGCTCGGCCTGCTCGGCGAGAGCCCGGCAGTCTTCGACGCGCCGCACGGAGGCCGGCAGCACCTGTAACGTTCGCAGCAGCAGTGACATGACGGCCACGCTCGATTTGCCGTATTGGCGAATCTGCCCGAAACTCGCCTCCAGCACGTCGGCGAATTCGACCGATTGGCCGACGAGCCGCAATTGACCGCCTGGGTCGTGTCGATAGGGGGAGGGCACTTTGCGACCGGCAAGTCGTCCCAGCGCCGCGCCCAATCGATCGATGCACGTCATGGCGGTGAACGGCGCGTTGATGCCTGGCGAGAGGGCTCTCACGGCCACTTCTACGATTTCGTCGATCGCGCACTGTACGTCCTGGCGCGGCGTTCTCAGTTTTCCCACAATCATGGTGCCGTTGAGTTTGGCGGCGATCTCGTCGGTCAGTTTCTCGGCCGGCCAAACCCGGGCGATTTGCACATCGCACACGACAAAAGCGCCGGGCCTGATATCGAGTTGGATCAGTAGTTCGTGGTCGGATGCGGTGCGAATCAAGCCTTCGGCATCCACCGCTTGCAAATAGCCCTCGCGATCGCTGATCAAAGGCGCGTAGTTTTCGTCCAGCTCATCGAGTTGAGAGGCCGCGTCCGCTTCGCTCTGTTCATCGCCGGGTGCATCCCCGATCTTCTCAGGGAACAGCCGCTCGATGGAGTGGTCCAGATCGACCGCCAAGGACGCCACGACTTGTGGAGCCTGAATGGCTAGCGCCACGTGATGAATATAAAAGATGAGCATGCCGACGCTGATCATGGCCAGCAGCATGCTTAGCGCCACCGAAAGGTGTGGCGTGAACATCGTCCCCTCGGCGTCGCGCACGGAGCGCATCATCAAGAAACAGTACGCGCTGGTCGCCAGGAACATGCCGATGGCGGATTGCGTGACGCGATCGTCCATGAAGTTCCGCAGCATGCGAGAACCGAACTGGGAAGACGCGATCGACAATGTGACGACCGTGATCGAAAACACGACGCCGGTGACCGTGATCATCGCTCCGCCAATTGCCGAAAGCGTCGGCCGGGCGGCCTCCGTCGTGGTGGCCATCCACGGAGCGCGCTCGACAACCCAACTTCCGGCCCGAGAGTCGGCCACCGGCATCCCCAGGCCCAGCGCGAGGGCCACCAGCACGAAGAGCAAGGGGACGAACCAGAAGCCAGACCGAAAGCTGTCCCAAAGCGTGAGTAATCTGGCGCGCATCCGCGAACTCCGGCGTGTGGCGAATCGGCGACGGCGCGCTACCGAAGCCGAGGGGTATCCTCGGGCCACTCTTCAAAGTTGCCGGCCGTCGAGCGAGGCAATCAAGAGAATCTCGCATTTTCGGGTGGCGGACAAGAGGCGCCAGACGCTGTGTCGGTTGCCCGAAACGTCGCGCGAGCGACCCGTCACGACCCGTCCAAATCCGACGTGGTCTGGGCCGCCAACAGCGCCTCGCTGGTCACGTACCGCTGCTCCATCGTGAAGGCCGTCGGTTTACCGGTCTTCGACTTCTTGTCGTTGGTAATCGCGGCGCTCAGCTTGAGTGTATCGTCTGAGTCGGGAGCGGAGAGGAGCATGACCTTGAAGCGGTCCCCTTCTTTCCTGCGGGTTCCGTCGAGGAGTCGGTTGACGAGTTTTCCGAGTGCTCCCTTGTACTTGCCCCGCCGCATCTCCACGTCTTCATAAGAATCGAGAATCCTTGGGACTAGTTCGTAGATCACACCTTTGGAATAGAACCCGAGTCGAGACACGTTCCGGAACGGACGAAATGGCTGGCACGCATAGGCACTGAGTTCGTTGTACTCCCGCCACGCGCTTCGCGCAGCGACGATGACCGTATCGCACGGGTTCGCGAGCAATCCCTCCGCCTCGAGCATCGCTTGCAACTCGCGGAGCAGAAAAGCCTCGCGTTCGGAGACGACTTCTTGCGGATCGCCCAATAGTTCGTCGATGGCCTGATCCAACAGGGCGAAGGAAGTCCAAGCCAGGCGGTCGTCGTCGAAGCGATCCAAGACTGCCGGACGCACGTCGTCGGGCGTCAGGACCAACAACAGGGAGGCCTCTTCATTCGCGTTGTCGAGCCGCGCCAAATGGCGCTTGATCTGTGCCCGGTTGATGCTGTTGCGCACGGTCTTCGTTTCGATGAGCATCTGCAAGTTGCAGCGGATGATCGCATCCGGCACGCCCGCCGCGCCTTTCGAGGGCTGATTCTCGAAGCGAATCAACTGAAACTCAGATTGTTCGAGCAGCGCACCCAGAACCCGCTGTATACGGTCGAGCGCCAGCGAGCGCAACACGGCCAGAAACGAAGCCGTGACGCGATTCTCGCCGGTGGAGTATGTGGAAAAGATGCTTGTCATCGGCCGGCCCGCGGTGAACGATTCTTACTAGGTGGCATTCTACTGCGATGGAGCCCCCGACACGATTGCCGACACTGGCGAGCCAACGACACTATGATCGACAGAGACGTGCAGAGTGCCTCCCGAAGACGAACATGCTCCTGATGAGTCTGCCACCGACATGAGTACCGAGCAAAGTCACTGCCCATCCAAACAACGTTTCTCAAATGCCGCCGGCCGCGCGCGCGATCTGGCCGCGTTAGCGGTCATCGCAACGTTTTTGATCGTCGGGCACCGCCATACCGTCGCCCAGCAACCGCCACAACAAAGCGAAGCCGATGGAGCGACGTCAGATGACGGCGATCGGCCTCTCGATGGCGTCGACGGCCGTCCGCTGGCGCTCGATCAATTTCGGCCGAAGTCGATGTTGCGAGTCGAACAGCATCATCCGTCGGGCGCGAAGTTTCCTTGCGTCGATGTGCACACGCACCCGCGGTTTCGGCTGCGTCACGATGAGGAGGCGCTCGACGACTTCGTCGCGGTGATGGACGCGCACAACGTCGCGGTTTGCGTGAGCCTCGACGGCAAACTGGGCGACGCGTTTGCCGAGCACCGCGAATACCTATGGACTGAGTACCGCGATCGCTTCGTGATTTACGCCAACATCGACTGGATCGGCGAAGGGAAGACGAGCGATCCGGCCACGTGGGACTGCCAGCGCCCCGAATTCGGTCGCCGCATGGCCCGTGCCCTGGGGGACGCGAAGCAGCAGGGCGCCAGCGGGCTCAAGCTGTTCAAGCAGTTCGGGCTCACGTATCGCAACCCCGATGGTTCGCTGATTGCGATCGACGATCCGCGTTGGGATCCGATCTGGAAAGCTTGTGGCGAACTGGGGCTGGTGGTGATCATTCACACGGCCGACCCGGCTGCGTTTTTCTTACCCGTCGACGCGCACAACGAGCGCTGGGAGGAACTGCACCGGCATCCCGACTGGAGCTTCTACGGCGACTTCCCCAGCCGCGAAGAACTGCTGGCCGCGCGGAATCGTGTGATCGCACGTCACCCAAAAACCGTCTTCATCGGCGCGCACATGGCGAACAATCCCGAGGACCTGGCGACCGTTGGCGGGTGGCTGGAGGCCTATCCCAACCTGTACGTCGAGATCGCGGCGCGGATCGCCGAGTTGGGGCGGCAACCGTACACGGCGCGAAAGTTCTTCCTCGATTACGCCGATCGCATCATGTTCGGCACCGACGGTCCGCGGCCGCCGGCGCGTTTGCTGCCGCACTGGCGGTTTCTGGAAACGATGGACGAGTATTTCCCGTACGCCGAAAACCCCTTCCCGCCGCAGGGACTGTGGAACATCTACGGCATCGGGCTGCCCGACGACGTGCTGCGCAAGGTGTACTACGAAAACGCCGCGCGAATCATCCCGGGCGTCGCCGAGCGGCTGGAGCGGTATCAGGCGGCGCGAGGCGCGCCATAGCCAAATCGCAATTCAAGAAACGTCATTTGGTTGGCACCCAATGGCGGTATTGCACGGCGTTCTCTTTTTGGTTGGCAGCCGCCGGGTTCTCAGTGACGCCGTGGCCAGGCGAAGAGCCGGATGCGGTTGCCGTCGGGGTCGGTGACCACCACGCTGCGGTAGCCTTCAGAGCTGGCCGTCGGCGGGGCGACGCTCGCGCCGGAGTTGCTGAGGTGCTCGAGCAACTCTTCGAACTCGGCAACCTCGAACGCTAGGCTCCAGCGGGCACTGGCAGGTTCGGTGGAACTCCGCGCGAGAATCGCCAGCCGAATCGAGCCGGCTTCCAACAGCGCGTACTGGTCTTCGACCACACGGACCAGCACGCGCAATTGCAGCACCTCACGATACCACTCGACCATCTCTTCCCAGCAGGTGGTGCGCAACTCGACCGCGAACAATTCCACGGCACGCGCAGCAAGAGCAAGTTGCAACGGTCGACTCCCTGTTTCAAACGGAAAACGAAATCACCGCTGGCGGCGCGGGACGGAAGATAATCGCGCAGCCGACCCGGCCGCACCAGACAGGATGGGAGATTTCGGAGAACCAGCACGCCTGGGCGGTTGTGGTTGCTGGCATGGGCCGCCTCCCGCTCCGCGGCCGATTCCGCCCCGACGCGCCGCCCAAGTCGAGCATAGGCAACGACTCAGCGATGACGAGCCAAATCGGGCATGCGACGATACTACGTCCGCGTCTGCTGGCACAAGGCTCGTGTTGACGCAAGTAGCTGTTCTAATAGAATGTTGCGTCCTTTCCACGAGCGGCCGAAGGCGAACCCGATCGAGCGGCGCGAGGTCGTTGCAGCGGGCGCTTCTTCCCCTGGACTGTGCAGATACGTGTCCGTTTCCATGAATCAAGAGTCGGGTGCCGAGGCCGCCGGCCAGAAGATGCACGAGGAGTCGCGGCGGGCCAAGCTGGCGCGTCTCGAGGAACTCGGCGTCGATCCCTGGGGCGGCCGCTTCGACGGTCATCAGGCCATCGGCGCGATTCGCGCGCTGGAAGAGACCATCGAATCCTCGCCGGGCGAAGAAGGGAAGCCCCCGAACGAGCAGGGTCCGCAAGTGCGGGCTGCCGGCCGTGTGGTGTTGCAGCGCAAGGCGGGCAAGCTGATCTTCGCCGACATTCGCGACTGGACCGGACAGATCCAACTGCTCATCGGCCGCAAGCAGGTCGGCGACGATTCGTGGGCAGTCGCCGAATGCGTCGATCTCGGCGACATCATCGGCGTCGACGGCGAGCTCAAGCACACCCGCACGGGTGAACTGACGATCTTCGTCGAAAAGCTGCACTACCTCACCAAGTCAATTGAACCACCGCCGGAAAAGCACAAAGGTCTGACCAACCCCGAACTGCGGCAGCGGATGCGGTATCTCGACCTCGTTTATGGCGACGGGGTTGTCGACCGCTTTCTCGACCGCACGAAGATCGTGTCGGCCATACGCAACTCACTCACATCTTCGGGCTTCGTGGAGATCGAAGGGCCGACGCTACACTCGATTGCCGGTGGCGCTGCCGCCCGACCGTTCACCACGCATCACAACGCGCTCGATATCCCGCTCTTCATGCGGATCGCTCTCGAGCTGCACCTGAAGCGGCTACTGGTGGGCGGCATCGAGCGGGTCTTCGAGTTGGGACGCGTGTATCGCAACGAGGGCATCAGCCCGCGACACAATCCCGAATTCACGATGCTCGAAGTCTATCAAGCATACGGCGACTATCGCTCGATGATGGACCTCACCGAACAACTCATCTCGGCGGCACTGGCGGCGATCGGCCGGGAAGGACCCATCGAGTGGGGCGACAAGCAGATCGACTTCTCGACGCCCTTTGCGCGGCGGACCTATGACGAGTTGTTCGCCGAGCACACCGGTGTCGAAGCAAATGATTCAGCAGGCGTTGCGCGATTGGCGGAAAAGCTCGACATCGAAGTTGCCGGTCGCCATCCCGATGTGATCAAGAACGAGGTGTTCGAAGAGCTGGTCGAAGACAAGCTCGACGGACCGGTGTTCGTGATCGACTACCCGGCGAGTATCTGCCCGCTCACGAAGCGTTCGCGGCAGAATTCCGACGTGGCCGAACGCTTCGAGCTCTTCGTGGCCGGAATGGAGATCGCCAACGCCTACACGGAACTGAACGACCCCGACTTGCAGGAAGAGCTGTTCCGCACGCAGTTGGCCGGCCAGCGCGACGAAGACTCGATGGCCAAGATGGACCACGACTTCATCCGCGCCCTGCGCAACGGCATGCCGCCCGCGGGCGGACTCGGCATCGGCATCGACCGGCTAGTGATGCTCTTGACCGGCAGCCAGTCGATTCGCGACGTGATTCTCTTCCCCCTGCTACGACCGGAGAGCAGTTGAGAGCCGGTGACCCACGCACAAGCCATCGCCCACAATCCAGAGTCCCACGGATGACACCCCGGGTGCCACTGGTCGCTGCTCGGCCAGTGCCCGGCCCAATCACAGACGAAACGTGAACGAACCGAAATGGAAGGCAAGCACTGGCTGGCAAGCAGCCAGTGGCACCCGTTGATCAAGCTCGCGGCAAAAACAAAAAGGCAACTGTCGCGACCTTCGTTTCGTGTGAGCGACAGTTTGGGGTGATCAGCAGCCCCGCGACGACGGATCGAACACTGCCAAAGGAATGGCCATGTATCGACTTCTTCTCTGCCTGCGCTATCTGCGCACCCGCTATATCGCGCTGGCTTCGATCATCAGCGTCACGCTGGGCGTGGCCACGATGGTGGTGGTCAACAGCGTGATGGCGGGCTTCACCGCCGAGATGCAGGATCGCATTCACGGCATTCTCTCCGACGTGGTGTTCGAGAGCCGCAGCCTGTCGGGCTTTCGCGACCCGGACTGGCACATGCAGCAGATCGAGCGCGTCGCCGGGCAGTACATCGCCGGCATGACGGCTACGGTCCATGTGCCTGCAATGCTCAGCTTCCGCTATGGCGAGCAGTCGATCACACATCCGGTACAGCTCGTCGGTGTCGACGCAGCTACGGCGGGTGGCGTTGCCGATCTCACCAAGTACCTACAACATCCCGAGAATCGAGAGCAGCTTTCGTGGCAACTGCACGATGGCGG
>CALKYM010000019.1 GCA_938003525.1 uncultured Planctomycetales bacterium | reverse complement strand
CTCGTCGATCGCGCAATGACCGCTCACCAGTTCAGCCCCGGCATCGATCAACTCAGTGACGCTCGTCTCCAGGCCCTGTTCCACGCCCGACGAAAGGAGCGTTCCTGGAGGCGTCGTCTCGAAACGTTTCGCGACCGCCGCCACGAGCTCATCGGCGTCCGAACCCGCGAGCACAAACACCAGCCCCGGATTCGTACAGAACTGCCCGGCCGCCATCAGACAACTTCCGCAGAACGCATCGACGACTTCAGCGCCGCGCTCTTCCAGTGCGCCTGGTAAGACGACCACCGGATTCACGCTCGACATCTCCAGATAGATGGGCGTACCCGCCGCGTCCGCGGCCGCCTTCAGCCTGAGCCCACCTCGCCGGCTTCCCGTGAATGCGACAGCGCCCACGCGTCGATCTGCTACTAAACGCAGTCCGTCGTCGTTGTCGAAATGGTAGAGAAGCTGCACGCTGGCAGCCGGCAGCCCGCTGGCAACCACAGCTTCATGCGCTGCTTCGGCCAGCAATCGCGTCGTGCCCGGGTGCGACGGGTGCGCTTTGGCGATCACCGGATTTCCTGCCGCTAGCGCCGCGGCGAAGTCGCCACCGCAGATGCTGTTGAACGCCAACGGAAAATTGTTCGGCCCGAAAATCACCACCGGGCCGATCGATGCGTACCGGGAGCGAATATCGAGCTTCGAGTCGATGGTGGCCGCCTGCCACGATCCTTCGCGCGCGGCTGCCGCTGCTTGACGCAGTTGCCCGGTAGTGCGTGGCAGTTCGACGTCGCGCAAGCGCGGCTCGATCGGCAGCGCCGTCTCGTCGTGGGCTCGGGATACGATATCCCCGCAGCGCGCTTCGATGTGCCGGGCATACGTTTCCAAAAACGCCGCCACGACCTCGCCTGGAATCTCGGACAGTTCAGCAGCAGCCCGGGTCGAGGCGGACAACGCTCCGTCAAGATCCTTCCAGCGGCTCGTGGGAAAACGCTCGGGCAAGAGCTCACACGTCGCCGGGATTTCAGCTTGAAACTCCGCGCTCGAAGCGGCGCGTCGCCACTGACCATCGATCAAGACCTTCGCCGGCTGGTCCGCTTTCCCAGGCATAGTCGACACCAAGAAGAGATATCCTTGCGCGCTAGAACAACAACGCCACGGTGCGTCCTGACAGTCGGGCCGTTTATAGCGCCGGCGCTGGCCCTCTGCAAGCGGGCCTGTTCAGTCGTCGCACGCGACCGAAACGACGATTCGCAACTGCGCCACGAGCGGACCGGCCTCGTTGTAAGCAGTCATGGCAGCCGCTGCTGCACCCGACCGCGCGCCGCGCAGAGGGGAACGAGTCGTCACGTTGACAGGTGCAACAACCGGACGACCGCGTGCCGATAACCACTGTCCTGCTGCCCGCAACGCGGCTAAGATGCCGGGCTATAATTCAGCTAACCGAACTGTGACCAGCTTCGAGTCCACTGACGCCGCCATGCTCGCCACAGGGGCCCACGATCGCGACATGAATTCGGCCGCCTCCTCGCGCGGCTCGAACGATGACGCCGCGCCACCTACCGCGAGTCCGCCCCAGACCAATCGATTCATCGCCGGATTCTTGGCGGCGCTCGCCCGGCTATTGAGTGGTTTCAGCGTTCGTTGGATCGATTCGCAGCCCGACACGTGTCAGCGCGTCTACTTCGCCAATCACACCAGCCACCTCGATCCCCTCGTGCTGTGGGCGGCGCTGCCCAGCGAAGTCCGCGCACTCACGCGCCCCGTCGCGGCGCACGACTATTGGATCAAGACCTGGCTGCGGCGCTATATTGCGCGCAAGGTGTTCGATGCGCTGCTCATCGACCGCGAGAACGTCACGGTCAAGAACAACCCTATTCGGATGATGCTCGAGGCCATCGGCACGACGAACTCGCTGATCGTGTTTCCCGAAGGACATCGCAACACAGCCGACGAGCTCGATGAGTTCAAGAGCGGGCTCTACTACCTGGCCAAGAAGCGGCCCGATCTCGAGCTGATTCCCGTTTATATCGACAACGTGAACCGCGTCCTGCCGCGGGGCGAGTTCCTGCCAGTCCCATTGTTGAGCTGCATTACTTTCGGCGCACCGATGTGGTTGGAGGTCAAGGAGCCCAAAGACTCGTTTCTAAAACGCGCCCGCGATGCGGTGATCCGACTGCGCGAGATGGACCGCGAGGAATGAGCGATCCCCTCACGCGAACCTGGCTGCTCGTCGGCGGCGTGCTGGCCGTGTTGGCCGTCACGACGGCCGTGGGGCAATACCTGCGCGCGCGGGCAGAGCGCGGCGGGCTCAATCCGTCGGTCGTCAACGACTTCAATCTCCGCATTCGCGCCTGGTGGCTGATGAGCTCGGTGCTCGCCGCCGCCTTCTTGTTTCCCTTGTGGGTCACGGTGCTCATCTTCGGCCTGATTTCGTTCTGGTCGCTACGCGAATTCATCACGCTCACGCCCACCCGCCCGGGCGACCACCGCGCATTATTTTGGGTGTTCTTCATCATCACGCCCGCCCAATTCGTGCTGGTCGGCATGGGCAGCCAGATGTACGGCGTCTACAGCGTGCTGATCCCCGTTTACGCCTTCCTGTTCATTCCCGTCCGCGTGGCTTTCTCCGGCGACGCCAAGCGATTTCTGGAACGTACGGCCAAAATCCAAGCCGGCCTGATGATCTGCGTCTACTGCCTGAGTCACGCGCCGGCGCTGATGAGCCTCGATATCCCCGGCTTCCGTAGTCCCTGGGATCGCGCCCGGCTGCTGTTCTTCTTCGTCGTCATCGCGCAGTTCGGCGACGTGATGCAGTACTTCTGGCAGCGCATGGCGGGGCGGCGGATCATCGCGCCGACGATCAATCCCAACCGCACCTGGGAAAGCTTCCTCGGTACGCTGGGAAGTTGTTCGCTGTTGGGCGCGGCACTTTATTGGGCCACACCGTTTGGTCCCCTGGAGGCCGTCGGGATGTCGGCCGTCATCGCCCTGATGGGATTCGCAGGCGGCATGACGATGTCCGCCATCAAACGCGATCGTGGCGTCAAAGACTACGGCACGCTCGTCACCGGTCACGGCGGCGTGCTCGATCGGATCGACTCGATTTGCTTCGCCGCGCCGGTCTTCTTTCACTTCACCCGGCTGTTGCACGCCGAATGGTGATGGCCGACGAAACGAGATCCGCCACCGCCTGCGTGCTCAACGCAAGATCGTCACGCCCGGTAACGAAGCATCGAGATACTCCGGGCGGCCCCGCGAACCGGCAGCACCTGTTTCTGAGGGGACTTCAACACGGCGCGACGAACAGCCGCCCGGGCAGTTCGGCGGCACAAGCGCGCCCAGCGATTGTGGAGGATCGGTGGTCGGCAATGTTGTCGGTGATGACTCGGGCCGGCCAGCGGAGCTCCGCCAGACGGCCTGAGTCCGCCGCGCGTTGAACTCCTCCGGTGGCCGTGGCGTCGCCGGCAAACTCAGATCGGAAGCGGTCTCGACCGTTTCGCGACTTCGCGGCGCGCCTGCCAGTTCCTGGACGTCATCGCGAATCGACACCAAAGGCGCGGTAGGACGACGCCGCGCCTCCGCGCCTCCTTCCACATTCGGGCTCGACGCCAGGCGCTCATCCGAACCGCGACGCATGTAGACCGACGGCCGCGCGACATCATTGGTTGTGGTGGCCGATGCGCTTGCGCTCGGTTCCGTCGGGTCGACCCGGTCCTGCTCTCGCCCCGCGGCCGACGCCAATAGCGTCGCATCGTCAGATGTGCGGGGTACGAGCGCGACGGGAATCGGCAGCGGACTTCCCTGCCGCACCCACTCGAGCCACGTCGTTTGCAAGTGGCCCAAGTTGGCAAAGCCGTAGTGCTTTTCAACGGCCGACGACCAGGTTTGCGCATCGAGACCGTCGCGCACGAACTGCACGTATTTGCGCCGCCCGCCCTGTTCGATCAAGAAGCTGGCCAGAGAATGGCCCTGCGAATACAGCGGCAGAATATCGGCCGGGTATTCCTTCATGGCGAACATCTTGCTGAAGGCGATGCCGTGGCCCGTTTGCAAGAAGCGGACGAGCATCTTCTGATGCTTCGAACGTTCGCTGGCGTGTTCCACGGTCGTGCAGGCGCCCTCGTCCGCCCAGCGCGGCAGTGGCTGGCGGAAGTGGGTGGCAAACACCGTATGTGTCACTTCATGCGGAAGCACCGAGTCGAGCAGCCGATTGGGCGGTCCCTGAATCTGCATCTGCCATCCGAAGACCTCGCCCTGATGAAAGACGAAGCTTGTCGCTCCGCCCGCGCCGCCGCCAACCTGCACGCGGATGGGACACGGCTGCGACCACCGCGGCAGCTTTCTGCCCAACCAGAGCATGGCCAGCTCGTCGCGGTACGATTCCGCGGCGTCGCCCACCTGGCGAGCGAACTCGGGCGAGGGTGCGTTCACGACGAAGTTCGGCGTGCGATAGCTGGCGCCGAGAGAGACCAGTACGGCCGCCGCAACCGCGGCAACCCGTGCGCTGCGAGCATCCATGCTCTTTCCTTCGCTAGGACGAATTCACGGTCGAGGGCGCCGGCATCCTCGCCAGCGCGGCGAATGGGCAGTTGCCGCAAATCGCCTGCCATTCGATTCAGTCGTCTACGATCGCGCGCCGCAGTCAGCGACCAAGCGTAGACAGGACAACGGCCTGCGTCGTTCCGGTGACGGCCACTTCTTGGTGTCCACCGCGCGCCGTCGTTGTAAGGATTGCCAAAGCCTACCCGGCCCATGACGCGGCAACCTAGACCGATTTACGCGCCCGAACCGCAGCGAAGCATTGCCACGGCTAGCAATGCTGCCATCCGGTTGGGATGCGTCGATGACAAGATCTCAGCCGCCCCGTCGCGCGCCGGAACCAGACGCTTCACTCCCCGCGTCAGCCACCAGCCGTGCAATTACGGCGCTGTTCGCAGCGGGGAATTCGAGCGACGGCAGATCACCAATGGGAAACCACTGATAGGGATCCGCAGGCTGCTGACCAGCATCGACGGGTTGGCAGCGAAAGAACTCGATGGCAACGGTGTCGTGGGCGTAAGCGTGCTGACGACTGCCGTATGCGCTGACGACTGTTACCTCGATGCCCGTCTCTTCCCGGGTTTCGCGAATGGCCGCTTCCGCGCTCGTTTCACCCGGTCGAATCTTGCCGCCGGGAAACTCCCATTTTCCTGCCAGCGCCGCGCCGGCGGGTCGCCGCCCGACGATGACGCGACCGTCGTGTTCGACGATTGCCACTGCCACGCGAACGATCGTCGTCATGCTGATCGCCTTCGACGCTCGGCGGAGGTTCACGCCTGGTCGCGATACTTCTCGACCAGCCGACCCGGTGAGCCCATGATGTTGTAGCCACCATCGACGTGCATGATTTCGCCGGTGATCGTTGGCGACTGGTCGGACAACAGAAAGCTCGCGGCGTGGGCGACTTCTTCATGCGTCACGTTGCGTCCCAACGGCGCCATCTGCTCATACAGCGTGAGCATGTCGTCCACGCCCGCGCCACGGCCCGCCAGTGTTCGCAGTGGCCCGGCGCTGACGGCATTCACGCGGATGCCCCGCGGGCCAAGGTCATAAGCCAGGTAGCGAACCACCGCGTCGAGCGTTGCCTTGCACACGCCCATCACGTTGTAGCCGGGGACCGCCTTCTCGCCACCAAAGTACGTCATCGTGACTACGCTGCCGCCGTCATTCATGATGGCCGCCGCGGCGTTGGTGACCGCGATCAGGCTGTAGGCGCTGATCTCCATCGCGCTGGCGAAACCGGTGCGACTGACTTCCAGCGTCGGCTTCTTGAGATCGTCCAACGGTGCGTGCGCAATTGAATGCACCAGGAAGTCGATCTTCCCCAGTTGTTTCTCCGTCTCCTGCATCACCTCGGCGATCTGCTCGTCGCTCGACACGTCCAGCGGTACGAGGAACTTCGCGTTCGGTGCCGGGTTGGTCAGCTGCGCGACGCGACGGCGGTTTCGTTGCCGCGCGTCGTCGGGGCGGTCGGGCAGATGCGTGAATCCACATTCGGCCCCCTGCTCCATCACGGCCTCAGCGATGGCCCAGGCGATGGAGTGGCCGTTGGCGACGCCCAGAATCAATCCCTTCTTTCCGTCGAATGCGCCCATGTCTGCGATCCGCGAGGACCCCCCATGTGAGGAATCTGATGCGGCCAACGCTCTCACGCTGGCCCGCTAGGCGATGCGAACCATAGCCGTTTAGCGCCAGAATGACAACTAGTTGCGCCGAGTGGCCGATCCCGTAGCGAGCCCGAGTTTCGTTGCGTGTGTCTCATATTCGCGACATGCCAGTCCAGAATGTGAGGCGTTTGTGAATCTTTGTGTTGTCATTTGTTCGACAGGCTCTACAATCCTGTGTGCAAATGAGGACACCCAACGGCCCCGCTCCCTCACATGCTAGCTCCGGAGGCTCGACATGGCGACGAGCACAACTGAGCACGACGTGTCTCTGGCGTTCGCTCCTCCACAGATCGGCTCGGATCCGCAACTGGCCGCGCTCGCTTCGCGGCTGTTGTGGGTCGGGTGTGCAGACGACGCCCAACTCGACTCGTTCTTTCAGCATGCTGTGACCGAGATTGCCGAGACATGGGGTGCCGACTACGTCGCGGTCGTCGCGGCTTTACGGGGTGAACTGACACCGCTGGAGGCGGCGGGCGGCGAGCAACCCGTGCCGCGAGAACTGCTCACCGAAGTACTGGATACGGATCGACCGCAATCCAGTCCGCCGTGGTTCGCGGCTCCGCTGGGGCAACAGTTTGGCGCTCAGCACGTGCTGGTCATACGCAGTGAGGTCGACGATCGCGCCTCGCAGGCGCTCGAAAGAGCATCCCTCCTGGCGGGCATCATCGCGCAATCCGCCGCCGCTATCCGGCTGCGACAGTCGCAGCGCCGAAAGTCAAACCGTCTGGCCGCATTGTTGGAGGTGGCCGCCGGCTGGAACCGCGCCCGCGATGTCGAGACGCTGTTGGGCGACATGGCACAAGCCGCCACGCAGTTGCTCGACGCAGACCGGGCCAGCATCTTTCTCTGGGACAAACAGCGCAAACGACTGGTCGCGCGTCCCGCGCTCGGGCTGCCCAACGGGGAGTTGAGCGTACCGGACGACGCAGGCGTCGTAGGACGTGTGCTGCGGGAAGGCGAGCCGCTGCGCGTCGGCACCGATGAACACAACGAGCAGATCAATCGCGCCGTCGATCAGCAATCCGGCTACGTGACCGACACGCTGATTTGCGTTCCGCTGCATGGCCCTAAAGGTGCGCCGCTGGGCGTGTTCGAAGTGCTCAACAAACGGGATGGAGAGTTTGATGCGGACGATGAAGCGGCGCTGGTCGAGCTGGCCGCCCACGCCGCCACGGCACTGGAAAACACACAAGAACGCGTGCGGCTAATCGAAAGCCGCCGCCAGCTCTCTGACGAAGCGGCCGGGCAAGTGCAGTTGATCGGCGACAGCCCTGCGGTCGAGGCGCTGCGGTCGACCATTCGCCGCGTGGCGGCGACGGATTTAGCCGTCTTGATTCAGGGCGAAAACGGCACTGGCAAGGAAGTCGCCAGCCGCATGATTCACTACCTCAGCGATCGACGCGATCAGCCGTTCATCGCCGTCAACTGCGCGGCCATCAGCGAAACGCTCATCGAGAGCGAACTATTCGGTCATGAAAAGGGGGCCTTTACCGATGCCCGCGAGACGCGCGCCGGCAAGTTTGAGCTTGCGGCCGGCGGCACGCTCTTCCTCGATGAAATCGGCGACCTGAGCCTGGCCGGCCAGGCGAAGCTGCTGCGCGTTTTGGAAGAAAAGGTGATTGTTCGCGTCGGTGGATCGCAGGAAATCTCCACGGATGTGCGCGTCATCGCGGCGACGAACCAGAATCTCCCGCAAATGGTCCGCGAGAACCGTTTTCGCGAAGACCTGTACTACCGTCTCAACGTCGTCACGCTTGAGATGCCACCTCTGCGCGATCGCGCAGAGGATATTGTCTCGTTGGCGGAATTCTTCGTCGCCGACTTTTGCCGCCGCGCCCGCCGCACACCTCTAGTCTTCTCGGCGGACGCGCGGCAAGCGCTCTTGCGGCACGATTGGCCCGGCAATGTCCGCGAGCTGCGCAATCTCATCGAGCGGCTGTGCTACCTGTTGCCAGACGATCAGATCGAGGCCGAAGATCTTCGCGTCATTCTTTCGCCGCGCGGCGAAGAGGCGAGCCCCGCCGAGAGCCAGTGGCCCTTGGCGACGGCCACCGACCAGTTTCAGGCCGATCATATCCGCCGGGCCATCGATCGCGCTCGCGGCAACATGAGCGAAGCCGCCAAACGCCTGGGGCTGCACCGCTCGAATCTCTACCGCAAAATGCGGCAACTCGGCATGGAATCGTCCCGCCGCTAAGCGCCGCCCGCCGCCGCTCGATCCCCGTCGACGACAAGCCGCGCCTTGCCGCCCGCCCCACGATCGATACGATGATCGCTGTGCGCCAAGCGCCAGCCGATGCACCTCGCCCCCTTAGCTCAACTGGCAGAGCATCTGACTCTTAATCAGAGGGTTGTAGGTTCGAGTCCTACAGGGGGCATTTCTTGGCGGCTTGTGCCAGTCCCTGGGCTGCAACCCTTCCGCTACGGGCGACACGTGGTTGCCCTCCTACCGTTCATGACCCGCTGCCGTTTTCTGTACTAGCGGTAGGTTGAGATTCGGGGCTTTAAATGGCCCAGGCTCAGAGCAACGGCCATGCGCGTCAGACGTCGCAGTCGTCGACTATGTGTGCCGCGCGTGCAGACAATCGGCAATTCAGCGAGTGCCGCGCGGGCGGCGGCGTCGGGTGCACGCGAACAAGGTGAGCAACAACGTCCCAACCAGAGCGGCCGAAGAGGGTTCTGGGACCAGAATCTGGTTCGATTGCAACACCGAGAATGCCTCAGCGGCAAGTGCGGCGTGGCCGGCTGTCGTGGGGTGAATGTAGTCCCACCAAAGGTACTCGTTGGGGTTGGGCACCACCACGCCAGAGACGGGATCATACGCGTTGTCCAGACCGTTCACGAAACCATGCGTCGCGGGGTTGGCGATGATATCCGAAAAGACGCGATGCTGGTCCACGAGGAAGATTTCGATGCCGAGCGCCGTTTCCAACAGGGGCAGTTCGGTAGCCAATAGCGCGTTGTGGCCTTGCGAAAACGCGGCCGCTTCAACCTGCAACTGCGAACCTTCTAGTCCCGGAAACGGAAGATGTTCCAGTGGAGCTAAGTTGGCCACCATGAACTCGGAGGCCCCGGCATTGGCGAGGGTCGTGATGTGGTCGACTAGCTTGCCCACGGTGACCGTTGGGTCACGTTCACCCTCGTTGAAATCGTTGCTACCGCCGTAGAGGATGAACAGCTCAGAGTTGTCGGGCGTATACTCGCTGAGATAGGTGTCGATCTGTCCGCCCATACCCGGCCAGCTGGGTCCCAGGTTTGAACCGGAGACTGCGTAGTTCTTGCCACCCAGTAAGTTGGCAACGGGCGTCGGAATGCCGATCAGGTTGGCCAGATGCTCGATCCAGAGCAGACCGTTGCTTGCGCGGCCCTGGAAATTCGGTGCCTGTGGATTGCCGGTGAGGAAGAACGCGTTGCCGGTATCCGAGAGGCTAGCATCGAAGTTGACGATGCCCTGCAACTGCCCAGCCTGAATGGCAGGGGTGGAAAGGACACTAATCGCTGCGAAGATCAGCAATCGAGTGGCGAAACGCGACGTCGCGCCGGACACGGCGCGCGAACGATATGCAGTGGAGGCTGAGAAACCTCCTTGGGCCCGATGCATTAGCGTTCCCCACGTTTAGGCAAAACCCCCGGTGCGAGTGCAACGATAAGGTCAACTGAGCAAAAGATCAACAATTTCGACCAGATTTATGGCGTTACCGCCCTAGAGCCCGTCGGATTGCACCACGTTTGGGGGAGGCCCGGACTCGATTGACCGCTGGTTAAAGGCGGCACCAGGCGGTTGGCCGCCCGTTCCGCTACTCTTCGTCTCGCAGCTTGGCGAGCACGGTGTAGTCTTCCAGCGTGGTGGTGTCGCCGACAGATTCTTTGCCGCTGGCGATGTCGCGAAGCAGTCGCCGCATGATCTTGCCGCTGCGGGTCTTGGGCAGCGCCCCGGTGAAGCGGACATCGTCCGGCACGGCGACCGCGCCGATTTCCTGGCGGACGTGATCTTTCAGTTCCTTGCGTAGCGCGTCGTCGGGTTCGACGTTCTTGAGCGTGACGAACACGGCGATGGCTTCGCCCTTGATTTCATCGGGCCGGCCGATGGCGGCCGCTTCGGCCACCGACGGATGACTCACCAGCGCACTTTCCACTTCGATGGTGCTCAGACGATGGCCGGCCACGTTGATCACGTCGTCGATGCGGCCCATGATCCAGAAGTAGCCGTCGTCGTCCTGTCGCGCGTTGTCGCCGCAGAGGTACTTGCCGGGCACTTTCGACCAGTACTGCTCGCGATACCGTTCCTCATCTCCCCAAATGCCGCGCAGCATGCCAGGCCACGGCCGCTCGATCACCAGCCAGCCTCCGGAGCCCGCGGGTACGGGGTCGCCGCTTTGATCGACGATGGCCGGCTTGATGCCCGGCAAGGGGCGCGTGCAACTGCCTGGCTTGGTCGGCGTCGCGCCGGGTAGCGGGCTCATCATGATGCCGCCCGTTTCGGTCTGCCACCAGGTATCGACGATGGGGCAGCGGCCGCCGCCGATCTTGTGGTGGTACCACATCCAGGCCTCGGGATTGATCCCTTCGCCCACCGTGCCCAACAGCCGCAGGCTCGACAGGTCGCGGCGCTCGACAAAGTGGTCGCCCCACTTGATGAACGACCGAATGGCCGTCGGTGCCGTGTAGAAGATCGTCGTGCGATATCTCTCAATCAACTCCCAGAATCGCCCTTCATCGGGCCAGTTGGGCGCGCCTTCGTACATCTGCACGGTCGCCCCGGCGGAGAGCGGTCCGTAGACGACGTAACTGTGGCCCGTGATCCAGCCGATGTCGGCCGTGCACCAGAAGACGTCTTCGTCGCGGTGGTCGAACACCCACTCGAACGTTTTCTTGGTGTACAGGTTATAGCCTGCGGTGGTATGGCGGATGCCCTTGGGTTTTCCCGTCGAGCCAGAAGTGTAGAGAATGAAAAGCGTGTTCTCGCTATCGACCGGCTCGGCGGGGCAATCGGCCGAGGCGTCGGCCGTGGTCTCGTCCCACCACACGTCGCGGCCGTCGCGCATCGTGACATCGTTGCCTGTGCGGCGCAATACCACGCACTTCTCCACCGTCGGTGACTTTTCGAGTGCCGCGTCGACGGTCTCTTTCAGCGGCAGCACCTTGCCGCGCCGCCATCCGCCGTCGGCGGTGATTTGCAGCTTGGCCTGGGCGTCGTTGTTGCGTTCGGCAATCGCTTCGCTGGAGAAGCCACCGAAGATCACGGAATGGGCCGCGCCAATTCGGGCGCAGGCCAATAGCGCAATGGCCAGCTCAGGAACCAGCGGCATGTAGACACTCACCACGTCGCCTTGCCGCACGCCGAGTTTCTTGAGCGCGTTGGCGAACTTGCAGACTTCGTGGTGCAGCGTCTGGTACGTCAGCACCCGCGTATCGCCCGGCTCACCTTCCCAAACGATGGCCGCCTTGTTCTGCCGCAGTGTGCCCAAATGCGCATCGAGGCAGTTGTACGAAGCGTTCGTCTTGCCGCCGACGAACCACTTGGCGAAGGGTGCCTGCCAGTCGAGCACTTGCTCGAACGGCTCGAACCAATGCAGCTCTTCGCGGGCGAGCTCGCCCCAAAACGCCTCGGGATCGCGGTCGGCCGTCTGCCACAGCTCTTCGTAGGCAGCGAGCGAGCCGACTTGGGCCTGTGCCGAAAACTCCGCCGGCGGCGGAAAGACCCGCTCCTCCTGCATGACGTGTTCGATGCGTCCTGACGATGACTCCGCCATGCCCAAACTCCGCGATCCAGAAATGAATGAGACGTACCGAGCGGGTCTCAGACCATCATCGGGTCCGCTTCAGGGTGCCACTGCTGGCTTGCCCAGCAGTGTGCGTCGCGTGAAGGGCACTGCTGGGCAAGCCAGCAGTGGCCCCCAAGGCCCAAATGTGAAACACACGCTCAAGCGCGCGGGATTCTAAGAGCGCTCTAACGCAGTGTCAATCTGCTGCGCGCGGAGTCGCAGGCGGAACGGCGACAACTGGGAAGCACGCAGCGCGAGTCGGTCGTCGAATCGACGTTTCTAATCGAGTCGCCGCACGTAGATGTTCTTGAACCACAGCTTCGAGCCGTGGCTTTGCAGTTCGATTTCGCCGGTGGGATAGATCGGCTTGTCGCGCTCCCAGTAGTTCTCCAGCTCGACGTTGTCGACGACGAGCTGATCGTTCAGATGGATGGTGACGTTGTTGCCCACCATGCGAATGCGGAACGTATTCCATTCGCCCACCGGGTTGTCGGCATTCGTCGACGGCTTGCTGGGACCCTTTTGATTGTTGTAGAGGCCGGCGGAACCCTCTTCACGATCCCAGATCTGCACCTGCGGCGAGCCGCGCAGGTAGATGCCGCTGTCGCCGCCCGCTTCGATCTTCCAGTCGACCAACAGCTCGAAGTCGCCGTAGTCTTCCACCGTGCACAGATGATTGTTGCCCGGCCCTTGTCCGTCGTAGTAGATGGCGCCGTCGACGACGCTCCAATGGGCCTGCATTTTGGCGTCGGCCGTTTCCTGTGCCTGCGAAAGCTGCGCGGGAGTCAGTTCGGCCCGCTTCGGTGGACTGGCGACCAGTCCCTTCCAGCCGCTGAGATCTGCCCCGTTGAACAAGGCAGTGAAGCCTTCCGGCGGCGTGTTATCCGGACGATCGTCCGCTCTCGCGGCGCGCGGCAAGAGCGACCCGGCGATCAACGAGAACAGACAGGTTGCGGCGACTAGCTGGCGGATCATGACGGCCAACTCCGAACTAACGGCAGCGATCAACAAAGCAATACAGGCGCTACGCGGCGCACCATCCGTCCGTTGCCCATGACATTCTGGTCCGACGTGCAACGAAAGCGATCGTAAGTCGAGCAGAAACGCAAAGCAAGTTGCGGGACGTCTCGCGCCTCAGAGCGAATGGCCAGCGACTGCTAGCTCGATTGAACGGTGACCCGGACAGGCTCCACGAAATCCAGATGGCGGCGCTCGATTTGGGCGGCGGTCGCTTCGCCTTCGATGAACCACACGCGGTAGCGAACGTCGAGCGGTTGTCCCTCACTCACTTCGTACTCGAAATACGAGCCGAAGCGGCCATAGGCCCGCTCGCTGAACCGCGCCTCCTTGGGATTCTCCGGCCGGTCGAGATAGGCAGCCGTATAACGCTGTCCACCAACCACAAAGCTCATCGCGTTCCACGCGAGATTCACGTGATCGGCGTTGTCGGGCCAGTTCCGCGTGTCGCCCGGCTCGTCGCGCCCGTCGGGCCGCAGATAGTACGTCTGCGCCTCGGTGCTGGAAGCCACTTCGTTCGACGCGCGGAAGTGAAAGCCTGCATGCTGAGGGTCACCGTCGAGCTTGACCGTTCCGCCCGCGGTGACGAGATGGCTGGCAAACTCGACGAGCAGGCCGCTGGAGATGTTGTAGGCAGTCAGCTCGCGCCGTTCGTGGGCAAACACTTCGCCTTCCTGCCCATGCCAACCGATGGCCAGTCGATGTCGCCCGAGCACCGCGCCGGATTCACCCTCCAAAAACCCGTCGTGCGATTGATAGGCTTTCCCGCGGCAATGCCAGACGTCGGCCGCGCGGCCATCGCCGTAGGTGACCTTGTTGAAACCGTAGAACAGTCCACGGTGGTGCGTGTACTTGCCGCCCGGACCCTTGGAGATGAGCTGAGAACCATCGGGGGCGAAGACGTGGTGATAGACCTTGTACGTCTGCTCACGCCGTGCGGGCGACGAATCATCGAGCGCTTCGTACATGTAGCGCAACACGGGTCGCGCGGCACCAGCGCCACTCCCCTTGTTGCTCATGACGAGATCCATGTGCTCGCCGGGCTCATCCTGCCAGGCGAACCCACGCTCCACGCTGGACGCCGCGCCGTCGGCTGAGGTGATCGTGAGTTGCAGCTCGAGTGCATCGCCTGCGGCTAGTTCGTCGAGCACAAAATGCAACTCGCGCCACACCATGCCTTCAGCGGCTTCGGTGTAGAAGTGCATGGCCGGTGCGGTCAACTGCGCGGACAGCGGCTCTCCATCTTCGCGCTGGAGACTGGCAGCAGCCTGCTCGCCCCAATCGGGCAATTCCAGCGGCACGACAACCGGCGTGTCCTGTCGGTCGTGCGGTCCTGCATCGACGCGCAGCTTGAGGGCAAGGGTTTCGGCTCCCACTACGCCGGGAACCATGCCGAACCAGACGGTCACGGCGGACAACGCACAAACCGCCGGCGTGCGCCGGCTGAAGGAGAACCCGTCCAAAGCGTTCAACAACTGCTTCATAGCCGCCGGAATCCTATGTCAAGCAGGCTCAGCGCAATAGGCGTCATGGCCTTCGCCGTCGTCCGCCGCCCAATAGTGGGAGAGAATAGTCGGGATTCAGGTCACGCTCAATTCGGAGCAACTCTACGCGCCGAGTAGAAGACGGTCGGTGCCAGGTGATAAGCAGCCGGACTGGCGATATCTCCTGACGAGGCGTGTTGGTTGAATCGCGCCTCGCAGGCGGTACAATCTGCGGCGCCTCGACAACCGTCGATGCGCGACTGCGGAGCCGACTGTGGCTGCGCTTCTCACGGCGACCACATTGCTTCTCCTTGTACAAAGGGTGTTCGAGATATGAAGGATCGGAGTAACCCCACACGCCCGGGGTCCGGCTTCCATCGCCGCGACTTCCTCAGGGGCTCAGGGGCCGCCGCCGCGGCCACCGCGTTGGGCACCGCGCCGACCGCCGAAGCGGCCGAAAACGCTAGTCGCCTGTACGGCCCGGGGCTCACGAAGATCAAACTTCGCGTCAACGGCGGCGAGCGCGAGCTGGAAGTCGAGCCGCGGATGACGTTGCTGGAAGCCCTCCGCTATGGCCTGAATCTGACCGGTGCCAAGCCGGTCAGTAGCGACGGTTCCAGTGGCGGCAGCACCGTGCTGGTCGACGGCAAGCCGGTTAGCGCGAGCACCACATTGGCTCTCGACGTCGTCGACAAAGACATCCGCACGGTCGAAGGCCTGGGCGAAGACGATGCAGTCGTGCAGGCTTTCGTGCACAACGATGGATTGCAATGCGGCTTCTGCACGCCGGGCTTTGTCGTGGCAGTCCGGGCGTTTCTCGACAAGAACCCGAGTGCCACGGAGGAACAGATTCGCGCCGGGCTGAACGGCAATATCTGCCGCTGCGGCACGTATGCCAACGTCATTCAGGCGGCCCTCGAAGTCGTGAAGGGAGGTTCCCGTGGCTGAATACAGTTGGCCCAAACAGGGCACGGCTCAATTGCTGGGCACCGAGCAGGATCGTCTCGATGGACTGGCCAAGGCCAGCGGAGCGGCCCGCTACGCCTACGATATTGTCGAAGACGAAATGTTGCTGGCCCGAGGGCTCGGCTGTCCGCACGCGCATTGCAAGATCAAGTCGATTGACACCAGCGCGGCAGAAGACGTGTCCGGCGTGCGCGCGGTGCACCTGATGAAGAAGGAAGGCGACGAGATCGAGTGGCAAGGCGATCTCATCGCGGTCGTCGCTGCAGAGACGGACGGCGCTGCGGTCGAAGGCCTGGCGGCCATCGAAGTCGAGTACGAACAGCTCGACCACTTCGTCAGCGACGATCAACTCGAAGCCGCCGAAGCCGCTGATCGTACCAAGCGCGGCGGCAGCAACGTCCAGCTCGAAAACGAGCCGGGTGACGACGAAGACGAAGAAGAGTTTGAGGAAGCCGAGATTCAGCGTTTGCTCGACGAATCAGATGTGGTCGTCGAAGGCGAGTACGGCATACAGGCCATCACGCACATGTGTCTCGAGCCGCACGGCTCGACGTGCGTCTGGGACGGCGACAAGCTGCTGGCCCACCTCTCCACGCAAAACGTCTCCGGCACCGCGGGACAATTCGCGGGCCCGCTGGGCATCACGGCCGACGATGTGACGGTCCACTGCGATTACATCGGTGGCGGGTTCGGCAGTAAGTTCGCCGCCGATGCCTGGGGCGTCGCCTGTGCAGAGGTCTCTCGACAAACCGGTCGGCCGGTGAAATTGATGCTCGACCGCGACGTCGAGTTGAAGACGGCCGGTTGTCGTCCGTCGGGGTTCCTCCGAGCTCGCGTCGGTGCCGACAAGAACGGTGTGGTGAAAGTCTGGGATTCAGAACACTGGGGCACGGGCGGCGCCAACGGTGGCGGCGTCAGCCAGGGTGTCATTCCCTACGTGTTCGATCCACCGAATCGTCGCCGCAAGGCCACCAACATCGCCATCAATGCCGGTCCGCAGCGCGCCTGGCGCGCTCCGAACCATCCGCAGGGATGCGCGATGACGCAGACGGCCTACGACGACGTGGCCGCCAAGCTGGGCATCAACAGCTACGACGTCTTCCTCCGCAACTTATCGAGCGTCTCCAACGACAAAGCGGCCATCTACGAAGAGCAGATGGAGATCGGCGCCCAGCTGATCGACTGGAAGGCCAAGTGGCATCCGCACGGCAAAGGCCAGGCTGACGGCTCGGTCGTCTCTGGTTTGGGCATGGCGCTGCACACCTGGGGTGGTGGCGGGCATCCTTCGAGTTGCCAGCTCAAGATTCACCCCGACGGGGGCGTCGAAACCTCGCTCGGTAGCCAGGATCTTGGCACTGGCACCCGCACGGTGATCGGCATGGTCGTGGCCGAAACACTCGGCCTGCCGCTTTCGGCGGTGAAGGTCAATATCGGCAGTTCGAAGTATCCCACGAGTGGACCATCGGGCGGCAGCACGACGGTCGGCGGCGTTTCGGAATCAAATCGTCGCGCTGCTCAGGATGCGGCGGCCGAGTTGGCCAAGCTCGTCGCGCCGAAGCTCGACGCGCAGCCGGAAGATATCGAGTTCGCCGGCGGCCGCGTCGCCGTCCGCGGCGATTCCGACAGCAGTCTTCCTTGGAAGGAAGCGTGCAGCCTGCTGGGCATGAAGCCGCTGGAAGTCCAGGGCGTCTTCGATGGCCGCGGGGCCAACAGCCCGCTCTCCAGTTCGCAGGTCGCCGGCGTGCAGATGGCAGAAGTCGAAGTCGACAAGGCGACCGGTGTCGTGCGAATGAAGAAGTTCGTCGCCGTGCAGGACATGGGGCTGATCATCAATCGCCAGACTGCGGCCAGCCAGATCTATGGCGCCGCGATCATGGGAATTGCCTACGCCCTGTTCGAAGAGCGGATCATGGATGCCCGCACGGGCGCCTTCGTCAACGCCGAATTGTCCGACTACAAACTGCCACGGCTGGGCGACACCGGCGAGATTGTGGTGCACCTGCACGAACCGGCCGATGAATACGCGCGCGGCGTGATTGGTCTGGGCGAACCGCCGGTCATCAGTCCCGGTGCCGCCATTTCCAACGCCGTGTGCAATGCGCTCGGCGTGCGTGTCCCCGTATTGCCGCTCACGCCCAAGCGCGTGCTCGATGCTCTGGAGAAAGCGAGGCAAGCCTGATGAAAGCTTTTCAATACGCAGCGCCGCGACGCGAGGGAGAAGTCGTCGAGCTGCTGGCCGATCATGCGGGCCAGACGGCGATTCTCGCCGGCGGCACGGACCTGGTTCCCTTGATGAAAAAGATGATCGTCACGCCCGACCGCGTGGTGAGCATCAATCACGTCGACTCGCTGCGCGGCATCACGGCCGACTCGTCCGGAGTCCGCATCGGCGCGGCGACGACGCTCGACGATGTGCTCGACAGTCCCCAACTGCGCGATCACACGGCCATCGCGGATGCCATTCGCGGCATCAGCAGTCCGCAACTGCAAGCGCAGGGTTCGCTGGGCGGTGAACTCTTGCAGCGGCCCCGCTGCTGGTTCTTCCGCAATGGTTACGGGCTGATGGCCGAAAGCGGTCGCCTCGCCGCCGAAGGCGACAACCGATTCCACGCCATCTTCGGCAATGCCGGTCCGGCCAAGTTCGTCTGCGCTTCGCGGGTCGCGCCCGCACTCATCGCGCTGGGCGCACGGGTACGTCTTGTCGGGCCGGGTTCGGAAGACGAATCCGACATGCCGCTGGAATTCGTTTACCGCACGCCGCGCGATGCGCATCAGCACGAGACCGTTCTCTTGCCAAACCAGTTGCTGACGCACGTCTTCGTCCCGGCGGTCTCAGAGTGGTCCAGCGCCACGTACGAAGTGCGGCATGGTGCGGGTCCTGACTATCCGCTGGCGGCTGCCGCCGTTGCGCTGCGCATCGCCGGCGGGATGATCGAAGATGCCCGCGTCGTGCTGGGCCAGGTCGCTCCCACGCCCTGGACTTCGCACGTCGCCGCTCGCGAATTGTTGGGTCGACCCGCCAATGCAGACACGGCCCAAGCCGCGGGAGAGGCTGCCGTGTCCGAAGCGACACCTCTGGCGAACAACCGATACAAAGTGCAGTTGGCGCAGGTCGCGGTCCAGCGGGCCGTGTTGCTGGCCGCTGGTCTCGAAACGGGAGGGTTCTGAGCAATGGCCTACATGCGTCAAACCGATGAGCGGGAAGCTGTCAGCGGCCCCGCTTGCATCCATCTCCGCTCCAAGGGGATGTACATCACCGGCCAAACGGAGCTCGATCCGGAAGGC
Organism: uncultured Planctomycetales bacterium; assembly: GCA_938003525.1. Taxonomy (GTDB): domain Bacteria; phylum Planctomycetota; class Planctomycetia; order Pirellulales; family JAEUIK01; genus CALKYM01. The sequence continues at coordinate 17,659 of CALKYM010000019.1, read as the reverse complement.
GACATCGGCGACGGCTACTGCTGGTGCAATCAGACCCAGGACCAGCGCGGTCCCGACCAAAACTTCGTCGATCGCGCTAAGTGTCGCTCAGGACGCGCTTGCTACCAGCAAGTGCTCTGAGCGTCGCCGCTAGGCGACATCCGGGTCGTAGCACACCAGCTCGACCAGATTGCCTTCGGGATCGCTCACGTAGATCGATCGCCAGTGCACCCAGGCGTGCTCGGCGGTTTCGATTGTCAGTCCCAGCCCGGCGAGCCGCTCGTACTCGCGCTGATAGTCCGCCCGGTCGATCGCAAACGCGAAGTGATCGATCGTCGATGTCGCCGAACTCACTCGCAGTCCGGGGTTCTCCTGCTGACGATCGAACAGCGCGAGCACTTGCGTGTGCCCGCCATAGCTTTTCCCTAGCGCGAAGAACGCGGCGTGCGGAAAGCGCTTCAACAGCCGCAAGCCGATCACTTCCTCGTAGAACCGCTGCGTGGCGTCAAGATCGTTGACGCGCAGAGCAATCTCACCCAGCGCCCGGATCGGCGATTTCTGCTCGGACATGCGCCCGCCCTCTCTGCGGAAGCGGCCTAACTATCACACTGCCACGCTACCCTACGTCAGTATAGCGGGGCTGCTTAAGTGGCGAGCGTAGCGTCTACCAAGCGTTAGATCGCATCGCGAGAGCGCGCATCGTCGCAAGCGCACGAGTTTCTGGCTCCCATTGCAGTATCACAGCAATAGCCGCACCACAGCAATAAATGAATGGGTGCCACTGGCTGCTCGCCAGCCAGTGCCCCGCGTGCCAACCCAGTGAACGATGCCCCCCGAGACTCGATGCGGTTCATTTGCGCAATGACAACCTGGATCGAACTCAGTGCCATGCATTCCATGTTGACAGCACGCAGACACAAAGTCTGCTGACACATGGAGTATGCAACGGCTGGCGAGCAGCCAGTGGCACCCAAGTGAGCTGAAGGGTACTTGCCAGATCGGTCAGTACGAAACAGCGAAAACGTTGTCTCGAACTCTGGCGTGCGACAACTCGTATTGGCGACTAACCCGACGCGATGGCCTCGTCGACTTCGGCACTCCGGTCTGTACCGGATTCCGTGCCGAGATGGCGGAAGGGGCTGTTGTCGGCCGGGTGATCGCCAAAGCTGATGCCCAGCGCGCGGGCGGCCAGTACGGCGGAGCTTTGGGGATCGACGTTCGACAGTCGGGCAACCGCGTCGATGATCGGCACGCTTTCGATCTGCGGGGGATTGAAGCAGACCATCTCACCGAAGCGGGCTTCGTGCACCAGCCGCATCGCATGTACGCCGAATTGAGTGGCGAGCACGCGGTCGAACGTTGTTGGTGGTCCACCGCGTTGCAGATGCCCGAGCACTACGCAACGGGTTTCGCGTTGCAGCCGCGACTCGATCTCGGCGGCCACTAGGTTGCCAATGCCGCCCAGCCGCACCTGGCGATCTTCTTCACGGCGGTCATGTGTGACGAGCTGCCCGCTGGGCATTTCGGCGCCTTCGGCCACCACTACCAGCGTGAACTTCTTGCCTTGTGTTTCACGCTCCAGAATCTTGTGGCACACATGCTCGAAGGTCCACGGGATCTCCGGAATCAGAATCACATCGCCGCCGCCGGCGATGCCCGCGTAAAGCGCAATCCAGCCGGCGTGGCGGCCCATCACCTCCAGCACCATCACGCGTTCGTGCGAGGCCGCCGTGGTGTGCAGGCGGTCCAAAGCGTCGGTTGCGCAACTCACGGCGCTATCGAAGCCAAACGTGTAGGCCGTGCTTTGCAGGTCGTTGTCGATCGTCTTCGGCACGCCGACCACGGGAATGCCGTATTCGTGGAACTGGTGCGCGATCGATAGCGAGCCGTCGCCCCCCACGCATATCAGCCCCGAGAGACCCAGTTGCTCCACCGTCAGCGCTACGGCACGAAGCATCTCCGGGTCGAGCTGCTGGCTGTCGTCGACTCCGGTGCGGACGGTGAAACGGCCCTTGTTGGTCGAACCCAGGATGGTCCCGCCCTGATTGAGAATGCCCGTTGTGTTGTGTGTATTGAGCGGGAGATAAGTCACCGGCTCAATCAGTCCTTCAAAACCCTTGATAAACCCGATGCAGTCGTAGCCAAGCTGCTTGGCGCCCTTCACCGTGCCGCGGATCACCGCGTTAAGACCCGGGCAATCGCCTCCACTGGTCAGAATACCGACGCGCTTCACCGAACTGCTCATGGCTGAATGATCTCGACTTCGGAAAAGGAATACGCAGTGGCGACGTGCTGCCGCCCGCTGGCGAAAAACGACCCAGGACTCAGCAAATCTAGGTCGTCGTCGAGCGACGCCGCAGCCGCGACGGGTGGTCACGGCCGGCATCGTTGTGCAGGGCCGATCAAGAGTTATGCTAAGGCCCGCCTGAATCGGTTATGTCGGTTGTATGCCGAGCGTTTCGGGTATCCCGCACACGCTCGCAAAACATCGTGCGCTGCGCGTCCCCATCGAATCGCACCCCTGGGAGTGACACCTCATGACCCGATACAGTTCTCACGCGCGTCGAACTCCCTTGAATCTGTGCCTCGCGCTTCTGGCCATCTTGGTACTTCTGCCTACGCACGGATTCGCTGAAGACGCCGAACCGCACAGCGCGATCACGCCCGCACCGCGCAACGAGCAAGAGTTTTGGGTCAATCGCCACGCCCGCATCAACGAGCGGACCAAGCAGGGTGATATCGAGCTGATCTTTCTGGGCGACTCGATCACCCAGGGCTGGGAGAATTCCCAAGTTCAAGAGCAGGTGTGGAAGAAGCACTATGGGGACCGCCAGGCGGCCAACATGGGAATCGGCGGCGATCGCACACAGCATGTGCTGTGGCGACTCGACCACGGCAACGTCGACGGATTGGATCCCAAGCTCGTCGTACTCATGATCGGCACCAACAACTCCAACGGCACCGACAACACGGCCGATGAAATTGCCGACGGCATCCGCGCCATCATCGCCAGCCTTCGCGAGAAGCTGCCCCAGACGAAGGTGCTGCTATTGGCCATCTTCCCCCGCGGGGCGGAACCGAATCCGCAGCGCGACAAGAATGCCAATGCCAGCGCGCTTGCCGCGGAGTGCGCCGACGGCCAGATGGTGCACTACCTGGACATCGGCGAACACTTTCTGGACGACGAAGGCCGGATCGCTGCGGAGATCATGCCGGACTATTTGCACTTGACTGTGGCCGGATACCAGATCTGGGCCGAAGCCATCGAGGACAAAGTGGCCGAGCTGTTGGGCGAACGCTGAGCCGACGGGCAGAGCCGTGGTTGCGGAGGATCGGACATACCTTGTTCCCAAGAAACCCGCCCCGCTGGCGAACAACTTTTCATCGTTCCGTCAACTTCCCGGAGGTGCGCGATGCAGAGCCTGCGCCTGTTGTTCGCGACGATCGTGCTGGCGAGCGGCATCAGCAGCTATTCGCTCGGCGCTGAGCTGCCGGCGGCGGAGGAGGTCGATGAACTGGCCGAGCCGCTCATCCATTCCGGCAGCGTCGTCGGAATGGTCGTCGGTTTGAGCCTCGACGGAGAGCGGCTGATTCGCAGTTACGGTTCAACGGCGCCCGAAGGCGAGGTCATTCCCGACGAGCGAACGCTGTTCGAGATCGGGTCGGTGACCAAGACGTTCACCGCCCTGCTGTTGGCCATGGCCGTCGAGCGTGGCGAATTGCAGCTCGATGATATCGTGGCCGACTATTTGCCGGACGATATCGATGGCCTGCAGCGCAAGGAGGAGGCCGTACGGCTGGTACACCTGGCGACGCACACCTCGGGGCTGGCGCGGATGCCTTCGAACTTCGCGCCGGCCGATCCGCTCAATCCCTACGCGGATTACACGGTTGATCAGCTCTACGAGTATCTGCGCGGCGTGCGCCTGCGACGCACTCCGGGCGAGAAGTATGTCTACAGCAACCTGGCCGTCGGATTGTTGGGTCACATCCTGGCCGAGCAAGCCGACATGCCGTACGAAGCTCTCGTCGTCTCGCGCGTTTGCGATCCCCTGGAGCTGGCGGACACGCGGATCGACCTGAGCGGAGACCTCGGCGAACGTCTCGCGCCCGGGCACACTGCCGATGGCGATCCGCAGCCCAACTGGGATCTGCCCACGTTGGCCGGCGCTGGCGCGCTGCGCTCCAGCGTGCACGACCTGCTCGCCTACTGCGATGCGAACTTGACGCCGGCTGCCACGCCATTCGCAGAGGCGATCGCATCGACGCATGTCGCGCGGCACGATATCGAAGAGGGTGGTCGCATTGCGCTGGGATGGCATGTCGAAACGGAATCTGATTTCCTCTGGCACACCGGCGGCACCGGAGGCTATCGGGCGTTCGTCGCCTTCTGCCCGTCGCAGCAACTCGCTGTCGTCGTGCTGGCCAACACGGCGACGGACATCGTCGACAAGTTGGGTTCGGAGCTGGGCAAGTTGCTGCTGGAGGAACCGGTGGAGCCGATCGCACTGCGAACGCCCGTTACGATCGATCCCGCGGAACTCGATGCCTACGTCGGCCGTTACGAACTGACACCGCTGGCCGTGCTCGATGTGCGCCGCGATGGCGATCGCTTGATGGCACAGCTCACAGGGCAGGGCGCGTATCGTCTCTATCCGGAAGCGACCGACGAATTCTTCTATCGCGTCGTCGATGCGCAAATCACGTTTCAGCGCGACGATGACGGTCAGGTCGTTGCGCTCGTGCTGCACCAGAACGGCCAGGATCACACGGCGAAGAAGCTGCCCGCCGACGACTGACAATGCGATCGCACGACCGTTCGCACGAAACTGCGTAGCGGCCTCAGGGCGATCACTGCGCCTTGAACCACTCGGCGAACTCGCGGACGCCGTCCGCGAACGGCACCTGCGGATCGTAGTCGAGCAGGCGTCGCGCCTTTGTCAGGTCGGCCCAGGTGACGGGCATATCGCCTGGTTTCTCGGGCAACCGCTCGATGTTCGCCTCGCGCCCCAGTGATTCGGCCAGCAGTTCGATCAGCCGGCTCATCGCAATCGGGTCGTGATGCCCGACGTTGATGGCCTCGCCGATTGCCTGCTGCGCTTCAATCGCCCGGCAAACGGCAGCGCAAAAGTCCGATACGTGCGTGAAGTCGCGACGGATCGACCCGTCGCCAAACAGGGGCAGCGCGCGACCCGAAAGAATGGCGTCGGCGAAAATCGAGAGCGCCAAGTCGGGACGCAATCGCGGGCCGTAGATGCTGAACGGGCGAAGCACGACCACGGGTACCTGGTGCAGATCCAAGTACGTGAGCCCCAGCAGTTCGGCAGCGCGCTTCGTCGCGCCGTAGGGGCTCATGGGCAGACCCAAGGGGGCATCTTCGACGAACGGCACTGCCGCGCCGCGCCCGTAGACGGTCGAGGAAGACACGAGCACAAATCGCTCGAGGCGATGTTGCCGCGCGGCCTCCAATAGGGAGAGCGTCCCTGAGACATTAACCCGGGCATAGGGCCCAGGTTCTTCGACGCTGCGGCGCACGCCGGCATGGGCTGCCAGGTGAACGACGGCGCGAACTTCGTGCTCGGCCAGCGCACGCCGCACCTGATCGGTATCGCAGATGTCGCACTCGACGAGTCGAAAGAGATCGCCGGCCGCGAAGCTTGCCACGTTCGCGCGCTTGCGAGCCGGATCGTAGAACGCGTCGAAGTTGTCGAGGCACACTACGGGCTCGTCGCCCGTGGCGAGCAGCCGCTCGATGAAGTGGCTGCCAATGAACCCGGCTCCGCCGGTGACGAGAATCGACATGGTGGGCGAGTCTTTGAGGGAAGTACAGCCGAGTGGCGCGAGCGAGTACCGCGCAACTGATTGCCGATGTTCCCATTCTACTCAGAGGCCCTGTGAATGCGCAGCGCCCGCGCGAGAGGACAGCCGAGTGCCGACGTTGCCGTCGTGCTCGGTGCGCGAGGGGTGACGCGCTGCCGCAAAGCCGCGACTCAGGCCTGTGCCAGAGCACGGCGATAGGTGCGGGCGATCTTGCGCATCGACTCGCCGGGGGCGTGTCGCTGACAGATTTGCAGCCGCGCCGCGGCCGCCAGCGCCGCCGCCTCCCGCGGATTCGAGAGCAGACGCACCAGCGCTGCAGCAAGCGCCTCGCTGTCCATACTTTCGGCCACGATACCCGTGCGGCCCGATTCGATCAGCCGCTGCATGGAGGGGAGCGATGCGACGATCACCGGTACTTCCATGCTCTGGGCTTCGAGCACGAGCCGCGAAGTCCCCGGGCCGTCATCGAGCACCACCAGCGCATCGAGAGCGGCGTAGGCCTCAGGCGTCGGTTCCGCGCGACGCAGCGTGTCAGCGCCCAGCGTCTCTGCGTCCGCATCGTCGTGAGGTCGCGACGCTGCGGAGGTTTCAAAGAGCACCGCGTGCACCGGGCCAAGTGCCGCGCAGACCAACGAGAACATTTCCGTCGTCCGCAATCGCTCTGCGCCATCGGCCGGTTCCGGCCAGATGCCGACGACGCGGTCGCTGGCGTTCATTTGCCACTCGCTGCGAGCGCTGTCGTCAATATTCTCGCGCGCGAAGCGGCGCGTATCGATGGCCTCTTGAATCACGTCGACCTGCGCCGGACGGCAGCCCAGGCGACAGAGCTGCATCGCCAATTCGTTATTGACCGCAATGACGCGGTCGAAGCCGGAGAGCAATTGGCGGTTGACGCTCGACGAGAATTTTCGCCGGCCGGTATCGCGAAGCGTCTCTTCGCCGGCAGTGGCTACCAGGCGAAAGCCAAGCAGCGGCTGCAACGTGAGCGCTAACAGATGCGAGCGCAGGTCGTGTGTATGCACGATGTCGGCCTTGATGCGCCGCAACAGACGAGCCAGCCGAACGGGGAGCGACGGGTCGACCGGCGCCACGCGGTTGAGCACGTGCGTAGGGACCACAGCAGCCGACGGTGTCTCGGCCGTTTCTCGTCGCCGCAAGAGTTGTCGCGTGCGAATCTGAACGACCGAGCATTCGAACTCAGCGCCGTCTGCGTCCTCGCGCATCTCGGACACACGTTCGGGCGACCAGCGGGCACCTTCGCCATTGCTGGACGGTGAGAGCAGATGCACGATGTGAATCGACTGATCGCCCATGCCGGACCACACGCTTTGCCGCGGGTCGAGGCGCAAATGCCGACCCGGTGCAACGCCACTGGAAGTGATCTCTTTGCCGGCGGGGGCTTCCGCGCTTGCGCTGCGGCTTGCCACCCGGTGCATGGGGAGTCGAGAGCAATCCATTGCTATATCCAAACTCTAGTTCACGTGTCTGGATGATCGTGGTCCAGTGTCCTAACTGTCTGTCCGGTATAGATTTGCGGTGGGTCACGGGGGACCCGGCGCCATCCCTAGCGGCGCCAATTGTCGACGGCCAGGGCCAACAGCGTGCGGATGGCGAGGCCGATTTCGCTGCCGTCGACTTTCGATGCTCCGTGCTGCCGATCGGTGAAGGTGATGGGCACCTCGGCGAAGCGACAGCCGTTGCGCCGCAACCGCCAGAGGATCTCTTCCTGAAAGACGTAGCCGTGCGAGCGGAACTCGTTGAAGTCGAGTTCGGCCAGGCGATCGACGCGGTAACAACGAAACGCCCCGCTGCAATCTTTGGTCGGTAACCCCAGCAACCGTCGCGAGGCGATGTTGACGCTGCGGCTCATCAGGTGCCGCGTGAGGGGCCAGCCTTCGATCTGGCCGCCTCGAATGTAGCGCGAGCCAATGACCACGTCCGGGTGATCATCCGCTTCTGCGCGGGCGAGGATCTCATTCAGATAGCGAGGATGATGACTGTAGTCGGCGTCCATATTCAGCACATGCTCGTAGCCGTGCTCGATGGCGTACCGCATTCCAGCAATCGTGGCGCTGCCCAAGCCGAGCTTGCCGGGCCGGTGCAGGCAGTGCAGGTGTTCATTGCTCTGGCTCTGTTCATCGCACCAGCGGCCGGTCCCATCGGGTGAGTTGTCGTCGATGACCAGAATGTCGACACCCGGCGCCTGTTCCTCGATGTCGCCAACCAGCCGGGGCAGGTTCTCGATTTCGTTGTAGGTGGCCAGCGTGATGAGCGTCCTCGCGTTGGGCATGGGGCACTCCACGGCTGAGCCGCCCGGGTGAACCTGGGGCAGTTGTGCGTGTCTCACTGTTCGGCGACCCGTGGTCTGTGTGTTCGCAAGCTAGCTGGCCGATTGATGTTGGCGGGCGTGGCAGCAGCCCTGCGACGCGCGTCCCACCCAATCGTAGGTTACGGCCGCTCTCGCACGGGAACGGTTTGTGGCTATACTTTGATCGACTTTCCTCCCTCGCTGAACCCGCCCCATATGATTTCCGCCTCAAAGTCGGCATCTTCCCCTGACGCCGAGGAATCGCCCGGAGAGGGACATCCGCCCGCGGCCGCGGGCCTTCGCGAGGACAAAACCGCCTACGGTGCGCCTTTCTGGAATGCCTACGTCGCCAATCTGCTGGTGATGGTGGCTTGCAGCCTGCTGTTTCGCTACGCCGACTTCGTGCAGTTTCTCGGTGGCACGGAATTCCACCTGGGATGGATCGTCGGCATCGGCATGGTGGGCAGCCTGGCGATGCGGTTCGCCCAGGGTCGCGGCATCGATCGTTACGGCGCCCGCCGCATTTGGCTGGCATCTGCCGCGTTGCTGTGCGCGAGCAGTCTGGCGCACTTGCTCATCGAACGCGCTGACACGGTCGCCGTTTATCTGGTGCGGATCGTGTTTGCCACGAGTGTCGCCGGCGTCTTTGGCGCTTCGATCACCAGCATCTCGCTGCGTGCGCCGCAGAATCGCTTGGGAGAAGTGTTGGGCATGCTCGGCACCTCGGGCTTTCTCGGCATGATGACCGGGACGCTGGTCGGCGACCTGATGTTTGGCGAGGGGCCCGTCGCGTATCGTCACATCGCGGCCATGTTTCTCACGGCCGCCGGACTGGCCGCCGTGAGCATGGTGTTCATCATGCTCGCCACGCGCGGCGAAGTGCGACACACGAGCAAGCACCGCCCGCCGTTGCTGTGGACCTTCAAGCGGTATCATCCGGGCGCCATTCTGTTGGTGGCGGCAGTCGGCGGCATGGGACTGACCATCCCGCAGACGTTCCTCCGCCCCTTCGCCGCCGAACTGGGCATCTCGGGCATCGCCATTTTCTTCTGGGTCTACGCGCCCGCCGCCTTTGCGATTCGATTGCTGCTGCGACGCTGGCCGGACCGGTTGGGTGTGCGCCCTTCGCTGATCATGGGCTTGAGTTTCATGGCGGCCGGATTCCTGGCGTTCTTGCTGGTCAGCAATCAATGGCAGTTGCTCGTTCCCGCCATCTTGGTGGCCGTTGCGCATGCGATGATCTTCCCCGCGATCATGGCCGGCGGTACGTCGTCGTTCCCCGCTCGATATCGTGGCATTGGGACCGCGCTGGTGCTGGCGATGTTCGACCTGGGCAGCCTGTGCGGAGCTCCTGCTGCCGGCGTGCTGCTGCGCGTCGCGCGGCTGGCCGAATGGCCGCGCTATCCCACGATGTTCACCGCACTTGCCGTCGTGGTAGCCATGGTTGTTTTGTGGTACGCCACGCGGGCCAGCCGACTGCCGCGACGTCGCGTGCGCGGTGGTGTGGCTGCCAGCCCAGTACGGCTATCGCCGGTGGCTGGCCCGCCGCAGCCAGTCGTGCTGCGCGATAGTGGGAACACGCCGGCACCCGCGGCCGTGCACCAAGACGTGGCGCCTTAGGCCGACCGTCACGGTGGCAAGCGCACGCTGTCCCTGTGCGCGTTGTGAGGTATTTCTGAGGCGACTACCCGTTGCGCAATCGCTCCAGTAGTTGGCTGTAGTCTTGACGTTCCACGCGGGCGCCCTGCGCTTCACTCGAGGAGCTTGCAGAGCCGGGAGCAGGCGTGTCGTCGATAACGATCAGTGGCGGCGCAGTCTCTTCGGCGGGCGCCGCGATGTCGGTCTGGCCCTGGGCCGACGTTCCCGGCCCGACTTGTGGCGGCCGCTCAGATCGAAGGGGCCCCAGGGCATCGAGCGAATCGAACGTCGGCATGACGGGATCGGCACTCGGGTCGAGCCACTCGGTCGCTTGGCTCGACATCGATGTCGTGTCGGCGGGTGTTGAATTCATCGCAATCGTGGCCGAATGCCCGACTGCATCGGTGGTGCTCAGCGAGGCATCGACGAGATCTCCGTCGGCCGAATCTCCGTCGCCGCCGCCGCGATGCAATGCGAACATGTCCGACAGCGCCCGGGCGTCGCCCTGCACGGGGCTGACCGCGCTGCGCCCGCTTCCGGCGTCGAGCGCCGCATAGCGATCGATGATGACCTCTTCATCTTCGAAGGCTTCAGCATCGCCGGGCGCGTTCACGGACGTCGCGTCGAATTCAGGCTTCGCGGCCCGCTGCGGCGCGATGGAGCCGGGCGCGCCAAATTCCTCCTCCAACGCCGAGACCCCGGCAGTGAGCGACTCTAGCGGGTCCTCGGCGGGAGGCATGTCGGGATCTGGGAGCGAGTGCGCCATGGCCGTCGCATCCGCCGGCTGGTTATCCGTAGCAGTGGGCTGGCTACCCACTTCAAAAGATGCAACGCTCGGGCTGACGTCTTCGGCGGTATCCTCATCAGCAGCGGACGAATCGAGTGCGCCGAACTCGATGATCGAAGGCTGCCCGGACTCTGATGGCTTCGTCGGCCGGGCCGATTCGTTCCAAGGCGCGGGCAATTGCTGCAAGTCGGCCCAGGCCTCGTCGATCCCTTCGGCATCGATCGATTGACGTCCGCCGGCAATGGCTAGCGTCAACGCGTAATCGCACAACTGAACCACCAGCCGCGGGATGCCGTCGGTCGCGCGATAGATGCGGTCGACGGCGCCGGGACTGAACACGCTCGCGCTCTCGACTCCGACCGCTTCGAGTTCTCCGGCAATGTACTGTTCCGTCTCCGCACGATCCCATGCCCGCAGATAGGTCCGCGCGGCGATGCGTTGATTGAATGATTCGAGCTTCGGATGCGTGAAGCGTTCTTCCAAGGCGGGCCCGCCGGCCAGCACGATCCGCACGCGGGGCACACCGCCGCGGACCAGATTGCTCAACATACGTAGCTCTTCCAGCACGCGCACAGGCAGCGTGTGCGCCTCGTCGACAATCAGCAAGATCCCCTCGGGGCATTTGTCGCTGCGCGAGAGGTAGCCGATGAGCTCGAGCCGCAGTTCGCCCTCGTCGCGCTTGCGGTACTCCAGTCCCAGCTCGAAGAGGATGGCTTGCAACAGCGCGCGGCTGTTCTGAATACGGGCGCTGGACAGATGCACGACGGCCAACTGATGCCGGAACAGCTCGGCCAGCACGTGGCAAAGCATCGACTTGCCGCAGCCGGCCGGACCAATCGCCAGACCGGGTCCGGAGCCGCGCTCGATCGATCCGGCCAACGTCTGGCGGGCTTCCTCGATGGCCTCTGCCGGGAAGTAGCGGCGCACGTCGGGCATCGCGTTGAACGGTCGATCTTCGAGGCCCTCGACGATTCTGGTCATGGAGAGGTGTGTCCCAGTGAATGGATGGGAGGATGGTAAGGAAGGGCGCACCCACAGCGCGAAGATGGTGGGGCGCTATCGTTATGCATCGGCAGGCCGAGTTGGTGGCTTCACTAGGAGGACTGAGCTGGATGGCTGCTCGACTTGGTTCGATTGACGGGTGCCCCAGTTGGATTGCCCAACCGCGCTCTTGTCAGCACTGCTGGGCGAGCCAGCAGTGGCACCCCAGCTACGACGTGCGATTCTGATGGCGGTAAGATGGATGATCATCATCTGAAGTTGAGCTCGTGCCTGGGCTGCGTTGCAGCGACAATCGCGAAGCGTCGATCGCAGTGCACAATCGCGCGATTCGATCACAGCGTGTGCCATGTTTCACGTGAAAATCTGCGGCATTACCCGAGCCGAGGATGCGCAAGCCGCTGCTGCGGCCGGCGCTGACGCGATTGGGCTGAATTTCTATCCGCAGAGTTCGCGTTACATCGAACGGGAGCGAGCGGAGCAGATCGTTGCGGCGCTCGCGCCGGGCATCGTGAAAGTCGGCGTCTTTGTGAACGAGTCGTCGGGCCGCATTCGTGAGATTGCACAGCATCTCGCACTCGACGCCGTGCAGTTGCATGGCGATGAGCCTGCGGAGATGTTGGCCGAGCTCGACGGTTTGGCAGTTATCAAAGCCGTGCGAATCGCCGACTCGCTGGCGCCCCTGGTGCAGTTCTGGAGCGCGGCGCGCAACGCCCCCGCGGTGCCCCGCATGCTGCTGGTCGATAGTCGTCACGGGCAGAGCTACGGCGGAACCGGGCGCGTCGGGCGGTGGGATGTGTTGGCCGCGCGCGAACGAGATCAGGACTGGCCGCCGCTGGTGCTGGCAGGTGGACTAACTGCGGACAACGTCGCCGAGGCCATCGCTCAGGTGCAGCCTGATGCGGTCGACACGGCGAGCGGCGTGGAGTCGTCGCCGGGGATCAAGGATGAAGCGCTGGTGCAAGCGTTCGTCGCGCAGAGCCGCCGTGCGTTTGGTCTGACTGGCTGATTTCGTTGCGAATTCAGCCGCACCAGGTTGCGCAAGCAGGTCGCAGGCAGATCAACAGCTGCGTCGAGCGGGCCCTTGTCGCGTTGAACCGCTGGACCCTATGATGTGGGCGAAGCAAAGGGGGTCGCTGTACGGATTGGGCGTCCCCTGTCTGCAGGGCGGTGACTAACCGTCCGAGCTGTCGTTCGCCCGTCAACAGGAGGAATGCGCTGTGGCGCAAGTCGAGACGAAACTGCCGTACAAGGTCAAGGATCTTTCGCTGGCCGATTGGGGACGCAAAGAGATCCAACTCGCGGAAAACGAGATGCCGGGCTTGATGGCCCTGCGCGAGAAGTACGGCAGCCAGAAGCCGCTGGCCGGCGCTCGGATCGCCGGTTGCCTGCACATGACGATTCAGACGGCCGTGCTCATCGAGACGCTGGTCGAACTCGGCGCCGAGGTGACCTGGAGCAGTTGCAACATCTTTTCGACGCAAGACCACGCGGCGGCGGCCATCGCCAAGGCCGGCGTGCCGGTCTATGCGTGGAAAGGCATGACGGGCGAAGAATTCGATTGGTGCATCGAGCAGACGTTGTTCTTCCCCGACGGTCAGCCGCTGAACATGATTCTCGACGACGGCGGTGACCTGACCGCGATGGTTCACGAGAAGTTCCCGCAGTTGGCCGAGGGCATTCGCGGTCTTTCCGAGGAGACCACAACCGGCGTACACCGCCTGTATCAGATGCACGAGCGCGGCGAACTGAAGATGCCGGCGATCAACGTCAACGACTCGGTGACCAAGAGCAAGTTCGACAACTTGTACGGCTGCCGCGAATCGCTGGCCGACGGCATCAAGCGGGCCACGGACATCATGGTGGCCGGCAAGGTTGTGGTGGTCTGCGGCTATGGTGACGTCGGCAAGGGCTGCGCTCACGCGATGAAGTCGCTGGGCGCACGTGTGCTCGTCACAGAGATCGATCCGATCATCGCGCTGCAGGCGGCCATGGAAGGTTACGAAGTGACCACCATGGAAGAGGCCGCCGCGCGTGGGCAGATCTTCGTCACGGCAACCGGCAACCGCGACATCATTCTCGGCCAGCACATGGAGCAGATGCCCGACGACGCGATCATCTGCAACATCGGGCACTTCGATCTGGAGATCGACGTCGCCTGGCTGACCAATCGCAAGGACATCAAGCACGTCGAGATCAAGCCACAGGTCGATCGGTACACCTTCCCCGACGGTCACTCGGTCATCCTGCTTGCCGAAGGTCGGCTGGTGAACCTCGGTTGTGCCACGGGCCATCCTTCGTTCGTGATGAGTGCCTCGTTCACCAATCAGGTGATCGCGCAAATCGCCCTGTGGAGCGAGCCCGAGAAGTACGAGTTGGGCGTGCACATGTTGCCTAAGGAACTCGACGAAGAAGTCGCCCGATTGCACCTGGACAAGCTGGGCGCGAAGCTCACGAAGCTCACACCCGAGCAAGCCGAGTACATCGGCGTGCCGGTCGAAGGGCCGTTCAAGCCCGAGTATTACCGTTATTGATCGCGGCGGCGCACGAACGATTGACACGACCACGGGGCTTCGGGTTAATACCGAAGCCCCGTTTCAATTGGCGGGCCACGCAAGCCATCTGAGCGACACCGAGTAGGAACTCTTCAGGGGAAGAAGGAACAACATGCCGGACATCCAGGCGTTTCGCGGCATCCGCTATGACCTCGGGCACGTCGGTGCCCTGTCCGACGTGATCGCCCCGCCTTACGACGTGATCGACGATGCCCTGCGCGACGAGCTGTACGCCAAGCATCCGGCCAATGTGGTGCGGTTGATCCTCAACCGCGAAGAACCGGGCGACGCAGGCGAAGAGCGCTACGGGCGGGCGGCGCGCTTCTGGCAGCAGTGGCAGTCCGAGGGCATCTTGTTCACCGAGTCCGATCCGGCCATCTACGTCTATCATCAGGAGTACGAACACGAAGGCGCTCGTCACACGCGCCGCGGGTACATCGCCCGGTTGCGGCTGTCGCCATTCGGCGAGGGGCAGGTGTTTCCTCACGAGGAGACCATGCCCGGTCCCAAGAAAGACCGGCTGGCGCTGATGCACGCCTGCCGGGCGAACCTCAGCGCGATCTTCGGTTTATATCCCGACCCGGAGGCCACAGCACAGAACCTGCTGGAAGCCGCCATCGCGGGGCAGACTCCCATCGAAGCGGCCGATCACCTGGGCGTGATCCATCGCGTCTGGCCCGTGACGGACGTCAGGCTCATCGCGCAGCTCAGCGGCGCGATGGGATCGAGGCCGGTGTTCATTGCCGATGGCCACCACCGCTACGAGACGGCCTGCAACTATCGCGATGAATTGGCCGCCGGCGGAACGCTGGATTCCGAGCACCCGGCCAACTTCGTGCAGATGATGTGCGTGGGCATGAGCGATCCGGGCATGGTCGTTTTGCCGACGCACCGGGTCTTTCCCGGGCGGAGAGCGCTTTCGTCGGAGCAGCTCGTCGCCGCGCTGGGCGAGATGTTCACGGCGCGGCTGGTCGGCGAAGGGACGGATCTGGGCGAATCGGTCTGGGAACAGATCGAAACGGCGGACGAACAGCACACGCTGGGGCTGTTCGCGCCCGCTGACGAGCGGTGGTTGCTGGCCACACTCACGGACGCTGGTCGGCAGAAGATGGCCGAGGTGGCCGCTGACCATAGCGACGAATGGCGGATGTTGGGCGTCAGCATCCTGCACCGTCTGGTGGCAGACACGCTGTTGGCCGACGAGCAACTCGGGCGGGCCACGTTCGTGCACCGCGTCGACGAAGTTGTGGACGCTTTGGAGAAGGACGCCGGTGATTCTGCCCGTTATGCGTTCGCGGCCCTGGTCATGCCCGCCACGCTTGAGCACATCGAACGCATCAGCCAATTGCGCGAGCGGATGCCGCCCAAGAGCACGTACTTCTATCCCAAGCTGGCCAGCGGTCTCGTCTTCAATCCGCTGGAGTAGCCGCCGCACGGGGTGGCCCTTCTTTCCGGCTGCGGGCGGTTTCACGTGAAACGTGCTTGCACGTTTGCTGTCGAACGATTCGACCGGGTGAGAAGCGCAACTGGGGTAAGCTTGTCGTTTCACGTGAAACACGCTGAGGTCGCGGTTGGGCGCGTCCTGCGCGGCGGCCGTCGGCACCTTGATCGCGCGGACCAGTCGTGCCGATTCTAAGGAGAGTTCGGCCGCCGGGCAGGGAGGCTCGCGGGTCGGGCGAAGACCTCATGTCCGCAGGAGCACGCGATGGGCCGCATTCTGTGTGTGGCCAACCAGAAGGGCGGCGTCGGCAAGACGACGACGGCCGTCAACCTGGCCGCCGGATTGGCCCGCGGAGGTGCTAGCACTTTGCTCATCGATCTCGATCCCCAATGCAACGCCACCACCGGCCTGGGTGCCGAGCCCTCGGGTGGGCATCCGCTGGTGTCGCAACAACCATTGAGCACCTCGCTCTGCGCCGGGCCGCATGAGCATCTGACGCTCTTGCCGGGCAGCCGGCGTTTCCATGATGTGGAACTGCTGGCAGCGGGCGATGCCAGCCATGCTGCCACGCTTCGCGAACATTTGGCGGCCGGGCTGACCAGCTACGACGCGGTGGTGATCGATTGCCCACCGTCGCTGGGGCCGCTCACCCGCACGGCATTGGTCAGTTCGACCGAGGTGTTGATGCCCATCCAGTGCGAGTACTTCGCCATGGAAGGGCTGACGCAGATGATCGAAGTCGTCCGCGAGGCGATGGACGATGCGGCACGGCGGCTGGAGTTCGCCGGCATTCTGCTGACGATGTACGACCATCAATTGGAGCTCGCCGCCGAAGTCGAACAAGACGTGCGCGAATTCTTCGGCGAGATCGTGTTCGACACGGTCATTCCTCGCGACGTGGCCGTGAGCGAGGCGCCCAGTCATGGGCAAGCGGTCATCGACTACGCTCCCCGGGCGCCTGGTGCCCGAGCTTACGTGGAACTCTGCATGGAGGTGCTGGATCGTGAGTAAGGAACGACGCTTGGGGCGCGGCTTGGAAGCACTGTTGGGACGCCCGAGCACTCTCGGCGAAGCGGCGACCGGGCCCGAGGTCGAAAGCGCGCCGGGTTCCGATCGCGGCATCGTGCACCTCAGCGTGCAGGAGATCGACAACAACCCCTATCAGCCCCGCCGCGAGTTCGACGAGACCGAACTCAGCGGTTTGGCCGACAGCATTCGCGAGCACGGCCTGTTGCAACCGATCGTCGTGCGCCGCGTCGAAGGTCGCTATCAGCTCATTGCCGGCGAACGGCGATTGCGCGCCGTGACGAAGTGCGGGCTGGATACGATCGCTGCACAGGTTCGCGACGTCGAAGACCGCGAGCTGGCCGAACTGGCGATCGTTGAGAACCTGCAGCGCAAGGATCTGGGACCATTGGAAAAGGCCGCCTCGTTCCAGCGCTATCTCGACACCTACAACAGCACGCAGGAAGAGCTGGCCGGTCGGCTGAAGATCGATCGCTCGACGGTGGCCAATCTCATCCGCTTGCTCGAATTGCCCGAGGACGTGCGCAAGGCACTCGAGAAGGGAACCATTACCCAGGGCCACGCCCGGGCTCTGTTGCCGCTGGGCGAAGAGCGCGAGCAGGTGCGGTTCGTGGCGCGGATTCGCGACGAAGGCTTGAGCGTGCGGCAAACCGAGGCGGCGGTGAAGGAGGCCATTCAATCGGCCGACGGCGAACCGCTGGCGGTCGCCGGCACCACTTCGGCCGAGCGCACGCGGCGGCGGAGCGACCACCTGGCCGAACTCCAGCAGCAACTCCGCACCGCGGTCGGCGCGAAGGTCGATATCCGCGAAGGCGCCAAAGGCCGCGGGCGGATCGTGCTGCACTTCGCCAATCACGCCGAGTTCGAGCGGCTGCAGCAGTTGCTGTGCGGCCCGACATCCGCCGGGCAACAACCCCGGGCTGCTTGATCGATCGGCCCCGCTTCCCTACGATGCGCTCAGCCGCGCGAGTCTCTCCTGCGGCGGCCGTATCCAGCGAACATCCCGATTCTTCGCGTGTCGTTCCAGACGGCGGGATCGTTCGACTCACATTCGGGGCGTGGCGCAGTCTGGCTAGCGCACCTGCTTTGGGAGCAGGGGGTCGGAG
>CALKYM010000018.1 GCA_938003525.1 uncultured Planctomycetales bacterium | reverse complement strand
ATGCAGCCACCGCGACACACGCCCAGATCAATGGGCGGCAACCGAGGCCGACTAGAGCCGGAACGTGGCGGCGCTGCTGGCGTAATTGCGTGCGGGACGACATCTGAGGGTTTCCTTTCTTCGCGTCAGGCCGCCCGGGCGTCGGCATTCGCGATGGCGGGCTCGTGTTTGTCGTTTCGTTGAATCTGTTCTGAGTGGTCGTGACTCAATTCGAAGGCCGCTGTGCGAGTCGGGCACGGGCGGCATCCAGCCGCCGGCGGCCTTCGTCGCTGAACTCCGTTTCGCGATAGTCATCTACGAGGCGACGATACAAGTCGGCCGCCGCCTGCCATTCGCCCAATTGCTCGTGGCACTTGCCGGCCTGCAACAACGCAGCGGCCTGCCAGCGGGGATAGGCGTAAAGAATCTCGACCCTGAGGTACTCGCGCAGGGCCAGCGCATAGCTTTCCTGGTGGAAGTACGTCTCGCCGATCATCCATTGCGCCATGGCGGCCGTTTCCGTTCGTTCGCCGGAGGGTGAGTGCACGACGCGGCGATATGCCTCGCGAGCCTCGGCGAACAGGGCCTGACTGGCCAGCGCGCGGCCGATCACGTAGTCGGCTTCGTGCCGTTGTGCAAAATCAGGAAAATCGCGGGTTACCGATTCGGCAACTTCACTCGCTTCGGCCCAACGCTTCTGCTGGGCCAGAATCTGAGCCTGCCGTAAGGGGATCATCGCCATCCAGGGCGCGCGCTCCTGTGGCAATTCGGCCGCAAGCTGCTCGAGAAGCTGGTGCGCACGACCGTAATGCAGCTCTGCCTGTGGCGAAGTGAGCGCCTGCCGGTAAGCCGCTTCAGCAAGCCAGTAGCGGGCCTGCAAGGCGAGCGCTTCATCGGGCCGCGTATCGAGCACTTGTTGCATCGACTCGGAGACGTCTTCCCACCGGCCCAGTGCTGCCGCTGCGCGTGCACGAACGTCGGATGCGGCCGCGCGATCGGTGGCTGCTTCCGCGGCGGACGCCGCTTCGCCCGCAAGAGCAAACGCTTCATCGGCGCGCGAAGCGGCGAGCGCTTGCCGCGCCAACCATAACGTTGCGCCTTGCCATTGCGGAGATGCGGGATACTGCTCGCGAAGTGCGGTGAACCGCGCGACGGCCTCATCGTTACGGCCCAGCTCGGCTAGCGACCAGGCCCATTCGTACCAGACGCGATCGATTTGCGGATCGCCCGAGTACTCTTCGGCGAACTGCGCATACAGCGCGACGGCTTCGACATCCTGAGCGAGCCGATCATGCAATCTCGCCGCGCGCAACAGCGCGTCGCGTCGCAAAGCCGAGTCGTCGGGCTCCGACAGAGCGCGGCGGTACATCGCCAGCGCCGCGTCATGGCGCTCGAGCTTCTCGCAGATCTCCCCGCGGGCCAACGCCGCTTGGCCGGCCGCTTCGCAGTCGGGCAATTCCGTGAGCAATTGCTCGAACAGGTCGGCAGCGCTGCTCAGTTCATTCTGGCGATAGCGGCACCAGGCCAATCCGGCGAGCCCCGCCGCGCGATACTCGGGGTCGTCGCGCTCAGTGGCCAAATCGCCGAACAACTCGGCCGACCACGTGTAGTCTTCGGCTGCCAGCGCCGCCTCGGCGAGTTGCCGGATGATGAGTTTCAGCTCGCTCGGTGCGGGACCGGCCGCACGCCATTTTCCGTATAGCGTACGCGCCTCTTCCAGGCGTCCAACCCGCGCGCGATAGACGGCCAGTTGTCCTTGCGCCGCCGCGGCCGGACTTTCGGCCCCACTCGATGTGATATGCAGCTCGAGCGCCTCGGCGGCCGCATCGTAGTCGCCGGCGGCAGCATGCGCGGTTGCCTCCAGCAGATACGCATCGGCGCGGAGCTGTGCGAGTTCGTCATTCGATGTCGACGTGCCAGTGAGCGGCTCAATGGCTTTCAGAGCATTTTCGTTGTCGCCACCGCGGGCATACGCGAGCGCCAACAGGTATCGATCGACCTCCGCCGCGTCGGCTTCGTATTCGGCTCGCAGCGCGTTGTCGGTCGGCGCAGACACCGCCGAGTCTTCGGGGTGTGCACGACTGCCCGAAGCGGCGACCAGTGGTTCCAGCAACTCAATCGCCGCGGCGTATTGCGCCTGCTCGACCAGCCAGCGGGCACGCACGCGGGCGACATCGTCCGCCAGCGGGCTGGTGGAGAACCGCCGCGAGAACTCTGCGGCAACCTGAGCGACTTGCTCAGAGTCATTGCCGGCGACGGCCACACGCATGAGCCCGAGCTGCGCATCGTCAGCCCACTGCGAGTCGTCACCGAGCACCAGCGCCTGCTCAAACAACGGGCGCGCTTCAGTATGACGCTCCAGACGCACCAGCGCCTCTCCCGCGTGATAGAGCAACGCGGGATCGCTCTCATCGCTGCGCGCCAGCGCTTGTGAAAACGCGCCCGATGCCGCAGTCCAGTTCTCTTGCGCCTTGTAAGTCAGGCCCAGCCAGTAGAGCGCTTGACCGCCAATCTCGGCATCGTTGGCCAGCGGGCTTAACAGCGCAACGGCGTCTTCGTGCCGCTTGGTGCGCAGCGCGGCCCAGCCACGGCCGAGTTGTGCTTTTGGTACGAGCTGGCTGTCGGGCCACTGGCGCGCGAGGCGGGCAAAGGCCTCGTCGGCCTTTTCGAATTGTTCCGTGTCGTACAGCAGCGCGGCGGCTTGGAACTGCGCCTGAGCGGCCAGGGGATGATTCGAGTCGTTTGCCAGGCGCTCGTATTCGGCCAGCGCCGCATCGTGGTCGCCTTCGAGAGCCAACGCACGCCCCAGTTCGAGATGCGCGGTGGCAGTCGGCGGAGCGTCGGGAAAGCGCTCGAGCAATTCGTCAAACAGGCGCCGCGCCGTCCTCGCGTCGCCCGCTTCGAGCTCGATGCGTCCGCGATACGAAAGGGCGTAGGCCGTCAGCGGATCGTCTGCGTGCTGCTCGCAGAATTGCGTCAGCTCATCGTTGGCACGCGCGAAGTCGTTCAGCAGAAAGCTCGTCTCGCCCACGCGGTACTCCGCTTGCCGGGCAAATAGTCCTTCCGGGTCGAGTTCCAGCGCCTGCTCGAAGCGGTTGCGGGAGTCGGCATATCGCTCAAGTTGCACTAGCGATTCGCCCAGGTAGAAGGCCGTGGCGGGTGCGCGGGGATGCTCGGGCCACTCGTCCAGAAGGGCCGCGAACTCCTCGCTGGCCAACTCCCACTGACCGCGCGCGTAAAGAGCGGCGGCCACGGCGTACTGGTCTTCAGCCGCGTCCGCCAGTGCGCGGGCTGGTGCAAGAGCGGCTGCCGCCAACAGCCACGCGATGAGAAGTATTCGCCGTCCTGGCATACCGATCCGTCGGTCTCGTGGGCGCAGAGTCGTCCATTTTCCCTATCGTATCGGCGGCGCAGAAACGCTGACAAGGCGAGCATCCGTCGACACAACCCGCACAACGGACAGAGTCGAAAGGTGGTTGCAGCAGGTCAGGGCCTTGCCCTGACAGCCCGCAAACCGGAATGCGATTCGCCGACGTGCTGACGCGCGCAGTTAGCACGGTGCTGGCATTGATGGCAGGCGCTGAGCCGCCAGTGAAACGGTACTCGCCCGCAAGAGATCATGACTGCCGTGGGCGGTCTAGTAGTTGCTCACCGGCGAGTCGGATTCAACGTTGCCGACCATGTGCAGGTGGCTGCGGTCGATGTACACCACTTCCACGCTGTCTTCGTCGACCGTGGTGTAGGGCACCGGTGGTCCCACACGCGTGGTTTCGGAGAAGTACACCGTACACTTCCAACGCGAGTGGTGGAGTTGCACGGGCCCCACTAGTGGCATTACGCGCGGCGGGTCGATCTGGTCGGAAACCAGTTCTTTGACGATCCGCACGTTGTTGCGGTGCACGGTGTGCAACAGCGGGAAGCCTCCTTCAACCGAAGGCAGCGCCCGCATGACTTCGTCGTCGCTGGGCTCGTCCAGAGCGACGGCCTCGCCCTCGGCGCCAATCGGCGGCAAGATCGGTACGCGCTCGTAACGCTCCCGCATCCAGAAGCGATCTTCCTGCCGGTCTTGAAAAAACGGACTGACGGGAATCGGAACGGGCCAAAGTCCAAATTGGGGCCCGTATTGCGTGGCGCAGCCCGTGGCCGATAGCGTTACCAGCACGAGGCATCCCATTGTGACGGCGTGCATCCTGCGAGCCATGTCCGTTCCTTTGCCCGTTGTCGCCAGCAACCTCGATCAGCCATCCGGCACGCTCGCGCAAGCATGGCGCTCGGTGCAGTCCGGTAGGCGTTGTTGCTACTTATCGTGTGAAGCTGTGCCGATCTTGCGGATTTTTCGGATGGCGGGAGATTATTGGGCACCGCAGCACATTCACTGATGGCGTTGCCAGCCGTGCTGGCGGGCTCCGTCTAGAATCGAAGATGGTCCGAGTCGGCCGCAGAGCTGAGTCGGCTCGATTCAAGAATTCGCCCCAGACGAGGATCCTGCGACTGACATGTCTCGTGCCCGCAGGATGCCTATCGCTCGCCGGCGGCAGTGGACCGTTGCCATTCTGATCTTCGCCGCAGTCGCAGTCATCGGCGGGCTGTGGCTCTTCTCGTCGCTTCCCCATGTGCCGTTTCTTTCCGCGCGGGCGCCGGCGAGGTGGATTTTCTACCCGACGTATGAACGAAGCCATCGCGGGGCCTTGCTCGACACGACGTTTCGCAAGTCGTTCGAATTGTCGAGTGCGCCTGCAACTGCTCGGCTAACCGTGCGCGGCTTTCGTGCTTTCGAAGTCAGGATCAACGGCGCGATCGCCAAGCGACCGGCGGAAAGGCGGCTGTGGAAAGAGCCGACGACGCTTGACGTCACCGGATTGTTGAACGAAGGCGCGAACGAGCTGGAAGCTGTGGTCTCCAACGATTCCGGTCCGCCCGCGCTGTGGCTCGCGTTGGATTGCGACGATGTGCAGATCACCTCAGATACATCGTGGCGCGCTTCGCACGCGGGCGGCACGGAACTGGACGCGGTGCTGGCGAGTGATCCGGATTATCGAGTGTGGCTCGATCCTCCGCTGCCGCGACCTTGGGAGTCGTTTTTTCAGCAGTTACCTCTGCTGTTGCTCTGGGCGGGGATCAGTGCTGCCGTGTGGTTGCTGATTGAATGGATCGTCGAGCGCCGATCTTCTTCGCGACTGGTTGCAGGCGAACTTTCGCCGCGCGTCGTGTGGATTCTCGTTGCGCTGTGGTGCGTCGCATGGTTCGTGCAGGGAGTGATGAACCTTCGTTTCCTACAGCCGGAAGACGGCTTCGACATCCGCTGGCATTTGATGAACGTGTCTTACATTCAACAGAATCATGCACTGCCGCCACCCGACCATGGGCACGAAGCCCATCAGCCACCGCTGTATTACATGTTGGCAGCCGCCACGCTGGAATGTTTGCGGCTCGACGCCCGCCATCCCGCCGGCATTACGGCGCTGCGATGGCTGTCCATGGTTTTGGCCGTCGTTCACGTTGTGCTCACGATGCTCGTTGCCCGGCGCCTCTTTCGCGGCGCGGTGCCGTTGGCGGCCAGCCTGGTGGTGGCGGGCTTTCTGCCTGTGCAGGCCTATATCTTCCAGTTCATCAGCAACGAACCCCTGGTGGCGGTGCTCGGTTCGGCGACGACTTATCTCGCGCTGCGCGCGCTGCAATCGTCGCGTCCATCGTTGTGGCTGTATGCCGGCGTCGGTGCTTGTCTGGGAGCGGGCCTGTCCACCAAGCTCACAGCCGTGGCCCTGGTGCCTGTTGTGTTTGCCGCCTTGGGCGGACAGCTTGTGCTCCGGTATCGATGGCAAATCGGTCGCTGGCTGGCCCCACTGTGCGTGCTCTTCGCGGCCACCTTGATAGTCGGTGGTGGCCATTACCTGCGCCTGTGGCACGAGTTGGGCAGTCCCCTGGCGCGGCGTATCGATCTCGAGGGCGAACGCTACTGGGTGCAGCCCGGTTTTCACACCGCAACGCATTTCTTCCGTTTTGGCGAATCGCTGACTGAGCCCTTCTTTGCCGGCACGTATTCGCTTCCCGATGCGCTTTACTCCACGTTGTGGGGGGCAGCGCGTTTTTCCGGTAGCGGTGTGCTGCAAGTCCGTCCGCCTTGGAACTATTCGCTCATGGCCTGCGGCTACATGCTGGCACTCGCCGTGTGCGTCTTCATTGTGTTAGGACTCGCTGTGCTGGTTGTGCGGCTAGTCCGTCGGCCGAGCGCAGTGCGTTTCTTGTGGCTGGGGCTGCCTGCAACGATGGCGGTCGCCCTCGCCTACGAAAACCTGCATCATCCTTACGTCTGGGTCGCCAAGGCGTGGTATGCGCTGCCGGTCTCATCACTGATTTGCGCTGCCGCCGGTTTGGGTTGTGCGGTGATCGCCCGCGCGGGATTCCTGGGACGCGGAGTGGTCTTCGTCGTGCTGGGCACGTGGGCGCTGTGTAGCTGGTTTTCGTTCTCGATCGTTCCTGACGCCACAACCTACGCCACATTGGCAATCTCCAGTTTCCAGGAAGGCCGACGGGACGAGGCTGTCGCGAACGTGCGGCAGGCGCTCGATCTCAATCCTCGCCATGCGCTGGCAACCCGCATGAAAGGCAATCTGCTGATGGCCGATCGGAAAGCGGCCGACGCGGCGTTTCGTTTGGCGCTGGAAGTCGAACCGAATTCGGCCGATGCGCATCATCAGTTGGGTGTGCTGCTGGGTGCCGCTGGGAGAATCGACGAGGCGGAACTGCATCTCCTACGGGCCGTTGAATTGGCGCCCGACAACGCCGCCATGCACTTCACACTGGCCGACATGTACATGCAGCTTCGCCGGCGTCGAGATGCCATTGAGCAATTCCGAGAGACACTGCGCATCAAACCGTACGATGTGCAGGCCCATCGGCGGCTGGTCAACTTGTACCAACAGGCCGGCGATGCCCTGTGCGCCGAACAACATCGCAAATACGTGGAGGTGCTAGAGGCCGATGAACACGCGGCCGACTGACTGCCTCAGCGAGTCTGTCCCGGAACGGAGTCCGCTGTTGCGCGGGCACGAATCCCACGACTTCGTGCATTTGCGTCATACATTCAAGCGGCGGACAATACGCTTCCGGCGCATGACCGAGCAAGTGCCACGCGCTGTCCGCTGACTCATGCACCTGCCAACGAGGAATCGACCAATGCCTTGCATCTATGGACGATGGGCTTGTCGTAGCGGCCGCATTGTGATTGCAGCCTTGGCGATGCTGGTTGCGCCGTATCACGTCTGGGCCCAAGAAGCAGTGAGTATTCCCGACTTGATGTTTCAGCCGTCGGTGAATCTCGTGCTCTCGGTGGCCGATGTTGAGGACTCCCGCGAGTTCTATGGCGAAGTGCTCGGGTTGCGGCGGATACGCGATCTGGACTTGCCGGGCGGGCTGGTGATGACGCGCTATCAGGTGGGCACGACGGAGATCAAGTTTTTGCATAGCGATGCGACGATGAAGAGCGAGACCGGCGCGGCCGATGCCGCTATCGGCATTCGGCGGCTGCGGTTGTTCTTTCGCGATGGGCTTGCGCTGCGGGAGCGATTTGCCCGCCACCAGTTTCCACCGCCGAAGTTTATCGTTCGGGACGACAACAGCGACATGCCGACAGCATTGGTGAGAGATCCTGACGGGAACGAAATCGAACTGGCCATCGTTCCGGAGGACGCACAGGACGATGCACTTGAAAAGATCGAATTGGGTCTGACGGTCGCGGACGTCGAAGCGAGCCGCAAGTTCTATCGCGACTTCATTGGCTTCGCAGAACTTGAGCCACTGGCAGCGACGTCGGCAGCGGCGAGACCCGTCTATCGTTTCCGCCACGGGAACACGACGATCCGCATCGCTTCGCACAGCGACGGCTTGCCGGTCCACACCGGACGCTGGGAAGAGGCGCACGGCATTCGCTACATCCAATACATCGTTCGCGATCTCGACGCCGTGCGCGACTATGCCGAGAAGTCGGCTGTCCGGGTCGAACAAGACATCTTTCCATTGGGGCGCCTGGCGCGGATCCTGTTCTTGGCCGACCCCGATGGCATCATCAATGAGTTTGTGGGCCTGCCGAAGTAGCCTGCCGAGCCGCTCAGTACTTCAGCGACGCCCCACTCACTTTCTGGCTGCTCGCTGAAACGCGTCGCTCAAATAGCCGCCGACCCTCTCGGGCCGGATCATGCCCATCGAGCGAATGGCCTGCTCGACCACGTCAGGGCGCTGAATGAGCATCGAGGCGGCGTCGCCCAGGCATTGCGGATCGATGGCTGCGATCTGGGCCACACGGAGGCGAGCGGCCTGATTGCGCTCGGGTTCCGGGCCGAGGATCGCCGTGAGATAGGTGGCGGTATGTCCCTGCAGCGCGTCGGGCTCGGTAAATGCACGTCCGTCGAGCAGAAGCCGGATCGCGTCCACCACGGCTTGCGGATGGGTTCGGGCCACTTCGATCGCGGTTTCAGAGAACGTGGCCCGCTCGATGCGACCGGTGATCGCGTCGGGCTTCTCCGCGCGCGCGTCGGTCAGTAGCACCAGTCCCAATGCACGGGCGATGGCGCGGTCGTCGTACATGCTGGCCAGCGCCACGCCATCGTGTGCGACCACGGGACCGGTCGGACGCTGGAGGAACAGCAAGCGGCGAAACGGTCGACTGAGTGCGCTGCGGGCCTGCAAGATTATGTAGTCGGCCTTGGCCGCATCTGGCTGGCTGCTGAGGTCGCCGCGCAGGGCCCCCGCACCCAGCAGCGTACCCAGCCAGTGGGCATGCGCACTGATCGTGGCCCCCTCAGGTAGATCATCGTTCACCGCCGCTACGAACTCCGGCGTCACCGCATCAAACCAGTAGCTGACCTCAAAGCCGCGGTCCATGGCGCCAGTCGTGCCGCCGACTAGCAGGTTGTAGTACGACAGGTAGTGCGGATGCGTGCGATAGAGGGTTACTGCAGCCGGGGCGATGCAGATCAGCACCAGGGCGGTCGCGCGTTGCGGCAAAGTGAGCCCTAGCCACTTGTCACTGGTGGGCGCAACGTCCTCGTCGGTTCGCGATCGCGCGACCAAGGCGGTGAAGCCGACGCCAGCCAGCGCTGCCCAGAAAAAGAAGGTCGGCAGCATGAGCCGCACGACGCCGTGCGCCGGCGTGTCGAACATCCGCATCACCGGGAACACCAGTGCGCCGAGCAGCAGATAAAGCGGCAAGAGATCGCGCGATGCGCTGCGCAAAACGGTCCAGCATCCCGCAATTGCGAGAGCCGAGATGCCCAGTGGCACCGTGATCGCCGTCAAAACGAAACCGTTGTGCCAGGGGAGGCTGTAGCGATACAGCCGGCCGAAGTAGTAGATTTCGAAGTCCCGCACCAGCGCATCACGCTCGGTGAAGAGCGCCAGGTAGTGTGCCAAGCGAATTGCCGTGTCCTGCCACCACAGAGGATTGAGGAGAATCGAAACCGCCGGTGCCAGTGCGATGCACGAGAGCAACATTTCGTATATCGGACTGCCGCGCAGCGCAACCAATGTCGACCGACGCCGCGCAGCGAAGATGGCTATCTCGCGCAGTAGCCAGAAGGCGGCCGGCAAGAAAAACAGCCAGCCGGGTACCCACGTCGTGACGCCGGGGTCGAGCAGGTCGATGGTCGTCAGATACCCCTGATGCTGTTCGGCAGGGAACCGTTCGAGTGCCGCCTCGCGCATTCCAGCGCGCAACCGCAAGAGTTCTGGGGCGGCGATGGCCAGTGGCGCGATCAGCGTGGCTAAAAACGCGGCGCGAACGAAGCGACTACGGCCTGCTGAAGTTGTCGCCGACGTCGTGTTCGAATCGACAGCGAGTGCGCGGACAATGCCGATGATCGCCGCCGGCGCGATACCCAGCACGGCCGGCATCTTCGCCGAGAAAGCCAATCCCAGACAGACGCCGCAAGCAATTTGCCAGCGGCGGCTCGCCAGGCCTTCCCAAAAGGCAATTGCGGCCAAGGCCCAGAAGAACATCAGCGGCGTATCGGTGCCGTTGATCCGCGCATGGCCCAACACGCGCGGCATCAGGATGAGACTGGCAGCCGCCACCAAACCACAGGCGAGTCCGTACCGCCGCCCAAGGAACCAGCATAATAAGGCGGCTGCCGCGGCAAACTCGAACACCGACGCCATCCGCCGCGCAGGCCAGTCGCCCATCCAGCGGCCCAACGTCAACTCCGCGACGTTCGCCAACATGCCCGACAGTGGCGGGTGCACGTTGATGCCCGCCCGGGCCGAATGAAACCCGTCGAGCAGAACCTGGCGATCGAACTGCCCCCGCAACTCTTCCACGCTGCGGGCACGCATGACGCCTGCGAACCAGTCAGCCTGCAATTCCTGCGAGCGAATGTAGTACGGCTCGTCCCAAGTCAGCACAATCGTGCGGCCGGCGAACCCGCCCAGCAACGCGGCTGCGAGAAAAACACCGTAACTGGTGAGCACGAATCGGCCGGAGCGTCGCCGTTCAAACTCCGCTAGGGCCGGCTGTTCGAGCATCGTCATGGTGAGCGCGCGATCGAAGGTTGCCGCGAGCGTGTGATGGCTCACAGTGAGTTGCGAGAGCATCGTAACCAAACACGCGAAGAATTGAATGATGTGGCGTGTCTGGTCCCGTGACCGACTGCCGCAGATTGGCTCGCAGTCGGAAACCGAATGCACCCGGCCGGCCGACTAAGAGGTGCTCGGTGCGTTGCGCGCCGAATTGTAGAGACATGAAATGGAGACGAGCGGGCTCGAACCGCCAACCCCCGGCTTGCAAAGCCGATGCTCTCCCAATTGAGCTACGTCCCCGGTGCGCGCGGCTTCGTGCTTTCCGTGCGGTGGAAGTGGGCGCGCCAAGATTCGAACTTGGGACCTCAGCCTTATCAGGGCTGCGCTCTAACCAACTGAGCTACGC
>CALKYM010000017.1 GCA_938003525.1 uncultured Planctomycetales bacterium | reverse complement strand
CGAGACCGAGTGCAACGAATGCGATTGGCAGCGCACAACAGATCAGGGTGCCGGTTGACGCAAATAACGCCAACCAAGTCACGCGAGTTTCTCGTGTCTCCATATTCATTGGAAACAGCCTACAACCTGGAGTTCACTCCATGTCAAGGAGGCTCCTTTGCAGTTCTCCGATCTACGCATAGGGCATTCGCAGTGAGGCGGAGGAATCTCGAGCTGACGTGTCACCGTGGTCTTAAGGCCCTACATGAAGAGAATGGCGCGCTCGACAGGATTGACTCGGATCTGCGGCCCTCGCCCTTCGGGCGCACTCACTGCGTTCGTGCGTCTGTCGCGCGACTGCGTCGCGCTCCGATCGAACCTATGACCCCTGCCTTCGGAGTTCGCCAGATCAACAGTAAGTAAATGTTTTGTTTACCATTATGTGGCAGGACGCCCGTTGCAATCGCGGCATTGTGCACATAACTGCATGACCAAACCAAGCAAATCTCACGCACCGGTTCGCCCACGAGCAAACGGGGTTCCGCTTGTTGCGGGCTGATTCACGATACGACTGCCCTACTCTGCAGCTTTTGGGCTTCGGACATTCCGCGAAATTTGAGGGACGCATCTTCCAGCGCCGGCCAAATTTCGAACCCCGCTAGATCCCGAAATCGTCGAAAAAGACGCTGTTCTCTGGAACCCCTTTTTCAGCCAGCATTCTACGGGTTGCCGCGAGCATCGGCGGCGGGCCGCAAACATAGAATTCACAGGCTCCGAAGTCCCGGTCCTGGCCGATCAGATCCTGCAGGGCAACGGCATGGACGAATCCTGTGGGGCCCTGCCAGCCGTCCACCGACAGTGGCTCCGACAGCACGGGTTGCCATCGGAAATTCGGGTGTTGACCTTGTAGCTCATCGAATTCTCTTGCGTAGAATAGATCTGCCCGGGTGCGGGCACCGTACCAGAAGTCAATTTTTCTGCCGCTCTGCTTGTACAGGAGCTCGCTTCGTATAATGGCACGAAGCGGTGCCATGCCGGCGCCGCCACCAACAAAGATCATATCCGCATTGGACTCTCGAGCCCTGAAATCGCCCAGTGGGCCGACGATGTCCAATTTGTCCCCGGGCTGGAGTGACCACATATATGTGGATCCGACGCCCACCGGCAGCGCCTGGCTACCCTCCGGCGGCACCATCAGTCGTACATTGAGCACGATCGTTCCGCGCTCCTGCTCGCACGGTGTCGCCAAAGAGTATGCCCGCCGAGTTTCGGACTTGTTGACGTTGGTGACCTGGGCACCGACCGCCTCGCACGATCTGCTAGCTTCGGACGTCAACCCTAGCTTCGCGTACTCAAGCTTGTACCGTGGAATTATTACGTGGACATAGGAACCGGCCGCATAGTCAAAGTCGTTCTCAGGTAGCCGCAGACGAATTTCGCGGATAAACGGCGTCAGGAAACGACATTCGGCTACCTCGGCTGTGAGTTCCTGTGCCGACAGCACGTCGTCGGATATTCCAACAACCATATCGCTCGCAACTTCGGCTTGACAGGACAACCGGATTCCCTTTTTTCGTTGCGACTCTGACAACAAGCGACGATCGGCCGCCGACTCAGGCCAGTCCGGTCCGAGGTTTACGACGCAGAGCCCGCACGTTCCGCCACCTCCGCAGTTTGACGGCAATACAATGTCGTCCCTGGCCAATTCGTCGTAGAGACGGCCACCGACGTGCGAACTCACGCGTGCGACAACCTCGCCGTGCGGCGCGCACACCGCGATTTGCGCCGGAGATCGCCACCAACCGCCCGGCACCAATGCAAGAAAATCCTCGCGTCGAAAGCTATCGAAGAACAGGACCACGCCCGTGATCGAGAACCAGGCAGCAATCAGTGAAACCAGAATGACGAGGGCATTATTGAAATCTTCCCGCTCCTTGTAGTCCATGATGTGCAGCATCCAGAACACATCAAAAAGTCGCCACGTATCATTGCGACGCTCGAGAATTCTCCCGTCATCGGCCGCGATGTATAACGTCGTCGCGTCATCGTCGTCGAACGCAACGCGCCATGCGTCGCCCGAATGCCGGCGGATCTCCATGCTCGGTGCCTGAACCGGTTCGATCGACACGATCTGTCCGGGCCCCGAGTAGTCCTGCCCCGCCAGTGCCGCGGCATCCTCGGCTGTAACGACGATTCGGCTGCCGGACGTTGCATCGAACAGCTGCGATCCGCCGGCATTTTTTACCTGGTATGCAGCACGACCAAGATGCGATCTCAGTGAAATATCGAAGATCGGCGCAGCCGAAGCGGCTCGCTCGAGAATATCGCCGACGCTCAGCACATTGCGCGAAGATGCCGAAACCGGCATGACGTCGGCGACCGCCTGGTAGTGATGTCCCTGAACGTGTTCGTGGTCGAGCAGGCCCATCATAAGACCACTCAACATCCAGATGCCCACCTGGATTCCGATCGCAAGTCCGATCCACTTATGGAGTCTTCGGAACCAGATCACTTCTATCACCAATGTTCGAGTCATCGACCGGTATGACCGCCTGCTGGCGCTTCTTCAGGCTGTAGAACAGGAGCCAGACACCGGTCAACGCAAACAGGAGTCCGACGAACGCGGCCACTCTGAGTAAATTATTATTGAAGTCCGTTCGATTCTCGTAATCCATGATGTGGAACATCCACAAGAAATCGTATAGCCGCCAGAATGTGTGGCGGCGAGTAATCAGCTCTCCTGTCGTCGGCGATACATAGAAAGTCGTTTCAATCCGGTCGTCGAATCGCACCTGCCAGAGCGGCAATGGCCGTGACTGGATCTCGGTTGGCCGGGCATCACTGTCGTCAAGCAATACAGCAGCAATGATCTCGCCATCGCCGGCGTAGTAGTGCGTGGCCAGCGCCATGGCCTCACTGCGATCGATCGGCGTGCGTTCCGCTCCAGTTGTGGCGTCCAGAAGGGTACTGCCCTGCGCAGTCTTGACGATATAGTGCGGGTCGCCGCGTCGCGCTATGAACTGAACCCGGGTGGCCTGCGGATATCGTTCGAGAATGTCGCTCATGGGATAGAGCTCGGCCAGATCCTTTCCGACAGGCTCAACGACGTTCTTGACCAGGGGATCGCCATGGATGAAGTCGATGTCCACCGTTGCCATGTAAGCGCCGCTGACCATCCAGAACATGGCCTGAATACCGACAATCAATGCGAGCCACTTGTGGGCCTTGCGCGCAAGAAACGGCGCTTTCATGATTTTATTCCTGATTGCATTGTGTG
The DNA here is from genome assembly GCA_938003525.1 of uncultured Planctomycetales bacterium. Taxonomy (GTDB): domain Bacteria; phylum Planctomycetota; class Planctomycetia; order Pirellulales; family JAEUIK01; genus CALKYM01. Next base: position 106,006 of record CALKYM010000017.1, on the reverse strand, counting down.
ACTCACGCTTGGTACCCACGCAGCAGAGCGCACTTCGCTCACTGCGGGGCGGCAGCCGCCGCCCCGCACGCTACCCGTGTCCTTACTGCCAGCGGTACGTCAGCCGAGCGTAGCCACGCCGCCCGGTGAGGTCGTAGGTCATCGTATCGGTATTGGCATCCGTCCAGGACGCGACGTAAGGGGCGCCCTCGTCGAACAGATTGTCGATTCCGACTGCAAGCCGCATGCTGTCAGAGAATTCATACGTCGCCTGCAAATAATGGTAGACAACGGAATCGATCTCCGCACCGATCGCTGGTGGCTCAGCATTGAAGTCGTCACCATCACCGATGACCTGTACGGAATAGGTTCCGCCCCATCTTTCCGCACCGACATTCAGCGACATGTAAGAGCGAAAACGAGAATAGCCTCCGTTACCGCCACCAATGTGTCCATCCAGAACGATAGGTGCCGCACCGGAAAACGGCGTGATCTCGTACTCGTTCAACAGCGTCGTCTTGAAATCGAAAGCAGCAGGCAAATCCATCAGGTCGAAGTTGTAGGTCAGCCCGAAATCAATGCCCTTGATGGTTTCCAGCCCCGAGTTGACGGGTTGCGCCGACAGGAAATTGACGTCTCCGCTCAACGAGCTCCGCGTAAAGTGCGCTGGCGAACAAAATTCATGCGCAAGATTCGGCGTGTTGTAGCAAACATCGAGCTTGGTCGAACCGGGAATTTGCGTAATCGCGTCCTCGATTTCGATGTCATAGTAGTCGAGTGTCAGCGCCAGACCTTCCAGGAACGACGGTTCATAGACGACTCCAAGAGTAAACGTGTCGGCACTCTCGGGTTCGAGCGCAGTATTGCCACCCACCGTTGTCAGGATCGTGTTGCCGAGCTGCATGAAGCCCACAGGAACGCCGTCGGCCTGGCAATTCTGGTAGACGACGTTACTGGGATCCAGATCGCTCCAGCCCGAACATGGATCGGTCGTCGTCAGGTTGCCCTCAGCGACGCCGCCGAACAGTTCATTGACGTTCGGCACTCTGAACGCGGTCGACAGATTCGCACGAATCTTCAGATCATCAATGATCTGCCAGTTGAGGCCGATCTTGAAGTTGTCGTCGCTGCCAAAGGTTTCATAGTCCGAGAATCGAAACGCCAAGTCGAGGTTGAGGTTTCGGGCAAGCGGCGCATCGACGAGAATCGGCAAGCTCGCTTCCACGTAGAACTCGTCGGACTTGACCGTACCCGAAATCGGGTCGGCCGCATTCGTATTGGCGGCGCCAATAATTACCAGTGAATCCGGGTTGCGCCAGCCCTTGTCGTTCCTGTTCTCGTAGCCAGCGGCGAGCAATACCGGGCCGGCCGGCAGATCGAACAATTCGCCCGACACGTTGGCCGAGATGCTCGTCTGCTCGTTGCCACCGGTACCGACCATCGTGAACAGAATGTAGTCCATGACCTCCTGTGTTACGTCGCCGAGGCCCAGGATATCGGCACAGGGGATACCGCCCGTTCCACAGATCGAGGTATCCAGCGTTTCGTTGAGCCTTAGCAGATTGACGATGTTCGTTGAGCCATCGATACCGGTATTGCGCCCCCAGTTGTAGGAAACATCCCAGCTCCACGTATCGGAGAACTCGCCATCGAGCCCGGCAACCACGCGCCAGGTATCTGTTTCCTGGAAAAACTGCCGGTCGCCACTTTCGGCGATGCGCCGATTTTCCAGGAATACGTCCTCGCCGGTCGGATTGGTCGGGTGGCTGGCGTCGAAAAAGATGTTCCTGATAGTGGTCGGTGAGGCAGGCTGGTCGGTCTGTCGATTTGTGTACATGACCTCGCCGAATATGCCGACCCGGTCCGTCAACTCGTGATTGCCGAATGCCGAAAACGACAGGCGTTCCAGGGGATTGACGGCGTTGAACGACTGATTGAAGTCGAAGTTGTGAATCAACGGATCGTAAATTGCGAAATCGTCACCGCTGCCATTGGGATCCTGGTTGAAGTTTATGCGCGTTCCGTCGGGCAAGAGCGCCCGGCCGCCCGTAGTACTGCTGCTGCCGAAGCAAACGAGCTGGCCATTGACCTCGGACCGGGGGCAGTCGACACGGTCAGGCATGTAAACCTCGTCTGCATCCTGATAGCTGATGTTGGCCATCAGGCTGCCACGTTCGTTTGTGACGCCCCAGGTCAGGTCGAGCTGTAACTCCTCGCCATCGCCCTCGAACGCCGCACCGGCCTTGACCGCGGCTTCGACGCCCTCGAAGTTCTTCTTGGTAATGATATTGACAACGCCGGCGACCGCGTCAGCGCCATAGATGGCCGATGCGCCGTCCTTGAGCACCTCGATCTGCTCGATGATCGAAACCGGGATCATGCTCAGATCCACGGAGGTATTCGCACCGGTCCCGCCGGCGACGATTCGTCTTCCGTTCAGCAGAACCAGCGTGCGGTTGATGCCCATGCCCCGCAGGTTGATCTGTGGCGTACCCCAGCCGTTCGACACCCAGTACGCCGATGTCTGATTGCCGCCAAAGCCAGCCGATGACGGTAGTCGCTGCAGCAGCACTTCGAGCGACGTGACGCCCGTCGCTTCGATTTCCGGAGCGCCGATTATCGTCATGGGCCCGACGCTGTTGAGGTCTTTTCGGGCAATGCGACTGCCCGTCACGACCACTTCTTCGACGGTATTGCCATCGCCCGCCAGGGTCCCCGAATCCTGTGCGCTCGCACTGACGCTGAACACGCTCGCCAGCATCGCTACCAAACCTGTCTTCTTTCTCGTATTCATGTCGTCCCCCACCTCGGTGTCACGTTCTGTCTCTTCAGCAACGTAGATCTGAATCACACGTTTGTCCGACAGTCCGCTCGAGAGTCCCGAGTCCCGCAGGAGCAGCTCCAAAGCATCGCTCAACGAATATCGACCCGATACTGCGTTGGCTTGTCGAGATTCAGCCAGGTCGTAGGGGAAAAGCATGATTGCGCCGGTTTGTTTGGCAAGGCGGTTCAACGCCTCCGCCGCATTCAAGGGCGGTATGTCAATGTCAAACAACGGCTCACCGGACGGCTCGGCGGCGATGCTCGCGGTACTCAGCATGGCCACCATCAGCCAACTCGCCAACCATCGCGTCACGCGGGCAGCCCGATGTTGCGTTCCCCCAACAACCCGTCCGGACACGCAGTTCCTCTGTCGATGTACCCGATCGGACTTGTCAATCAGATAACTACCGAGGACCGGAAAGCCGCAATAAAACTTGAACATTTTTTCTCTGCGAGCCCAGGAACCAGGGTTCTTGACCGTTCGCCAGCCGTCGATGTGCAGACGCGACAAGGTCCGCGGCTGGCGAGCCGGACGCAGCTCCGTATCGTTCGACGACCCGGTGTTACTCGTTTGCGGCAGATAGCACGACACGATCACGGCTCAAACGCGTAACACGCAACCCGAAATTTGCCTCGAGCGCGTCGAACATGGCCTCCGTCTGTCCGACCGGAAACTGCCCACCGATGCGCGTTGCACGGATTGCCGGATCGGCAATTTCGATCGTGATTGGCGTGTATCGGCTGATCTCGCTGACGACCAATTCCAGTGGATCTCCTGCGAAGGACAGCATGCCATCGCGCCACGCCAGTTTCTTGGCCAGATCCTGAGATGGGATCGTCCGCACGCTTTCCTGAATACTCCGGGCGTTCGATTCGGAGTCCGGACCGGTCTTTATCGTCGCGCTTTGCCCGGCGCTCAGCGCTACAACCGCCTCGAGGTAGTCGTCGATCTCTGTCTCAACCGATCCTGACGCCTGTGGTTCCACATGATCAACAACTGTCGACAACCCGCTAGCGGCGCGGTGTTCGTTTAGTGTAGCCAACGAAACCCGACCGTCCGTAACGGTTACATCAATGCTCTGTTCTTTCAGATACACAGAGAATGCCGTGCCAATCGCCTGCACCCGGCCGGTGCCGGCGAATACACGAAACGGTTGGTCGCTGTTATCAGCAACCGTAAAATGCGCTTCGCCACGCAGCAAGCGAATGTCGCGGAATTCTGCATGATAGTTGACCTCGATCTGGCTGTCGGTATTGAGGACAACGACGGAGCCGTCGGACAGTGTTGTCGTCTGCTGCTGGCCGATCGCGGTCGCGAACAGGCCGTTCGATTCGTGAAAAGATGACGTGCTTTGCCAGAACAGGGCAGCAATCCCGATCGATATCACAAATGCGACGAATGCCACTGACGCCAGCGCAGCCTGCACAGACAACAATCGAGTATGGCTCGCCGATTGGCCGGCGGGCCTGGCCAGCGGCACAGCAAGCTCGGTCAGGACGTTCATCTTTTCCCACAGTACCGCGAGGCTCTGGAGTTCCTCGCGATGCACGGGACTGCGGCTCAGCCACTCCTGAAGCGCCGCGATGTCTACCTGGGTCGGCGCATCGTCGGCATCCAGGCGAATCAGCCATGTCGCAGCCTCCTCGGCAATTGCGCGGCGATCGGGAAACTCGACAATTCGGTCAGTCATTGCGCACCCTTCTTGCACCTGGTCGGTACACCCTGATTCCTGCCTACCAATGTCTCATCGCCTCCACGAGCCAGCACGAACGCCCGGCACTCCAGAACGCCGCGCAGCAGGTACTTCTCCACTGAACTTACCGACAGGGACATTCTTTCCGCAATCTCCTTGTGAGCCAGGCCATGGACTTTGCGCAGCAAGTATACCTGCCTGCACTTGTCTGGCAGCGATGCCACCGCCTCGCAGTAAAGGCCCAGCGATTCTTCGGCCGTCGCCGCCTGTTCCGCGGAACTTTCACAGTCTATAACCAGCGAAGCGCCCGTTTCCTCAAGATAATCGGTGATTTGTCTTGACTTCCTGGTCAGTTTCGTAAGCGCAACGTTCTTCGCGATACGAAAGAGAAAGGCTTTCGGCTGCTCGATGTCCTTTTGCTGCTCGGCGACGTAGGCACGCAAATAGGCCTCTTGCGCCACATCTTCAATATCCTGCCGATCCGAGAAGTAGCGCGCCAGGTACTTCCTGAGGAACGCGCTGTGTTCCACGAAGGCGGCCGACACGGCCGTCAGCCCGGATGGGCTACTCAATTGCTTGGGCTTGTTTCTCATTCGTTGCCCTCCTCGAGTTCTGCTGCATCGACGGCTTGGCTAGGTTCCGAACAGGCTCGTCACACATATCGCCGAACTTCAGTGTTCATGATTGTCGCCCTCTTTTTTGACCGGTCGCGACGAGCTGTGCGTGTGAATTACCTTCCAGTCGTCGTCGACGGCACGAAACAGAAATGTCTGATAGCCACGATTGTGAATGCGCCGCTTGTCGGCTTTGACGACGGCGATCACTTCCGTATCGGCGACAGCCCAGGCGAAGGGCCCCTCCCAATGCACCTCGATGTTCGAAAAGTTCAGCTCCAGCGAATCGAGCGCGTCGCCTTCCGGTTCGACATGATTGTCGATGAGATCGCTCAGGCCGGCGTTCTGGCCGCCGCTTTCTATGTATCGGGCGCCATCGAAATCGAGAAAATGCTCCCGAAACGGCGTACCGTCCGCGGTCTCCCAGCCCCGCTCTATCGCATCGATGATCTCGACGATGCGTGACTCGTCCGTGGAATCGGCCCGCAGTTCAGCCGACACAAACAAGCACGGGACGAGTACCAGCGTTGCCAAGTAATTCGATAATCTACGTGCGTACATCTTGTTCATAGTTCACCTCGCTTGTCTTGAAACCGGGCATCGGCTCCCCAATCCAGTTGGGTTTTTCGGCACCCAATTCATCAGGCCGGCTTCCGCCGGTGTGGTGTTCCAAACTCCGGGTCCTCGCTGATACGGTACGCAACTGTTCCCTGTGGCGGTTCATACCAGCCCGGGTCACTGAAATCGTTGCGCGCCAGGTTGTCGCGGACCTTGACGGTCGTGAACATGCCGCCCATTTCGATATTTCCGTACGGACCTTTGCCGGTCATCATCGGCAGCGTGTTTCGCGGGCCGCCGTGATGACCCATGTCGATGTGGTCCTGGTGTTCGGCCATGCCGTATTCGCCCATCGCTAGGTAGCCCGGCAGAATCTTCTTGATCTCGTTTTCTATACCGCGCTGGTCGACGCCGATCGGGTTCGGGACGTCGTGGCCCATCGCATTCATCGTGTGGTGCGCCATGTGGCAGTGGAACGCCCAGTCGCCCGGCACCGCGACGAACTCGATGTCGCGAATCTGGCCGACGCCGACGATTTCCGTCGTTTCCGTGCGCCACTGGCTTCTCGGCCAGCGCCCTCCGTCGGACCCGGTCACCCAGTACTGCACGCCGTGCATGTGTATCGGGTGATTCCACATCGACAGGTTGGCCATGCGCACCCGCACACGCTCGCCGGTGCGGGCGACCACCGGGTCAATAGCCGGAAAAACCTTGCTGTTGAACGTCCATAGATCGAAGTCCTGCATGATCGCAGGGTCCGGCCGGTACGTACCCGGGTGCATTGCCCAGTTGTGCAGCAGGAAACAGTAGTCGCGATCGACAGGTACCGCTTCGCCGTTCTTCGGGTGAATGATAAACATGCCCATCATGCCGACAGCCATCTGCACCATTTCGTCCGCGTGCGGGTGATACATGTGGCTGCCGTGTTGCTTCAGCGTGAACTCGTAGGCGAAGGTCTCCCCCGGATTGATGTGCGGCTGGTTAAGGCCGCCGACTCCGTCCATCCCGCTCGGCAGGATCAGGCCGTGCCAGTGTATGGTCGTGTGCTCCTTCAGATTGTTCGTAACGAGTATGCGCACCCGGTCGCCCTCGACAGCCTCGATCGTCGGGCCCGGCGTCGTGCCGTTATAACCCCAGCACTTGGCGCGGCTGCCCGGCGCGAACTCGTGCTCGACCTCCTCGGCGACCAGGTGAAACTCTTTTACGCCGTTTTTCATCGTGTATGGCAGCGTCCAGCCGTTGAGGGTTCTCACAGGCCGATACGAGGAACTGTTTCCTGCCACCGGAGCCCGCGGCGCTTCCTGGGCGTTTACCCCGTTGGCTACCGTACCCACTGCGGTCGCGACAGCGCCCGTGTACCCAAGGAACTCGCGTCGTGAAGTCATTGTGCACCTCCGTGATCGTGCTCGTGCTGATTTTGATCTGCGCTACTGCCCGGGTCGGGTCGGTTGTCTTTCGGCTTTTCGTGCTGCGGCGACTGGTGCGCGCCGTCGTCCTTATTCATCCGGTGACCGGAATGATCCATCGGCATGGCCGACTCTTTTTCGCCGTTCTCCGGCATTGCCATGTCGTCGTGCATGCCGCCATGTCCAGTGTGATCACCGCCGCTCTCTGCCGGCCGGACGAATTCCTCCACGTCGATGCGTTCGTCGCCGATGCTGGCCGCACTCGGCAGTGACGTGCCGACGGCGAGCGCCAGCTCTGCGCGTGCCAGCCAATAGTCACGTATGGCTTCGAGATAGCCCTGGTAAGCGTCATACTCGTCCTGCTTCAGGGCGATCAGCTCGAAAATGCCAATCAACATGAAGTTCACTTCCTCTTGTGCGCGCGCGACCGTTTCGACTCGTTGCGGTAACAGTGTCGTTCGGTACTCGTCGATTCTTGCGCGCGCGTTCTGCAGCGCTGCGTGTGCAAGGCGCACACTGTTGTCGACGTCGAGTGTCACGCGACGCACGTTGCTGACTGCTACCTGTAATTCCGCGTCGGCTCGCAGCAGTGCGTCGCGATGCTGGTTGAAGATCGGTACCTCCCAGTCGACCGTAGGACCCGAAAGCCGCGAGCCGTCAGTGTCCCGCTCGCGCTCGAAACCGACGTCGAGATCGCCCAGCCATCGGGTCCAGTTCACGACGCCGAGGCGATCCGCCAGTACATCGGCATTCGTGTGTGCGGCAGCAAGGTCGAGCCGGGAATTACGGGCGAGCGCCAGCAACTCATCGAGATCGTCTTCGGTGGCGACCGGCAACCGCAATGCCGCCGGTGCCGTCCAGGGCTCGCCGACCGACAACCCCAGCACGGTTGCCAGGGCGGTCCTCGCAGCGAAGGATGCTTTGGCCGCCTCCAGCGCGTTCAGTCGCGCCTCCGACGCCGTCGCTCGCTCCATCGCCAACTCGCGTGGCGCAAGATTGCCGGCATCGAAGAATCGCTGCGCCAGCCGTGCGGAAAGTTCGCCGGCTTTGGCGATCTGGGCCCTGAGGGCTGCCACCTGCTGTGCGCCGACGTAGTCGTAATAAACCTTCTCGGCAGCCGCCGACACGCCGAGCACATCGGCGCCAACCCGGTGCTTCATCGCCGCGAATGCGCCGCGCGACAGGCGCTTGCGTGCCGGCAGCGTGATCAGGTCGGTGAACGACACGACCAGGCCATACGTTACCTGGTCCCGCTCGCCGGCGGCGTTCGTATCCAGGAATACGCCACTCAGGATCGGGTTTCTTATGCGGCCGGCTTCGTACACGTCGGCTGCAGCGAAACCGAGGCTTGCATAACTGGCCTGCAGCTCCGGATTGTTGATGAGCGCAATGCGGATCGCGCTCTCCGCCGACAAAGGGGCTGACGTCAATCTCGCGAGCAATTCGTCGGTTCTCGCATCGACGGGCTGGCCGCGTGCCGTAACCAGTTCGTTGACCTCGCCGCGTCCCAGGTCTGCCGGGATGCTGCTACAGCCGCCGAGCAGTACGACCGCAACCAATGCGAACGGGCGCCGGAATCGCACACCGGTCCGTTGCGATTCACGCGCCAGGGGACGGCGCTCTGCAGAAATGTCGTTGCGCAATTCAGTGCTCATGATCGTGGCCGTCATGGGATTCGTCTGCGTCGGGTTGTGGTGGATCGTCACCATGCGAGTGCGTGCTGTGGTCGTGCTCAACGGCTTTGTCAGCCTGCCCGGACGCGGGTTCCATTGCGTGGTCATGAGCACCGGCGCCGTGCTCGTCACCCGCGTGGTGGCCCATGCCGGCAGCGCTAGCCAAAAACGCGTCGTATTCGTCAGCGTCGAGTGTCGGGAGCCGGGTCATGAATGCAACCACGGGCCAGATCGCATCGTCGTCGTGTGTCGCGCCCCAGGCCGGCATGCCGGTCATCCGGATGCCGTGCTTCGTCACCTGGAACAATTCCGCCGGGGTCATGCGCGCAGCCGACTCGGCGAGATCCGGCGCCGGTGGATTGAGGCCCTGGCCCATAGCTTCGGCGGCCTTGCCCGGCGCGCCATGGCAGCCGACGCACATGGCTTCGAAGTCGTTTACGCCCGCACGAACGAGTGACTCATCGCTCAGGTCGGGCACATCGATTTTCCTTGCACGCCGTTCGATGGATGCATGGGAGGTCGTCGACAGCAGCCAGTGGACTGCGCCGCTATGCGGTGCGCTTGCGCTGACATCGTAAAGGCCGGAATACGCGAACGCGATAATGCCGACGACACCGATCACCAGCACGGCGGCGAGCTTGAGTAGAGTTTTCATGGCAAATCTCTGAGAGTTAAATGGTGTCGCTGATTCGCATTCGGCCGGAGTCGAATGCGAGAACCCACGACCATTCATCGTTATCAAACGATGAACGGCCAGCCGGCCCCGGAGGGCGGCTTAACTACGCAGAGAGAATTGGAGGTCGGTAGGGTGCGTGAGGCGTCGGGCCAGCCCGAAACGCATCTGCCTTCGGTGAACGCTCAGCGCCTGCGCCAACCGAAAAAAGGCCGGTAGCGACCGACGTTACGATCGGGCTGCCGCTCGAAAGTACACACATCGAGGCGCAACTGCCGCAACACGGGCACTCGACCGAGGATCCCTGTTCTGCCTCGCCGCCGCTAGCAGCGAGATGTTTGCTGTGATCCATGCCCTGGTGATCTTGCGAAGCCGTGTTGGTGGCGTGATGCGCGTGGGCATCCGTACTTGCGGAGGCGGACGCGGTGGTCAGCGCCGCATCCATTTCGCACATAGCCCCTGCCCCGGTCCAAGCAGACAAGACGAGGACTATGGCGAACAGGCCGGCAATGGATTTTCGCGCTCGCATCATTGCTATAAGGCTAGCTCTTTCGATTGCAGAGCACAAACGGGGTGCTTACGAATTCTTCCTGGCATTTTACACAGTTTGTATATCATTGATTTCACTGCCCGCGCCGCCTCGCCAGGTAGTATTTTTCAAATCCGAATATAAGGGCGATCGAACCAGCGGCTATGCCAACGATCAGCGGGTCCGCTCCTCCCTTGATGACCAGGAAGGCAACCAGGGCCAGTGCATCGAGAAGCATCGCGACAATCAGCACCCAGGCACGGGCACCGACGTCGTCCCGAAGGTGACGCCAGACGCCCCAGTGAACAGCGATGTCCATGACGAGGTAATAAATCGCACCGAGCGACGCGATCCGGCTCAGATCGAAGAACGCCGCCAGCACAGCGGCAAGTACCACGGTATATACCAGCGTGTGCTTCTGGATGCCGCCCGGCATGCCGAAATGCCGGTGCGGAATGATATTCATATTCGTCAGCATCGCGAGCATTCGCGACACCGCAAAAACGCTCGCCAGCAGACCCGAGCTGGTGGCGATGATGGCAATGGCCACCGTGAACCAGACGCCATTGTCACCGAGTGCTGGGCGTGCTGCTTCGGCGAGCGAATAGTCCTTCGCTCGCACGATCTCGTCGATTGTCAGCGTAGAACCCACGCCGAACGCTACAAGCATGTAAACAGCGACGCAGATTCCGAGCGATATCATTATTGCTCGACCGACATTCTTGTGCGGCTCGACGACTTCGCCGCCACTGTTAGTGATTGTTGTAAAGCCCTTGTACGCGAGAATCGCGAGGGCAACGCCGGCGAGAAATCCTGTTGCCGACGTGTCGTCAACGACGCCCGTCGTTGCCGGCTCAAATGTGAAGCCCGCGGCCCACAAGGCTGCCGCCGCGAACCCGACGATGCCCAGGATCTTGATTGCTGCCGTGACCTTGGATACCGCGCCGATCAGGCGATTGCCGGCGATATTGATCAGGAACGCGACGACGATCAGGCCGACGGCCAGCAAGGGAACCAGCCATGCCTGATCTCCCGCGTCGAAGAGCTGCAGGGTATAGGTACCGAAGGTTCGAGCGACCAGGCTCTCGTTGATGATCATCGAGAATGCCATCAGCAGGGCGCAGGCGCCGGTCATCATGGTCTTGCCGTAGGCTTTTTGCAGGATCATCGCGATGCCGCCGGCGGACGGATACTTGCTCGTTACCTTTATATAGGTGTAGGCGCTGAAGGCACTGATAACCGCAGCGAGCAAAAATGCCAGCGGGAACATGGGTCCCGCGTACTCCGCGACCTGTCCGGTTAGCGCGAAGATGCCCGCACCGATCATGACCCCGGTACCCATTGCCACCGTCGCAGTCAGCGTCAGGCTGCCGGATTTGTAGTCGTTGCTCGATTCCATATTCCTGTCTCTTTATTCCGGCTACAACTTCAACCTGCGCAGACGAAGCGCGTTGCCGATGACCGAGACCGAGCTCAGGCTCATCGCCGCGGCGGCAATCATCGGGCTCAGCAGCAATCCGAAGACCGGGTACAGCACGCCTGCCGCAATCGGCACACCGGCGGTGTTGTACGCGAACGCGAAAAAAAGATTCTCTCGAATATTGCGCATGGTTGCCCGGCTCAGCAAACGTGCCCTGGCGACGCCCATCAGGTCGCCGCGCACGAGCGTGACGCCGGCGCTTTCCATTGCGACATCGGTACCCGTACCCATCGCTATGCCAACGTCAGCTTGTGCGAGTGCCGGCGCGTCGTTGATGCCGTCGCCAGCCATGGCGACGACAGAGCCGGCTGCCTGCAGTTCGCGGACGACGCGATTCTTGTCCTCCGGCGAGACGTCGGCATGCACCTCGTCGATGCCGATCTGGCGTGCAACGGCTTCGGCGGTGCCACGACTGTCGCCTGTCAACATCACGACCTTGAGGCCGGCCTGGTGCAGCATGCGTATGGCCTCCGGCGTCGACTCCTTGATCGGGTCGGCCACGCCAACGATGCCGGCAGGCCTGCCGTCGATTGCGACGAACATGACCGTTTGACCGTCGGCACGGTGCTTTTCGGCGGCGTCCGCGAGCGCGAAATCCTCGGCGCCGAGCCGCTTCATAAACTTGCTGTTGCCGATTGCAACGGCGGCGCCGCCAACTTGGGCCTTGACGCCTTCGCCGGTTACCGATTCGAAGTCGCTGGCGGACGCGATCTCCAGTGATCGAGCCGCGGCGCCCTCGACGATGGCCTCGGCCAGCGGGTGTTCGCTGGCTCGCTCGACAGATGCGACGAGGCGCAACATTTCATTCTCGTCGTGCCCACCGGCCGCTTCGACCATGACCAGCTTCGGCCGGCCCTCCGTCAGCGTACCTGTCTTGTCGACGACGACGGTGTCCACCTTCTCGAAGGTCTCGAGTGCTTCGGCATTCTTGATCAGGATACCGTTCTGCGCACCTTTGCCGGTACCGACCATGATCGACATCGGTGTGGCGAGGCCGAGCGCACAGGGACAGGCAATGATCAGAACCGCAACGGCGTTGACGATGGCGTAAGCCATCGCGGGCGCGGGCCCCCAGATCGACCAGACGATGAACGTAATGATCGCGATGACGACGACGGCCGGTACAAACCACGCCGCAACGAGATCGGCCAGCTTCTGAATCGGTGCCCGGCTGCGCTGCGCTTCGGCGACCATGCGCACGATCTGTGACAACAAGGTATCGTCCCCGACCCGGGTAACCTCCATGATGAGGCTGCCGGTCCCGTTGACGGTACCGCCGATAAGCTTGTCGCCCGCACGCTTCTCGACCGGAATAGGCTCACCACTGACCATCGACTCGTCGACAGAACTGTGACCGTCTACGACCGAGCCGTCGACCGGAACCTTCTCGCCCGGCTTGACGCGAAGGCGGTCACCCGGTGCGAGATCGTCGAGCGACACCTCTTCCTCGCTGCCATCGGATGTGATCCTGAGCGCCGTTGGCGGCGCAAGTTCCAGCAATGCGCGTATCGCGCCGGAGGTCTGGCTGCGGGCTCTCAACTCGAGCACCTGGCCAAGCAACACCAGCGTCGTGATGACCGCAGCTGCCTCGAAGTAAACAGCGACCTCGCCGGCAGTGTTGCGAAACGCCTGCGGGAAAATGCCGGGCATCGCGACCGCGACCACCGAGTAGACGAAGGCAACGCCGACGCCAAGCGCAATCAGCGTGAACATGTTCAGGTTCAGCGTGCGCACCGAGTTCCAGCCACGCACGAAAAACGGCCAGCCACCCCATAGGACGACCGGTGCCGCCAACACCAGTTGCGCCCATTGGCGCCACGCAACCGGCAACAGGTGCTCGAGCGGGTGGCCCGGAATCATCTCACCCATCGCGTAGACGAACAGCGGCAAGGTCAGTACCGCGCTGACCCAGAAGCGTCGCGACATGTCGTCGAGTTCGCCAGTATCTTCCTCGGCACTCGCGACGATCGGTTCCAGTGCCATGCCGCAGATCGGGCAAGTACCCGGATGATCGCGAACGATTTCCGGGTGCATCGGGCAGGTGTACTGCGTCTTGCGCACGGGTACGTCGGCGCGTTCCAGCGCCATCCCGCACTTGGGGCAGGAGCCCGGTTTGTCCGACTGCACCTCGGGGTGCATCGGGCAGGTCCAGGTCGCGCTCATGATTGTTCTCCTTCGAAGCCGGCGATGATCGGGCAATCGGGCCGCTCGTCGCCGCTGCACTGGTGCGCCAGGTGCTTCAGCGTGTCGACCATTGACTGCAGCTCGGCGATCTTTTGCTCGAGTTCTGCAATGTGTTCCTTGGCCAGCCGCTTGACGTCGGCGCTGCTGCGATTCTGGTCGCGCCACAGCGCCAGCAGGTTCGCGATCTTCGGCATCGGGAAGCCGAGATGTCGCGCACGCTGGATGAAGCGCAAGGTGTGCAGGTCGCGTTCGTCGAAATGGCGGTAACCCGAGCCCGTGCGCCCGGCCGGCTCGATGAGGCCGATCTGCTCGTAATAACGAATACGCTTGGCGGTAACGCCGGTGGCGGCCGCCGCCTGACCAATGTTCATGGCCTGATCCTCCAGAAAAAGCCCTGGTAGGGCAGGCATTACGATAAACCTTCCCCTTATGGGAAGGTCAAGCTTTTTTTGTGCATGACACGCTGCGCGACACTCGTAATTGGCCGTCCATGCTCCGACGAGTTGCGCAACGTCAATAGCGCTGACCGGACTCGGCCGGCTGACTCGCTGCTCCCGGTCGCGCGCAATGGCAGGCGGTCGGGTTCGGGTTGCGGCGCGTTTCGCGGCGACCGGTCTCCGGGCCACCGCAATCACGCACTTCAACCCTTTCGATCAACGGGCACAACTCGTCGTCGCGCCTTGCCGGGTCGTCAATGGTCCGCCACTGCTGGACTGCATCGGCCATTCGGGATTCCATCGTCTGCAATTCGGCAATCCGGGCCCGCACACGCTCGAGGCGTCGCTTGACCAGCGATCTCACCTTGTCGCAAGGCATCGCCCCTGCATCGACGATATCCAGCTGTACCCTAGGGCAGGCGGGTGATAGGCAAGGTCAGAAGACGTCACGAGGTCCGTTGTTCCGTTGAGTTGCGTATGCGGCGAGATCGCTGCGTTGATCCGTCAGCTGTCCCAGTATTTTCCATGCCCAGTCGCCAGACCTGATGCCCTTTAGATTCCTGTCGCTCCATTCCGATGAAGGTGCATCATTGTCCGGTCGGCCCGCTGCACCCAACTGACCAATTGGAGGCGCAGCACTTGAAACGCTTTCGTTAAACACCGTTGATGGTTAGCTACTTTCCGCCCGTGCCGACCTTTTCGCTGCTCACCGCTCGATTTGCCGTGGCCGTGCGACTGGTGGGGTGATGTATAGAGCAGAGGCGTGCTGCGTGTCTGCGACCGAAACATATGCTTCTGCGATGAAGACGAGATCAGCTCGGTTTGTTGCGGTCCGCAGTGCTTCCGTCGCGCCGTCCAATTCACAATATGTCGGAAAGTTCTTCGTTACGAACACCGATGCACTTCGACCGTAGCGTGCACTACGTTCAGTGCAGACGGGATCAGACCTTTGTAGTGTTCGGGTGGTTGTGGATCGTGGCTGACCACGGCCAGTTCAATTGAGTAGATCCCATGACCAATCCGCCAAACGTGTAGGTCGGTCACTCGATCCGACGACTCGACCTCGACAGATCTCCGGACGGAAGACAAGACAGCATCATCTGCTTGTCGGTCTAAGAGTACCCGTGATGATTCGCGGATTAGTCCAAGAGACCAACGCGCCACCAGTATCGCCCCGACGATGCCCATGGCGGGATCGAGCCAGTTGGCGCCCCAGTGCTTGCCGGCCAAGAGCGCGGCGATCGCCAGCAAGGATGTCAGAGCGTCCGCGATCACATGCAAATATGCCGCTCGGAGATTGTGGTCATGATGATGGTGGTCGTGCGAATCACCATGACCATGGTCATGTGGCGTGGACATCAGTATCCAGGCGCTGACTCCGTTCACGACCAGACCAACGACCGCAACGATCAATGCCTGGTCGAATGCGATCGCGCGCGGCGCAATGAAGCGGCTCACGCTCTCCGTCACCATGATGCCAGCGAACCCCAAAAGTAATACGGCACTGGCGAAACCGGCCAAGCTGTTGACCTTGCCAACGCCAAAGGCAAACCGGGGGTCTGCTGCAAACCGTCTTGCGAGCACATAGGCGAGCAGCGCGATACCGAGCGCCGTTGTGTGCGAAGCCATATGCAAGCCATCGGCGAGCAATGCCATGGATCCGTACGCCACACCGGTGACGAGCTCGATCACCATCATGATGGCCGTTAGCACCACCACCCACAGGGTGGGCCGTTCACCGGACTTCTCTTCGTCGTGTCGAAAGATATGGTCGTGTTGCCACGCGGCTAAATCATGAGTGTGCACTGCCCTTCCTTTGTTCGATCATTGATTAAAGCAGAAGTCGTATCCTAACAAGCACTAGACCCGCGCTCGTGGGTCTGTTGAGATATCTAGTACTTCGTCGTCTTGCAGCAGATTATTGTTGTAAAGCAACTGCCGAGAGTCGCCAGCCCGGACAGGTTGGAAACTGCCCGGAATTTGGCGGGAGGTCGCTTGGCCGGCGGCGATACCCAGTGGGTGAAAGATCTTGAATACAGCCAGTTGTTACAAGCCTCCGTCGGCGCCGTGCGATACCCTCTTTCCTGGTAACAATCAGGGGATTCGGTATGACCGGTGACTTTATACCCGCGCTCCGGTTCAAGGCATTGACGCGATTCTACGATCCCATCGTGCAACTCACCACCCGCGACTCAACGGTGAAGCAAGCGCTCATCGATGCCGCGCAGGTACCTGAGAACGCAACCGTGATCGATGTTGGCTGTGGTACCGGCACACTTGCCATCCGCTTGAAACAGCGGCATCCATCGGCGCAGGTGATCGGGCTCGATGCAGATCCGGCCATTCTACGGCTGGCCGAGGTCAAGGCCCGTAAAGCAGCTGTCAATATTACATTGGTCGAAGGCAACGCCACTGCCTTGCCGTTTGACGACGCGTTCGCCGACCGCGTGGTGTCCAGTTTGTTCTTCCATCATCTGCAGCGCGACGGAAAACGCCGAGCGTTTATTGAGATCATGCGCGTGCTGGCGCCCGGGGGCGAATTGCACATCGCAGACTGGGGCACGCCGGAGAATTGGCTCATGCGCCTGCTATTCTTTCCCGTCAGAGTCTTGGATGGTTTTGCCAATACCCGCGACAACGTCCAAGGCCGGATTGCGGCGATGCTCAAGGAAGCGGGTGCAGACAGTGTGGATGAAACAGCGAGGTTTGCGACCGTTTTCGGCACGTTGACATTGCTTACCGCGAGCAAACCACACACGAATTGAATGGCTACGGCGCGCTAAAGAACAAGCATCTGTACTATGCATCGTCGACGTCACCGACCTATTGTCACTGGCATTTCCCGCCAGGGCCGCAGGTGTAATATCTGAAGAACCGCCAACATGGGGCCTGCATTGCTGAGAGGCCTTCACAATACTGGGGATCGGCAGGGCCTGCGGCTTTTCTGATCGTCCGTAACCGCGGCTAGAGTGCGTTGATGACGCGTTTGAGCTTGTCGCGAACCGTTTCTGCGATGGCCGTCAGATCAGCATTGTCGACCGCCTGCATCGATGCTGCGGGATCGACCGCAGCAACCTCGACATGGCCGTCGTCGGTTGTTCTTACGATGACGTTGCAGGGCAGCATGGTGCCAATTTTGTCCTCCGCCTGTAGCGCCTGATACGCCAGCGGCGGATTACAAGCACCAAGGATACGGTAGTCGTGGACGTCCTTGTCGAGCTTCTTTTTCATCGTGGCACGAACGTCTATCTCGGTCAGGATGCCAAATCCCTCGTCCCGCAGAGCGTCGGTCACGCGGGCAACCACGTCGTCAAAGTGCTCCTCAGACAGAATCTTCGCAAAATAGTAACTCATCTTTTTCCTCTCGCTGTACAAGTCATCGAAACGGCGCGCCTTTCACGATCAAGCTTTGTGTCTTGAGCGGACCGGGCGGGTACCGGGCGGCGTCAGATTGCCCAGCCGCTTGGCACAAACCGGCGGTCAGTGCTCATGGTCGTGTCCGTCATCATCTGGAGGCTCTGTCTGATCAGCCATTGGTTCGTCGTGGGTGTGATCGTCGTGACCGTCGCTGGTGGGGTTGTGCTCGGTGGTTGAACCCCCATGGTCGTGCTCATCCGCCGGCGATACGGAGTCATTCTCACCGTGGGCATGTGGGCCGTTGTCGTCTGCCGCATGGTGCCCCATCCCTTGCGCACTGGCGAGGAGCGCCTGATAGCCTTCGGCGTCAAGATCGGGAAGTGAGCTCATGAAGGCGACCACCGGCCACAAGGCGTCATCGTCGTGTGTCGCCCCCCAAGCAGGCATGCCGGTCATCTTGATGCCGTGCTTTGTGACCCAGAAAAGCTCTGCGGAACTCATATGCGCCGCGGATTCGGCTAGATCCGGTGCCGGTGGATTGAGACCCTGACCCACCGCCTCGGGTACCCGACCGGGGGCGCCATGACAGCCCGCACACATCGTATCAAAGTCGTTCACGCCAGCGCGCACGAGTGATTCGTCAGTCAAATCCGGAACGTCCACTGCGCCGGCGCGTCGTTTAATAGAGGCATGTGACGTCGTCGATAGCAGCCAGCTAACAGGACCACTGTGAGACGCGCTGGCGCTGACATCATAGATGCCGGAATGCGCGAACCCTATGGCTCCGACGGCGATGAGCACGATCACACCAAGTAGTGTCATCAGTAGTTTCATTGACTTCTCCGCGGTTGTTGTTCTGCTGTATTCGTGATCATGGGACCTCCACCCCGCACCACAAACCGCCCGCGAGAACACCCTCGTTTGTGCGGGCTGCGTGTCACTAGTGCCAATGGGCACGACACCCGCATGTCATTCACGTCCGGGCGGCGCCAGCTGATTCCAGGTTGTCCAGGTGCCATCATACTGTGGCCCGATTACCTGGTCCGTCCCGGCTGGCACGACGATCGATCGCTGCGTGTCAGTCGTCGATGGGTGGATTCGTCGATTTCAAGCCAGGAACCCTTTTGCGGCAGCCTACAACCTGTACCCCGCATCAAGGTCAAACTTTGGCATAACCCGACAACTGGTGCCGACCCATGCAATACTGAACCGCGCCGACCGTTCTGGGAGTAACGCACTGGTCCCGAGTTCAATGTCGTCGTGCTCGAACACGCTCGCCATACGGGCAATCTCGCCGGCGGGGTACCGGTGAACACGGGCCAGGTGACGTCAGTTCGCCACTGCTGCAGCAACCTCCGCCTCGTCGAGTCTGAAGAACCGCGCGACGCTGAGCGCCCCACGCCGTCGCTAATGTCTTGTATGCTGGACGTGATCCTGCTAAATGACCGCGATCCCAGTCCTTAGAGCCAGACCCTTATGAGAAAAAACAGACCCCTGGCCCAGGCAGACTGCCAACCTACCTGGAGCCTAATGCTTGGGTTGCTTGTTACCGCCCATACGTTGACCGCTTGCAGCGAACCGCCGGCCGTCACGGTCATCGCATCGCCGGCCGGTCCCGGCAGCGCAGAACCGCACCTCGCGCACAGCCCCGATGCCAACACCTTGGTCCTGAGCTGGCTGGAACCCGAGGGGGACGAGCATGCACTACGCTATTCCATCCTCGCCGATGATCAATGGGGTCCTGCCCGGACGGTGGCACAAGGCGCGAACTGGTTCGTCAATTGGGCCGACTTTCCGTCCGTGACGCCCGTTTCACGCGATTTCTGGGCAGCCCACTGGCTGGTCAAGCGACCCGGTGGCAGCTACGCGTACGATGTCGCCGTTGCCCTCTCCAACGATGGGGGTCGGTCCTGGAATCAATCCATCACGCCTCATGATGATGACACCGCCACCGAGCACGGTTTCGTGAGCCTTTTCCCCTGGGAGGACGGCGTCGGTGCGATCTGGCTGGACGGGCGCAACATGACCGAAGGTGGCCACGGCACCCAGGCAGGCGGAATGACCTTGCGCTCTGCCCTGATCACACCGGCTGCCGTGGTCACTCAGCCCCAACTGATCGATGAACTGGTGTGCGACTGCTGCCAAACGGACATAGCCATGACCGCAGACGGGCCGGTCACCGTCTACCGGAATCGGACCCAGGACGAAATCCGCGATATCTATGTCGCGCGGTACGTCGACGGGAGCTGGCAAACCGGCATGCCCGTGGCCGACGATGGCTGGGATATCAGCGGTTGTCCGGTCAACGGGCCGGCGATTACCGCTAACGGGGACGCGGTGGCCGTTGCGTGGTTTACCGCCGCCAACAACGCCGCTCAAGTACGTATGGCCCGTTCAACGGACGGTGGGGCCACCTTCTCCGCGCCCATCGATCTCGATGTCGAGCAGCCCATTGGGCGCGTGGACGTTGAGTTCCTAGCCGATAACCAGGCCGTGGTCAGCTGGCTGCGCAAAGACGCGCGTGGTCAAGGCGAGGTGGTCGCGCGGTCAATATCCCGCGACGGCGACCTGGGTGATCTGCAAGTGATCGCTGAAACCAGCGCCGCACGGCCGTCGGGGTTTCCACAAATGGTGCGCCACGGTGATCGTCTCGTGTTCGCCTGGACCGACACCTCGGAGGATGACTCTACCGTCAACACGGCGGCCTTTCCAATCGCGTTATTTGACTGACGGGGGCCGTGTTGACCGGTCTTGATCACATTGTGGTGACGTCCTCGAGCTTGACGGCAGCCGGTGAATAGCGGTGTCTGTCGCAGGCAAGGCTGCGCGCACGATGACAGCCCCGCCCGCCTTTCGTCTCTACCTGTGGTCTCACCGTGCCCTTTATCTAGGGTTGAGTCCGGACAACGATGTACACAGTCATCACGCGGCGCAACTGTGCGTCTCGTTGGGTGAACCGCTTCGTTACCGTACCGATTCGCATTCGCGCTGGTCAACCGGTTTGGGCGTCCTTATCCCGCCGGACCATCCGCACCAACTCGACTCCGGCAGCGCACGTATTCTGGCGTTGTATTGGGAACCTGAAAGCGACGACTATCCACTGAAGGACGCGGCGCACACGGTGCAGCCCCTCTCGTTGACCACCAGTGCATGTGACACGCTCCGGTCGCTGATAGATCGTCAAGTCGATGCTGACCGCGCGTGGTCGGTATGCGCATCGGCACTCCGCCTCAGCACACATCACCAATCGATCCTCACGGATGCCCGCATCCAAACCGTGGTCGAACGGATTCGCAGCCAACCCCATCGGACCTACACCGGTCAAGAGCTTGCGGACCTTGTCAGTCTGTCACCCAGCCGCTTGCGCCACTTGTTCAAGCGCGATTTGGGTGTACCGGTTCGCCGTTTCATCGTTTGGTCGCGATTGCGGGCCGTCATAGAAGACGCGCTCAAGGGTTCCAGTCTGACCGAGGCGGCTCATGCCGCATGATTCTCGGATTCTGCGCATATGAGTCACGCGTTTCGCCGCATGTTCGGTTTTGCGCCGTCGGCGCTGTTTTCGACCGACCGGCCGAAGTCCGTCGTCATCGTTGACGATCAACCCTAGGCGCTGGCTAGCCGCGTAATGTCCTGGACAATGATTGACCTATATGCAGCACATACCTTTTACGATGCGTAAAGGATGCCGACACAGGATTGACCGACATGCGCGTCATCGATATTGCGCGACGAGCGGACGTCTCACCGGAAACCGTCCGCTACTACACACGATTGGGACTTCTGACGCCGACTCGCGATCATCGATCCTCGTACAGACTGTTCAACGAGGAGGACTATACCCAACTGCTGTTCATCCGCGACGCCCGCGCGCTGGGGATGTCCATCAATGATGTGCAGACGATAATCAGGGCTGCACACAAATCTCGCGTATCACATCCGGAGATCGTTGCGTTGTTTCAAGCACGTCTTGGCGCATTGCGAAAAAGAATAAGAGCGCTGAAACGGGTTGAGCACCGCTTAACGCGCTTCATTCACGAATGGGAATCGTTGCCGCGAGGGGCGCCCACAGGCCGTGGCATTGCGAAATTGATCGCGGCGTGGCCCGAAGAGTCCCGACATTGATCACTGGCCGGCTCTAACCAGGCCATAAGAAGTTACAGCCAAAGCGAACTCTCCGCCAGGAAAAAACGGTGGACCCCCAAGGAGGATGCAGTGAAAGCGCAAGATGTCATGACGCCCAACGTGATTTCAGTCAGCGAAGACACTACGGTGCCCGAAATCGCAACCACCTTGCTAAAGTGGCGCATCAGCGCCGTGCCTGTCGTCGATGCGAAGGAACGCCTCGTCGGGATCGTGAGCGAGGGGGATCTCGTGCGTCGTGTTGAAACGCAGACCGACCGGGCGCCGCCCTGGTGGCTTGCGGCCTTGGGCGATGAAGATGAGCGCGCTACCGACTATGTGAAATCGCACGGTCATCTTGCCAGGGACGTCATGACGCGATCGGTCGTGACGGTGGAAGAAGACACCAGCGTGGCGGACATCGCCAATCTGCTGGAGGCACACCGTATCAAGCGGGTACCGGTCCTCCGTCATTCCAGCGTTGTTGGCATTGTGAGCCGCGCGAATTTGCTGCATGGCTTGGCGTCTGCAGATCCGACGTCACCGCCCAGCGAGGACGATCGCGAACTTCGTGCGGCCGTATTGAACCGGCTGCGCAACGAAGCGGGGGTAGGGCTGGCCTCACTGAACGCGACGGTTTCCGATCGCGTTGTCCATCTGTGGGGGACGGCGCTTTCCGAGGCGCAGAAAGACGAAATTCGTATCGCGACGGAATCGGTCGCCGGTGTTGCTGCGGTGGAAGACCACTTGACCGTTCTGCCGCCGTTGTACCGTCAGTGGCTAACGAACAAACGCTAATGGCAACGCGATAACCACGACGGTGCAGGCTGTTCATGTGCCGGTTGCGCGCAATCGCAGCGTTCTCTTCCGACGACTCAACGTGTCTGCTGCGTTGTACAGGACGGAGTCAGTGACCATGCGCGCCGGTCTCGTGCGCCGGCTCGACGCTGCGGCGCCGCGCCAGGTAGAACCTCTCAAAGACAAATATCGCCGCAATCGCGGCAACGGCAATCACCACGATCATCGGGTCGGCGGCGCCTTTGATGATCAAGAATGCAACCAGCGCCGCCGCGTCCATTGCAATGGCGGACATGAGCACCCAAGCCTTCGCTTGCACATCCTCACGCAGATGTCGCAAGACCCCCCAGTGAATGGCAATGTCCATGACCAGATAGAAGATCGCACCCAGCGAGGCGATGCGACTTAGATCGAAAAACGCCGCCAGAAACGCTGCAGTCACCACCGTGTAAACCAGCGTATGCTTCTGAATATCCCCGGGCATGCCGAAGTGGCGGTGCGGAATGATGTTCATGTCCGTCAACATGGCAAGCATTCGGGACACGGCGAAAATGCTTGCCAGCACGCCGGATGAGGTCGCCACAATGGCGATGGCGACGGTAAACCAGACACCGTAATCGCCGAGCGCCGGCCGGGATGCTTCTGCCAGGGAGTAATCCTTGGCCTTCACGATTTGATCGACGGTCAAAGTAGAGCCGACACCGAGTGCCACCAGCATGTACACCACGACACAAATGACGAGCGAGATCATGATCGCCCGCCCCACGTTCTTGTGCGGATTCTCCACCTCGCCGCCACTGTTCGTGATCGTCGTGAAGCCTTTGTAAGCCAGAATGGCGAGCGCCACGCCGGCCAGAAAGCCGGTAGCGGACGTATTATCGGCCAGCCCACCCGCGGCCGGCTGGAATGACCAGCCTGCCGCCCATAGCGCTGCAAGCGCAAACCCTAGAATCCCGAAAATCTTGATCGCCGCGGTGATCTTCGAAATGGCACCGATCAGCTTGTTGCCGGCGATGTTGACCAGAAAAGCGAGCACGATCAGGCCGACGGCAAGCACCGGCACCTGCCAGGCGGGGTTGTCCACTCTGAACAATTGCAGAGTGTAAGTGCCGAAGGTTCGCGCCACCAGGCTTTCGTTGATGATCATCGAGAAGGCCATCAACAGCGCACAGGCGCCGGTCATCATGGTATTGCCGTAGGCCTTCTCAAGGATCATCGCGATCCCGCCGGCAGACGGGTATTTGCTCGTGACTCTTATATAGGTGTAGGCACTGAAGCCGCTGATGATCGCGGCGAGCAGAAAGGCCAATGGAAACAGATCGCCGGCATACTCGGCGACCTGTCCGGTGAGTGCGAAAATTCCGGCGCCGATCATGACCCCAGTGCCCATGGCTACCGTGGCGGTCAGGCTAAGGCTCCCCGATTCGTATGTACTGCTCATGCGATTGATACTTTACTGTTCGTCGTGCGCTCTGCGCCTTATGCCACGCTAGTGGCGTATTGATTGTCGGAGAGCGAGGGTGCTTTGCCGCCGATACTTAGCCCAGGGAACCACCAGTCCGACAGTACTGAGCATCAACCCGAACAAGATAGCGTATTGCGCGAGGGGACTCATGGCGGTCCGCCGCGGTAGTTTCCGGTGATCATCGTCGCAACATATCGGGCTTGGGCCAAGTATTCACGCATTTTGGATCTCCTCTCCTTGTGCCTCCCTCTGTGTCAATGTACTAAAACCAAGCGCGAATGCCGATGACCAGCGACGTCACCGACGTCGGTTCGCCGTCGAGTCGCGAGAAATCGGCGGTATCGCCGTAGAGTTTTTCCCAGGACACACCGATGTAGGGTGCGAATTCGCGCTTGAACTCATAGCGCAACCGAATACCCAGCTCCGTGCTGTTGAGACCGCTGCCGAGCCCCAGTTCGGGAATGTCGGAGCCCGCCGCATTCAGTTCGAGGCGCGGCTGCACGATCAGGCGCTGCGTGATCCTGAGGTCGTACTCTGCCTCAATGCGCGCCGTGACATCGCCTTCGTCGCTGACGAACAACGCGCTGTCCCATTCGAATTCGTAGGGCACGA
This sequence comes from uncultured Planctomycetales bacterium, assembly GCA_938003525.1. Lineage (GTDB taxonomy): Bacteria > Planctomycetota > Planctomycetia > Pirellulales > JAEUIK01 > CALKYM01. The sequence goes on along the minus strand of CALKYM010000017.1, from coordinate 81,605 downwards.
CGCCCTGTAGGCCGAGTACCAGATGGCTGCGGAACGGATTCGGCTCGAAATCGTGACGCACGCCGAGCTGCCAGTCCCAGAACGGGGCGAATCGCCGGCTGAAGAGTGCCTGCAGCTCAGCACTTTCCGGCGACTTGCCTTGTTCACCCTCGCCCTCGGTCTTGATCCACAGGCGATTGAAATCGCCGCCGTACCACCCCTGCAAGTCCCAGACGTAGGTATCGACCTCGTCGGCAAAGCGCGTCTCGAGACGATCGCTCAAGACCATCCAGAAGGGTTTCTGGTCCGGAATCGGATTGGGCCAGTCCTCGGGCGTGCCGGCCGGTTCGTAGCCCCACGCCCATGGGCTCGCGAGGAGCGCTGCGGCGGCCAATAGATGTCGTCGTCTCATGATGGCCTCCCTAGCTGACGCGGACCACACGGAACATACCCATGTCCATGTGATAGAGCAGATGACAATGAAACGCCCAACGGCCCGGCGCATCGGCGGTAATCAAGGCCGAGACCCGAGCCGCCGGCATCAGATTGATGGTGTGCTTGCGCGGAATCTCCCGACCGTGCCCGTTGTCGAGCTCCATCCACATGCCGTGCAGATGAATCGGATGATTCATCATGGTGTCGTTCACCATGATCAGCCGCAGCCGCTCGCCGTAGTGAAACTCGATCGGTCCGTCCACTTCGTGGAACTGCTTGCCGTCGAAGGACCACATGTAACGCTCCATGTGGCCTGTCAGATGCAATTCGATTTCTCGTGCCGGTGGCCGATCGTCATAGTCATCGTCCAGTCGTTTAAGGTCGTTGTAGACCAGCACCCGGTGTTCGACTTCGGCGAGGCCCGTGCCGCGTTCGCCGAGCCGGTCGCGCTGCACCTGGGCGACACTGATGTTGCCCGGGCCGTGGGTATCCGGTCCGTGGCGCGCAATGATCGGTCCGGTCGAGCCTTGCATGACCATGTTGGCGCCGGCGCCATGGTCGCCGTGGGCCATGCCGTGGCTCGAATCCTGCCCACTCCCGCCGGCGCTGTTCATCGCACCCATCGCGGCGTGATCCATGCCGTCCATGTCCGCCATGTCCATGCCCATGTCCACCATCGTCAATAGCGGTCGCTCGCGAAGCGGGGGAACAGGGGCACGAAGACCGGGCCGGGTCGCCAGAGTGCCGGCGGCATAACCGCTGCGATCCATGGACTCCGCCATCACGGTATAAGCTTGGTCGGTTCCGGGCTCGACAATGACGTCATAGGTCTCGGCAACCCCGATCTGAAACTCATCGGTCTCGACGGGCTTGACGTTCTGGCCGTCTGCGGCCACCACGGTCATTGGCAGTCCGGGGATGCGGACGTTGAAGTACGACATCGCCGAACCATTGATGAAACGCAGACGCACACGCTCACCGTGCTCGAAAAGGCCAGTCCAGTTGCCAGCCGGATGCAACCCGTTCATCAGGTAGGTGTAGGTGGCGCCGGTGATGTCGGCAATGTCCGTCGGCATCATGCGCATGCGGTCCCAGGCGAGTTTCTGCGACCAGGCCTCACTTCGCGACATTCGGGGCTTGCCATACAAATCCGTCAGCGTGAACTGCTGGTAGTTGTAGTAGTCGCTCATTTTCTTGAGCTTGGCCATTACGTCATGCGGGTCCTCGAACGTCCAGTCCGAGAGCATTACGACGTAGTCGCGGTCGTAATGCATGGGATCCGCAGTCTGCGGATGTACGACCAGCGGGCCATAGACACCGGACTGCTCCTGCAGGCCGGAATGACTGTGGTACCAGTACGTGCCGCTTTGTTTGACCGGAAAGCGATACTGGAACGTGGTGCCCGGCTCAATGCCGCGAAAGGTGACGCCCGGCACACCGTCCATCTCGAACGGCAACAGGATGCCGTGCCAATGAATCGACGTGGAGTGGCGCATGTGATTGGTGACATTCAGCACCACGTCCCGCCCTTCGTACCATTCCAGTAGCGGTCCCGGCACACTGTCGTTGATGGTCATGGCATTGCCTCGACCACCGGCGATATCGAACGCCTGTTCGCGAATGGCCAGATCGAAGACCAGTGCTGATTGCGCATCGGCGGGTTCGGATCGCGTGACCGCCGTGTTTCTCGCCCAGGCGGGTATCCACGCATCAAAGGCCAATACGACGCCCGCTGCGCCGGCACTTTTCAAGAATTGGCGACGTCCTGGTCGGTGTTGTTGTGGCATGAGTCTCCTTTTTCGTCGTGTCGTCAAGATCAACAGCAAGGCGTGGTGGGGTGTGGTCCGTAAGATTAGTGAATCCGGACGCAATACATGCCGCGCCGACGCGGTCCGCAGCTGCGCCGGCGCCTCAGGACGGCTGCGAAAAACCAACGGATACGCCGACCCGTATTGGTTTTCCGATAGACGTACCGTACCCGTGGCGGGGGAACTCCACCGTCACGTCGAATCCCTGAGTCGTGTGGGCCTAGCAGATCACCGTGCCGTCAGTCTGCAACCTGTACCCAACATCAAGGTCAAGATTCGGCGGACACGGCGGCGATGGGCAAGCTCATGCTGATCAGCGCCAGCAGAGCTTGCGGGTGCTAGTCAGACAAGGCCTGTCGACTCGCCTCGCTGGGCTGTGGACAATGACAGGGGGTTGGTTGTGGGTTTCGGCGCGTCTGACGCCGGGCGCTATCCGGACTGCCGCAGATCTCGACCTCGACCCGCTCAATCAGGGGGCAGTATTCCCCGTCCTGCGGCACCGGCTCGTCCATGGTCCGCCACAGCCTGACTGCCTTGGTCATACGGGCTTCCGTTGCTTGCAATTCAGCGATCTGCGTTTGTACGCGCTCAAGCCGCCGCTTGACGAGCGACTTGACCTCGTCACACGGCGTCGCACCCCGATCCACGGTTTCGAGGATGCCCTTGATGTCACCAATCGTAAGTCCGAGCGCTTGCGCCTGGCGGATAAACTCGACGCGATGTACGTCGGCCAATGAAAAACAACGATAGCCATTTTCCGGGTCACGTCTTGGACTTAACAACTTGGACCGCGCGTAATAGCGAACGGTCGCGGGGGTTACATTGGCGCGTTTGGCAACGTCGGCAACGTGCAATGCGCCGTACGGTGGTGCCGACAAGGATTGGGTTGACATGATTTGGGACTCCTTCAATGGGTAGCTGAACGGCAGGTCTAAGCCCTGTCACTCTCATCCGCCCTGTGGCGGCAGTGGTTGCACTGAAGGTGGCCTAAATGCGCAGGCGTTCCGTCAAGAGATAGACTGGCGGTGCGGCTCTGTGTCGCAGTGTCGTCGGTAGTGGAGGCGCGCCGTCAACCAACACCACCGGTCTCAGCACATCAGGTGCGACCGGTAGGGCCAAATTCAGGTCGAGCTTGGGCAGTTCTGGCTTTCGAGCTGTCAGAACGGCGCCCAGATCGCAACAGCAATCCGCCTCGGACATTGGCGCCTGCGCGTCGGCATTCGGGCAGTCATCGTGCGGGGCAGCCGCCAATTCCGCCGGCGGTGCAACCGCAGCGAAGGTTGTCGCACAGGGCGTGACGAGGATTCCGAACCACGCCAGCACCATCACGCTGAGCACGGCCGCCGAGCGATGCTGGTGTCTGATGCTGGCCAATAGGGTCATGTGGCGTGCCGTTCCGTTGGTGGTCGTGGATAACCCACTACTGCACGGTCAGTATCTCAACCGTGACAACACGTTCCATACGTAATACTGCGTAGGCACCCGTGGGATACCGCGAGAATCGGCGGTTTTCGCCGCACTCCAATCGGAAATCCCGCGGCGACGCGCAGAACACGTTGACCTGTACCTTGGATACACCGCTAGACTTACGCCGCAACCTGTGTGGAGAAACTGCGTACGATGAAAGTGACAACCTTTGCGGATCTTATCGATTGGACTCGAGCGCTTCACCATCGCCTGGCCGAGTGTCTGTCGCACTGCTCGACACACGCCGAGCGGCTTCAGGCTCAGTGGCTTCTGACTTATCTGGCCGAACACGAATCGAATTTGGAAAAAATCGTCGAAGGCTTCGAGAAGCGCGCCGACCCAAAGGCGTTAAATACGTGGGTGTACGATTATCTCAAGCATGAACCGATTGACCCCCATCGGGCGTGTGACGCGCCCTATGCGAGCATGACCTTCGAGGAGATATACCAATCGGTATTTGATCTGCACAACCAGGTAACGGAGCTGTATCGTTACCTGTTGGGCAGAGCCGAGATACCGGAGGCACGGGACTTGATCGAATCGTTACTGGAGATGGAGCAACACGAAACCATCCGGCTGGCCCAACAGAGCAACCGAATCCGCGATATTTAGCGCCACGCAGTAACGTCAGGGGCAGCAACGGCATGCGGGCTGCACGCTGCCTCTATCGCTCGTTTAGCGTCGTTAAACGACTGCAGTGACCGATTCTGACGGTCACGGGCAACGCCGTACCGGTCACTCTGCCGCCCCCATCGTCTTGACGAGTCGCATCAGGTCACTGTCGGTTGACAATACCAGCGTGGTGTTCGAGTCGATCACCGATTGATACGTTTCCAGAGTCTTCACAAATTCATACAGGTCGGCAGCCGCTGGTGACTGATTGTAGCTACGCGCATAAATATCGGTGGCTTTGGCATCCGCTTGGCCTTGTATTGTTTGAATTTTGCGATAGGCCTCGGAGGTGATTTTCTGCAAATCACGCTCTTTGTCTCCGTTGATGCGGGCGGCCTCACCAGCGCCTTCCGATCGAAACCGCTCAGCGATTTGATCGCGTTCACTGATCATGCGCGCGTAAATCTTCTGCCGCACACTCTCGTTGTAATTGATCCGCTTGAAGCGGATGTCCAGCAGCTCGATGCCAAATTCGGCCAACTTACCGGACGCCGCATCAAAGATGTCTGCTTCGATACTCTGTCTGCCTTTGGTGATCGGCAGCAGCGTACTGATATCCACGTCAGCCAGCATCGGGTCAACTTCGGGCGATCGGTCTTTGCTGGTACGCACAATCTCGATGAGTTCGTGTTTCGCGACGGCATTGCGGGTTTCGCTACCGAGAATATCTTCGAGGCGTGATTGCGCACTGCGCTCATCGCGCAGGCGCAAAAAGTACTGCAAGGAGTCTTTGATACGCCACCGACCGAAGGTGTCCACCGTGATGTAGAGTTTGTCTTTGGTGGGCATGTCGTTGGCCGAGCCGTCCCAAACGAGAATACGTTTCTCGATTCGATTTACGGTTTGGATAAACGGCACCTTCATTTTCAAGCCGGCCTCATCGATAACGTCGCCGACGGGTCGACCAAATTGAGTAATGATGACGCGTTCTGTTTCATCCACGGTGTAGAGCGCCTGGCTCGCCACGATGCCGGCCAGCACCAGCAACACCAGGATCACCGCGGACGCCATGTTCAGACTTTTCATTGCTCGACCCTCGACTTCGCGGTGTCCAACTGCAACAGCGGCAAGACCGAGGACGCCGATTCATCAACGATGACCTTGGCGTCCACCCGTGGTAGCACCTCATTCAGGGTCTCCAGGTACAGCCGTCGTTTGGTGACCTCGGGGGCTTTGAGGTACTCGGCCAGCAACGCGTTGAATCGTTGCACGTCGCCCTCGGCTTTGTTCACTCGCTGGATGGCATAGCCCTCCGCCGCCTGAATGCCCTGATCGGCTTCACCGCGTGCGCGCGGCACCGCTTTGTTGTATTCACCGCGTGCATCGTTGATCATCCGCTCACGTTCTTGCTGCGCTTCGTTCACCCGGTCGAATGATTCCTGCACGGGCTCCGGAGGATTGACGTTCTTCAGCTGAATCTGGTCGATCCGAAGCCCCATTTCGTACTTGTTTACCACGTCCTGGAGCTTGACTTGGGCGGTGGATTCGATGTCCTGGCGCCCAATCGTGAGCACTTCATCGACCGTTCGGTCGCCGATGACTTCGCGCATCACTGATTCGGACACATCGCGGAGCGTGTCACCCGGATCGCGAACATTGAACAGAAAATCGAATGGCACCTCGATACGAAATTGAATGATCCACTCGACCAAAGCGGTGTTGAGGTCACCGGTGACCATGGTGGTCTCGAGTACCCACTGGTTGGGTGCGGACGCCTGATCGCCAAATGTGGCGCCCGGCGTACTGAAGCCGAACTCCTCTTTCAGCTGCCGTTTCACGGGCACCAAAGTGACCCGGTCAATGCCGAATGGCCACTTGATGTGCAAGCCGGGCTCAACCTCACTGTGGTAGTGCCCAAAGCGCTGAATCACACCCACGGATTCGGCCGGCACGGTAAACAGGGCTGAATACAGCAGCCACACTACCAGTGCGCCGGCGATCGCCAGCGGGACGATCCCGCGTGGTAGGGGTATCTGACTCAGGTCGGGCGCGCCGCGCTGCGTGGCCATGTCGTGACTCTCAAAAAATCTTGCAATGATGGCTCGGCGCTCGATGGCATCCGAGCGCCAACCGTAATGGCTATTGTGCAAGCTGTACCCTACTGCCAGGTCAAGGCCAATCGCTGAGGCAATTCAGTCCCGGTTCCCGCAGCGTCCTGCGACTCCGTGAGGCGGCGGCGTGTCGGGCTCGACCGCCACCGCCGACGGCTCTTGTTTGGCGGACAGCAGCGGCCGGGCACGCTCGATAATCGCCGCACTCGGCACGCCCTGCGGCAACGCACCGAACAATCCCGAGGCACCTGAGGACAAACGCCCCTGGCAGAAAGCCTCGGCCACCGCGGCGTTGTCGCCGCGCAACAGCAGGCTTGCCTGTAAGCCGAGTGCCAGTGACTGCATCAGCTGACGTCCTTCATAGACCGACCTGGGTGCATCGCTATGCTGTCTGGCGCTCATCAGTAGCGTGCCCAGGTGCCGGCGGTGGCGATCGTATAGGTCGTTCATCCCCGCCGCCGCATTCAGCTCCTCGATCACGGCGTCCAATCCATCGGGTTGACGCTGAATGGCGCGAAACAGATCCAGGCACTGGATATTGCCGCTTCCCTCCCAAATCGCGTTGATCGGGGCTTCCCGGTAGAGCCGCGACAGGATTGACGTTTCGATGGCGCCGCTACCACCCAGACATTCCATGGCCTCATACGCATGTGCCGGGGCTCGTTTGCAAACCCAGTATTTACCGATCGGCGTCAACAGCCGAAACAGCGCGGCTTCGCTATCGTCTGCCAAGTGATCTAATGCACGCGCCGTTCTAAAGCTCAACGCCAGCGCGGCCTCCGACTCCATGGCCAGATCCGCCAGAACGTTCTGCATCAATGGGTGCTGATCCAGGCGCTTGCCAAAGGTCTGTCGATACGCCGCATGATGCGTCACCTGTGCCACCGCCTGGCGCATACCCGCTGCGGAGGCCACCATGCAATCGAACCGGGTAAGCGCGACCATCTCCAGGATATTCGCGACACCGCGCCCTTCATCGCCCACCAACCAAGCATGGGCATCCCGCAACTCCACTTCCGCCGACGCGTTGGAGACGTTGCCCATTTTGCGTTTGAGTTGCTGCAGCTCGATGGCGTTTTTGGTGCCGTCGGGCAGCCAACGCGGCAGCAGGAAACAAGATAGTCCACCCGGTGCTTGCGCCAGCACCAGAAAGGCATCACTCATCGGCGCGGAAACGAAATACTTGTGACCCCGGAGCACGTAGCGCTCGCCCGGCCCCGCCGATGCAAGCGGCGTTGCCTGCGTTGTGTTCGCGCGCACGTCCGATCCGCCCTGCTTCTCCGTCATGGCCATACCAATGGTGACCCCCGGTTTTTCGCTCACCGGCACATTGCGCGGATCGTACTCACGCGCCGTCACCAACGGCTCCCACAGCGCCGCCAGTTTCGGCTGTTTTCTGAGCGTCGGCATTGCCGCAAACGTCATCGTCAGCGGACAGCCGTGGCCTGCCTCTACCTGCGTCTGCAAATAATTGAACGCAGCGCGCGCCACGTGCGAGCCCGCTCGTTGCTCAGTCCAAGGTCGTGAATGTAGCCCGTGACGGATCGCACCACCGAGGAGTTCGTGGTAGGCGGGATGGTATTCCACCAGATCAACGCGACGTGCCTTGGCGTCATGGGTGCTCAATCGCGGTCGATATTCATTCGCTTGAAATCCCAGGCGAATGAATTCGCCGCGCCCCGTCAATGCGCCGTAAACGGTCAGTTCATCCGTAGCCCAACCGGCACCCTCACGCCGCAGAGCCGCGCGCAGCGCGTTGTCGCTCAAGAACGTGTTGTAGTTCTCGAGGCCCGGAGATTGATTGAGTTCCGAATACGTGGATTGGATCGCGTCCATAAGGTCTCTTGGTCCGGCGTCGGTCCCGATTCGATCGCGATCCAACGGTGGGCACAACGGGATCACGCGGGTCTCTGGCGGGTTCACGTATCGCGTGTTGCGTTTGATCCTCCAACTTTTCCCAGCGGCGTCCCTTCCTTCAAACAAAGGATCTTGTGGTCGAACTCTATCGGATGCCGCCGAAATTTGACCCGTTCAATTTACGGTCGTTCTGAGTCCGGCTTTGTCGCCTCAACGATCACGCTCGCGTTGGCCTTCCCTCAAGCCGACGCACCCGCGGCGTTGTCACTGATGCGTACCCGATGACCAGCGCCCCGATGACCAGCGCCGTTTGCGGTTGACTGTTGCCGACGTGCTTGGATCCGTGCTTCGCCGTTATGCCGATCCAGACGTTCGATGAGCGGGCACAGTTCTCCATCGACGGGTGTCGGCTCGTCCATTGTCTCCCACGCTGAAATCGCACGGCGGATACGCGCTTCCTTCGCTTCAAGCTCGGCGATATGGTCTCTGACCCGCGTAAGCCGTCGCTCCACCATTGTCTTCACCTCATCACAGGGCACCTCACCCTGGTCCGCAGCATCCAGAATGGCCTTGATGTCGCCGATAGTGAGACCGAGCGCTTGAGCCCGCCGAATGAACGCGATCCGCCGAACATCACCTCCGGAGAAACACCGATAGCCATTGTCGGGTTCGCGGCCGGGATGAATCAGTCCGGTACGCGCATAATATCGAACGGCGGCGGGTGTCACGTTGGCCTTGCGGGCCAATTCTCCCACATGTAACGAGCCTAAAGGCTTGGTTGATTGGTTAAGCATGTTGTCCCTCGCGGTTTCTTGATTGAGACTTGAACGCCACGTTGTTTTTCGGCCGCTCCCAGTGACATGCACAGCCTGGCCACGAGCCCGGCCGATCACCGGGGGCGAAGCACGTCGAACCGATCCAGTTCTTCGGCACCAATGGCCCAGGGAATCGCCATGCCGCGGATTGAGTGCGCCCCGGATCACTCGCCGGCCTAACACGCCGCCCGGCAGCTAGCCTGTTCACACTCTAGCCAGCGAGCCCTGACTCAAACGTGACATAACCATTACAATGTCGTAATGATGGCGTCATGTTGGTGCCAGCCGGCGAGGAGTAGTCTGGGTCAAGGAGTGGGGTGATACGCGGAGTTCGCCGCGCCTGACGCACCACGCAATAGGCACACCGTGTATGAAAATACTGATCGTCGAAGACGAGACCAAAATCAGTGAATATCTTCGCCAGGGCCTGAGCGAAGCCGGTTTCATGGTCGATCTCGCCCGCAACGGCCTGGATGGCCATCACCGGGCCATGACCGAGTCGTACGATTTAGTGATCCTCGACGTGATGCTGCCGCGCATTGACGGTTGGAAAATACTGGAAGCGATGCGCGATGCCGGAAACACGGTTCCCGTGTTGTTTCTTACCGCCCGCGACGGCGTCGATGATCGCGTCAAGGGACTGGAATTGGGTGCCGACGACTATCTCATCAAACCGTTTGCCTTCGCTGAGTTGCTGGCGCGCGTGCGGACGCTGCTGCGGCGCGGGGCGGCTCCCGCGATCGAAACGAGTCTAATAGTGGCCGACCTTGAACTCGACCTGATGCGTCGACGGGTGACGCGGGCCGGGCAGCGCATCTCACTCACGGCCAAGGAGTTTGCGCTGCTGGAATTGCTGATACGCCATCAAAACGAGGTGCTGCCCCGCTCCCTGATCGCCTCCCAGGTTTGGGACATGAACTTCGATAGCAACACGAACGTCATCGATGTGGCGATTCGCCGGTTGCGGGCCAAGATCGACGATGCGTTCGAGCGCAAGTTGATCCACACGGTGCGCGGTATGGGCTACATGCTCGAATCCAATGACGGGACTTGAACCCACTGTGCGCCGTCCGTTATCGCTTGCTCTACGTCTGACACTGCTGTTCAGCATCTCCGCGGCCATCGCCTTCTCGGCTTTCGGTTGGGTCATCGTCCAGTCGACGGAAAATCACTTCAAAGAGCAAGACGGCGACGAACTCGTGGTCATTGCAGATGCCGTTCAAGCAGCGTTATTGGAAATCCGTACGCCGCAAGACATTACGTTCCTCGAACCGCGATTCGCCGATATCCTGGTTGGGCACCATGACGCCTCGCTGTATGTCGCTGGACCCGATGGGAAGGCCCTCTACGCAAGCGAAGGCCCGGACCTGTCCGCTGTCCTTCGTCCGGTACCCAATGGGTCCGCAGCCAACAGCGTACGCGCATGGAACGACGCCGATCGCAGCTACCGCGTGCTAACCGAGTCCGTGTACAAGCGTGCGGAAACTACCAGCGGACCGTATGCTTTTGCGGTTGCCGTACCAATCGATGACCATGTGCGGTTTCTCGCGAGCTTCCGCCGCAACCTATCGTTACTGATCGTGGGAAGCATTGCGCTCATGAGCCTGATGGGCTGGATTGCAGTGCGCCAGGGGCATGTTCCGCTGCATGGCATCGTCGAGCAAATCCGCCATATCCGAGCGGATGAATTGGCCGTTCGCCTGTCGCCGGATGACGTGCCGGCCGAACTCACTGAACTGGCCATCTCCTTTAATGAGATGCTGGAGCGTGTGGATGAGGCCTTTCACCGACTCTCGGATTTCAATGCCGATATTGCTCATGAGCTGCGTACGCCCATAGCGAATCTGATGACCCAAACTGAGGTGGGTCTGTCCCGCGCCCGCACAGCCGATGAGTACCGCGAAATACTCTATTCGAACATGGAAGAATATCAGCGTATGGCGCAGATGGTTGGCGATATGCTGTTTCTCGCGCAATCGGACAATCGTCAGCAGGAAGGAAGCATTGCCGAGTTTGAGCTGACGAACGAGTTCCACGACTTGTTCGAATTCTACGAGGGTTGGGCAGATGAGTGTGATGTGAAGTTGGACTTAACGGGTACCGCCAAAACCACCGGCGACCGTCGGATGCTACGACGGGCCTTGAGCAATCTGCTGTCAAACGCTATCCGTCACTCGCCGCCGGGCGCCACGATTCGCGTCAACCTCAATGTGACCGAGACCGGTGAAACCCGCATTTCTATCGCCAACCCAGGTCCGACGATACCCGCGGAGCATTTGCCGAGATTGTTCGATCGCTTCTATCGCATCGATCGGTCCCGTCAACAAAGCGATGAAGGTGTCGGGTTGGGGCTCGCCATCGTCAAGTCGATCGTCAACGCGCACGATGGGCGAATCGATGTCGTGTCTGACAACGGCTGTACACAGTTCGTGATTACGCTACCGGCGCATTCGGTGTCCGACCTAAGTAGCGAATAAAGCCGCAATAAGCGTTCGCATCGTCGATCGAACGCAAAGACTGCATTGATCAAAGACGCACAGCGAGATGTTTCTGCCACTAGTTCTTGTGGATCCTTCAAGGCATATCGGGGAACGATCTACGTAAACCCAGACGCCGCGGATCAATCTCTGAGAGCATTCCGGGATTCGTCATGCGCCGTGGCGCCGCGGCGCGCAACCGCCTGGTCGACCGCAGAAGCCGACAGTGCGGGCCGTCGGTAGCTGCGCGCGCGATCGCCCTTGCCGAGTACGATTTGCCACAATTGCACGTTGCGCGCGCGGAATGCGCCCGCACAGGCGAGCAGGTAGAAATTCCACATGCGTCGAAATCGATCGTCGTAGCGGTCGCCAAGCCCATTCCAGGCTCTATTGACGCGTTCATGCCACACCATCAAGGTCCGATCGTAGTCGGTCCCGAAATTGTGCCAGTCCTCCATCACAAAGCAGGGTTCGATAGCCTGGCCAATCTGCGCGATAGACGGCAGCATGCCATAGGGAAATATGTACCGGTGCAGCCACGGATCCGTCGAATGCACCGATGTATTGCTGCCGATCGTGTGCAACAGCATGAGCCCATCGTCCCGCAACACGCTACGGCACTTGCGAAAGAACGTGTCGTAGTTCTTGTAGCCAACGTGTTCAAACATGCCGACCGATACCACGCGGTCGAATCGGCCGCGCACATCCCGGTAGTCCTGGCAGCGAATCTCGACCGGTAGATCCTGCAGACGCGATACCGCCCATGCGTGTTGCTGTTTTGAGATAGTAAGACCGACCACGCTCACACCGTACTGCTCGGCGGCATACCGGGCCAGGCCGCCCCAGCCACAACCAATGTCGAGCAGCGTCATGCCCGGCTCTAACTCGAGTTTTCGACAAATGAGCTCCATTTTGTCGAGTTGCGCCTGCTCCAGCGACTCGGCCCGTTCCCAGTACGCACAGGAGTAGTTCATGTACGGGTCCAGCATCGACTCGAATAATGCATTGCCCACATCGTAATGCTGTTCACCGACGATTCGCGCCCGCGCGCGTGTCTGCAGGTTTTGCACACGCGACACCCAGGTCAGCCAGCGAGAGGCGCGCGTATTCGCAAAGCGTTGATTCAGGGCGCCGCGGAGCAGGCGTTCGACCAGTTGATCAATACGCTCGCAGTCCCACTGGCCGTCCATGTACGACTCACCCAGCCCAAGCGATCCATGGCGAAGCATACGCTGCATGGCTTGCGGCTCGTGAACCTGAATATCGAACGCGCGGGTGCCGTTCACGGTCACGCCGCAATCAGCCAGCAGCGCCTGTAGCCGTCCCCGTGGTGCTTTTTCCAACGCGTGCGTGAGGTGTGTGGTTGAGGTGCTCATGATGCTGCTCCTACGCTCATAATCTCGCCCATGTATCCTTGACAATCGAAATCAGTGCGACCCCTGGCCGCGTCGTTGCATTGCAAGCGTAAAACCTGCACGTAACTAACAAGTCAAGCGCAGGACCTCGGGGGAGCTTCCCCGTCATTGTTAGCCAGGAGATGTGTTGATGCTGATCGCCATGAGCTTGAGTTTTCTGCTGGTGCTCGCCACCATGCTGATTCACTTTGAGGTCTTGCGTCGTACCTCGGCATTGTTGCCGCGGTGCAGGCCGGCCGGACAATCGCGGGTGCTGGTCGTGGTGATCGGTGCCTTCTCAGCCCACATGCTTGAGGTCAGCCTGTACGCCGGGGCCTTTTTTGTCCTGGAACGCGGCTTTGCGGTGGGAACAATTCTCGGTCAACCGGCCGAAGGCTTCATGGACTACCTGTATTACTCCACGGTCATGTATACATCGCTGGGTCTCGGCGATGTATTTCCGGATGGACATCTGCGCGTGATCAGCGGCATTGAGGCATTGAACGGCCTGGTGCTCATCGGCTGGTCAACGTCGTTCACGTTCCTCGCGATGCGTCGTTACTGGCCACTGGAAACGCAGCGCCATCCTCTGGATCATCGAGACTCGTGATAGTGATGCGGCTCGCAGCGCGGCGCCGACCGCAACAGAGGATGATCGATTAGCGCTATCCGCAGCAACAACGACGGTCGGATTGCGGCGGACCGGGCTCGCCTGTGGTGTCGTAGCCCGCGTGCCGCACGGCGAGGCCCAGGTCCTCGATCGAAATCGACGCCGGGTCGAACTGTACGACCGCCGTGCCCGATTCGAGCGAGACATCGGTATCGTGGACGCCATCAATCGTGCGCAGAGCGCGGGTCACCGTATTCACGCAGCCACTGCACGTCATGCCGCGAATGGACAAGCGTTCGGTTTGCATCGTGAGACTCCTGGTTGCCGGAAAGGTTGCGCGCAAGCCGTGCGATTCTTGGTAACTTTAGGACCTGTATGCCGGACTCAAGTCAAGCGCGACGTTAGCCTGCCGTGGTCACCGACACCGTCGACAAGCCTCATCCTGGACGGTCATGGCGTCCTGGCTCTGAAATATTGGAGCGCGCAATGAGTTGCTTCCACTGGCCCGCACGCGGAAAGAACATCGGTACCTGGCGCCGATAGGCGCGGTACGCATCGCCGAACTCGGCGATCACTTTTTTCTCCTCGCGTCGTGCGAGCAGCACGTAAGCCACGACGATCAACGGAAACACGGTAATGGAAAACACGGTCGGCCAATGCACGACCCCCTCGCCGAATAATGCGAGAAACAGTCCCGAGTACTGTGGATGGCGCACTAGGCCGTACAGGCCATCCGTTGCGAGCCGGTTTTCCTTGCGTGCGCGGTAGAGCTCGCGCCACCCCTGGATAAACAGGCCGATGCCGATAAACAGCAGGCCGTAGCCCAGCAGCATCGCGATCATCATGCCGGTCTCACCCATACCGAGTAATGTCGACCACAAATTGGCGTTCAGATTGATTCTGTCCATGCCAAAGAAGCGGACCAGCAGATAAATCGTCAGCGGGAAGCCGTACATTTCCGCGTACAGGGCGATGATGAAGGCCTGCACCAGACCGGCGCTTGCCCACTCCCGCCAGCTCTTCGGCGCCAGGAAGCGATACAGCAGCCAGGAGGCGATTACGATCATGATCAGCGCCAAGGCCCAGGTACCCGAATGGGCGATGTAGTCTTGCATTGTCAGTAGCCCCTTCTTGTCTGTCCTGCCGCGCTCATCGCTGCCAAAGGATAGGCAGCGCTTCCAGCGGCACCGCCACGTCGGGATACCGCGGCACCACTCGTGCTGTGTAGTGCTCGGGTGGTCGTTCGGCGGGTACCGAGGCGGCGTACAGCCAACGCTTGTCGGTACCGTTCGACGTCTCACCGGGTGTCATGGGTACACGCACCGGTGCCTGGTCCTCCTGCGGCTCGGCGTAAAGTTCGACCGTGATATCGTCCGCACCCAACTCGCCCAGATCGAGCTCAATCGAAAAGTCGTGCTGCTCGTGGCTCGTTGCAACGGTGAGTTCGCCGAATTGCAGGGTCGGCCAGTGATCGTCCAGCCGGCGACGCCAGTTCACGATGCTCTCCGCCAACTGCCCCGAATTCGCCGCGCGGGCGCGGTACGCGGCGGCAGCCGGTAGGTAATAGCGTTCGGTGTATTCGCGTACCGTGCGATTGGTGGAAAACCGCGGCGTCAACTCCGCCATGCTGTTGCGCATGCGCGCCACCCAGGCGCGCGGGATGCCGTGCTCGTCTCGCTGGTAGAATTCTGGAGCGACCTTGTGTTCCAGAAGGTCATAAAGCGCTTCGGCCTCAGTCGCATCCCAGGCCGGATCGTCACCGTGTTCCTGACCGTCGCCCAGCGCCCAGCCCACCTCCGGCGTGTAGGCTTCCGCCCACCAGCCATCCAGTTCGGAGATATTGAGCCCACCGTTCACCAACACCTTCATGCCGCTCGTGCCGCTGGCTTCCCACGGCCGTCGCGGCGTGTTGAGCCAGACGTCAACGCCCTGCACCAGATGCTCAGCCATGTGCATGTCGTAGTCGCTGAGAAAGACCACGCGATCCTTCGCGTCGGGCCACTGTGCGAATTCGATCCAGCGCCGGATCAGCGCCTGCCCGGCGGCGTCTGCCGGATGCGCCTTGCCGGCAATGACCAGTTGCACCGGGCACTCGGGGTCCGTGAGCAACTTCAACAATCGCGCCGGATCGTGCAGCAGCAGGTCCGGTCGCTTGTAGGTCGCAAAACGGCGCGCGAAGCCGATGGTGAGCGTCCCCGGATCGAGCGGCTGCGCGCCGCTCTCGATCGCATTCGGTGTCGGGCCGGCGGCAGCCCGTTGTTGCGACAGACGCTCGCGAACGTAATCAACCAGCGCTGCGCTGGCGGCGCTGCGGAACTGCCAAAGCTCCGCATCCGAGACACAGCAGATGTCGCGCCCCAGCGCTTCGGTGGTGCCCAGCCAGCGTTCCTGGCCGCAGGCCTCGGTCCACAAGGCGTCCGCCTGCGCGGAATCCCAGGTCGGTGTGTGCACACCATTGGTGATGTGTCCGATCGGCACTTCCGGCTCGGCCCAGCGCGGAAACAAGGCAGCGAACAAGCGACGGCTGACCCGGCCGTGCAGCCAGCTTACCCCGTTGACCGCGCCGCAACCGCGAATCGCGAGATAGGCCATATTGAACGGCTCGGTAACGTCATCGGGACGCTGACGGCCCAGAGCCAACAACTCATCGCGAGCAATACCGAGCTGCGTCTCGGCGTAGGTGCCCAGGCAGTGCTCCATCTGCGCCGAGGTGAAGCGGTCGAAGCCAGCGGGCACCGCCGTGTGCGTGGTGAACAGGTTACCGGCGCGCGTTGCGGCGAGCGCCACAGCGAAGCTCGCACCGGTGTCAAGCATGAACTGGCGCGCGCGTTCGAGCACCACCAGTGCCGCGTGCCCTTCATTGAGGTGGCAGACGTCGGGTTGGACACCGAGCGTCGACAGCAAACGCCAACCGCCGATGCCCAGCACCATTTCCTGCATCAGGCGCAATTCCGATCCCCCGCCATACAGTTCGCTGGTAATGCCGCGATAGGGCGGATGATTGGCCGCATCGTTGGTGTCCAACAAATACAGTTTCAAACGACCGACCCGGGCTTGCCAGGCACGCAGCCAGATCGAATGACCCGGCAGGTCCAGCTTCAGTCGCAGCCACTCACCGTTGGCATGGCGCAACGGCGTCACAGGCAGCTGTCCGGGATCGTTGTAGGGATACGCCGCCTGTTGGATGCCGTCCGGGCCTATCAGTTGGCGAAAATAGCCTTGTTGGTATAGCAAGCCCACGCCAATCACGGGCACGCCGAGATCGTTCGCCGCTTTCAGCTGATCGCCCGCCACGTTGCCGAGCCCGCCCGAGTAGATGGGGAGCGCCTCGCTCAACATGAACTCCATGCTGAAATAGGCAGCGGCGTTCAACGGGGCTTGCGCATGGTGTTGTTGGAACCACGCGGGGGCGCGTGCCGCATCCCGTCTGCTCCGGACCAGCTTATCGACGTGTTTACGAAAAGCATCGTCGGCCAGACAGCGTTCCAGCCGCTCCCGCGAGACTGTCTGCAGCACGACCCAGGGATTCTGGGTGGCTTGCCAAAGCTCAGGATCGAGCTGCTGCCACAGCGTATCGGTGCCGTGATGCCACGAGGACCGTAAATCCAGGGCCAACTCAACCAGCGCATCCACACCCTCGATGCCGAAGGGCAACAGACTGTAAGCCAGATCGTCAGCAATAATTTGCTCGCTCACGGGGCCTTCCTTGCCGATGTCGCAGCCGACGGGCCGGACCCTGCGGCGGCTGCGAGTACTTCGCCAATCAGATGTTGTGCTTCGTTGACGATACGTTGCAGGTGATCCGTGTTGCGAAAACTCTCGGCGTAGATTTTGTACAGGGCTTCTGTGCCGGACGGACGCGCAGCAAACCAGCCCTGTGCCGTCGTAACCTTCAAGCCGCCGATGGATGCGTTGTTGGCCGGCGCACGGGTCAGGACGCCGTCGACAGCTGTGCCGGCGAGCTCGGTCGCTTGAACCTGTTCCGCTGTGAGGTTGGCGATGATCGATTTCTCCGCGGCCGTAGCCGGGGCTTCAATGCGGGTGTAGGCGCAAGCACCGAACGCCTGCACCAGTTCGCGATAGGCTTCGCCAGGGTTTCGACCCCTTCGCGCAGTCATCTCGGCGGCGAGCAGCGCCGGCACCAGGCCATCTTTGTCCGTGGTCCAGACGTGTCCGTCACGTCGCGCGAATGACGCCCCGGCACTCTCTTCGCCGGCAAACCCCAGCGATCCATCCTTGAGGCCTGCCACGAACCACTTGAAGCCGACCGGCACTTCATAGACGCGCCGCTCGACACTCTCGGCCACCCGGTCAATCATCTGGCTGCTGACGATGGTTTTGCCCACGGCTGCGGGGAAGCGCCAGCCCGGCCGGTGACGGTAAAGATAGGCGATGGCAACCGCCAGATAGTGATTTGCCGGCATCAAACCCTCATCCGGCACGACGATGCCGTGCCGGTCATGGTCAGGATCGCAGCCGAGCGCAACGTCGTAGTGGTCCTTGAACGCGATTAGCCGTTGCATCGCGTACTCTGACGACGGGTCCATACGGATCTGCCCATCCCAATCCAGCGTCATGAAACTAAAGGTCGGGTCCACGACCGCATTGACGACGTCCAGATCCAGGCCATATCGCTCCGCAATTGCCGGCCAGTAGTTGACCCCGGCGCCGCCCAGGGGGTCGACCCCGATGCGGATCCCGGCGGCGCGGATTGTTGCCATGTCAACGACCTGATCGAGGTCGTTGACATAGGTATTGAGGTAATCGTAGCGATGGGTTGTGCTGACACGCAGCGCCTTTTCGATCGGCATCCGCTGCACGCCGACCAGGTCCTGTTGCAACAGCTCGTTGGCCCTGGCTTCGATCCAGTCCGTCACTGACGTGTTCGCCGGTCCGCCGGTCGGTGGGTTGTACTTGAAGCCGCCGCTGTCGGGCGGGTTGTGTGATGGGGTAATGACGATGCCGTCGGCCAGACCTGCTGGGCCGGTGCGATTGTACTGCAAGATAGCGTGAGAGATGGCGGGCGTAGGAGTGTATTTTTCGTCGCCGGCGATCATAGCCTGGACGCCATTCGCCGCCAGCACCTCGAGCGCCGTGGCAAACGCTGGCTCGGACTGGGCATGGGTGTCCATGCCAATAAACAGTGGCCCGTCGAACTCCTGTGTCCGTCGGTAGTCACAAATGGCCTGGCTGATGGCGAGAATGTGGTTCTGGTTGAAACTCCTGGAAAGCGCCGAACCCCGGTGGCCCGACGTCCCGAACGCGACTCGTTCGGCCGCAACACGAGGATTGGGCCGCTCGGCGTGGTACGCCTCTACGAGCTTCGATACGTCAATCAGCATCTCGCGTGACGCGGGTTTCCCTGCGACTACGCTCGTGTCTGTGGCTGACTCGGCGACGCCACTCACGAATCAATCTCGTGCAGACCGACGGCGCGCGTGTCGATGCCGCCGCGGCAACTCGCTAATTCGGTGGCACCCTGCGATGGAACGCAGTAGCGGCAGCAAGATACTGAACTTACAGGAGTCATGGCCAGCCTCGAGTACGCTTCTTCGGTCTACCCGCGGACTCTACAACGTGTATGTCCGACACACGTCAAGCGGTGACCAGGGAATTGACGGTGCAATCTTCAGTCGCTTTGCGGATCTATGCTGGTAGCGGACCGCACGGTTCGGATGCCCTCCAGGCGCGTGCGTTTCAGCAGCAACGCGTTCACTGCCACCAACGCCGAGCTGCCCGACATCGCAAGTGCCGCCACTTCAGGACTGATCACCAGTGGATAGAAAACCCCAGCCGCCGCCGGAAAGGCAATCACGTTGTACGCCACCGCCCAGAACAAATTCTGGTGCATCTTGCGCAGCGTGGCACGCGACAGTTCGATAGCGCCAAGCACGTCATAGGGATCGCTTTTCATGAGCACGACGTCAGCGCTTTCCATGGCAACGTCGGTACCGGCGCCGATCGCGAATCCAACCTCCGCCTGGGTCAATGCTGGCGCATCGTTGACGCCGTCGCCGACCATCCCGACCTTCTTGCCTTGCGCTTGCAGTTCCTTGATCTTGTCGGCTTTTTGCGCGGGTAACACGTCGGCTATCACCGTCTGTATACCGAGTTCCCCCGCAATACGCTCGGCGGTCGCCTGATTGTCGCCGGTGAGCATGGCAACCTCCACACCCCGCTCGCGCATTTTTGCCACCATCGCTGCCGCCGTCGGTCGTGGCGCATCGGCGATCGCGATCAGTCCCACCAGGCGGCCGCCGTGGGCAATGTGCACCACGGTCTGACCGGCGCCCTGCAGGCGAGCCGCCTCGTCTGCGAGGCTTGCCAGGTCAACACCCTCCTCGTCCATCAAACGCCGATTACCGAGGAACACGGTTTGACCGTCCACCTCGGCGCGCGCACCCTTGCCCTCAATGTTCTCAAAGCCACGCAGCGGCGAGAGCGTGAGTCCCTCGGCGCGACGCTGAATGGCCTGGGCCAGTGGATGGTCCGAGCCTTGTTCCACGGTGGCGGCGAGGCTAAGAACGGCATCCTCGCCGGCATCGCCGGCGACGACCTCCACGACTTGCGGTTCACCCATGGTCAACGTACCGGTCTTGTCGCAAACGACGATATCGAGCTTGGTGGCCTCTTCGAGGGCGGAAGCATTCTTGAACAGAATGCCGTTCTTCGCACCAAGGCCCGTGCCTACCATCACCGCCATGGGTGTGGCGAGGCCCAGAGCATCCGGGCAGGCGATGACGAATACCGTGATCGTAAGAGTGACGGCAAACAGCAAGGTCTGACCGAGCCACCAGAACCAGGCCGCAAACGTCAGCAGACCAATGACAATCGCGATCACCACCAGCCATTGCGAGGCTTTGTCCGCCAGCAACTGGGCGGGGGCCTTGGAGTTCTGTGCTTCCTGTACCAGCTTGACGATCTGTGCCAGGGCGGTATCGGCGCCCACCTTGGTCGCCTGGTACTTGAAACTGCCGCTTTTGTTGATCGTGGCGCCGATCACCGTGTCGCCGGGCTTCTTGCCGACCGGCATGGATTCGCCGGTGAGCATGGACTCATCCACCTGGGATTCGCCTTCGAGCACCTCGCCGTCCACCGGGATCTTGTTGCCGGGCCGGATCACGACGATGTCGTCTTTGGCCACCTCCGCCGTCGGTATCTCCAGTTCCCGGCCATCGCGCAGCACGGTGGCCTTGGGCGGCGCGAGATCCATCAGAGAGCGAATCGCATCGGAGGCGCCGGCGCGAGCGCGCATCTCCAACCAGTGCCCGAGCAGGATGAACACCAGCAGTACCGCCACCGCCTCGAAGAATTGCACACCGTCGAAAAAAAACGTCGCCCCGAGACTGAACAAGTAGCCGGTACCGACCGACAGCACCACCAGCACCGCCATGTTGAGGACACCGTTTTTCAGCGCCCGCCAGGCGGCCACGAAGAATGGCCAGCTTGGCCAGATGACCGCGATACTGGCCAACAAGAAAAGCCACAGGTTGAGGTCCAGGCCGAAGGGCGGCGCTGGCGGTGTGAACAGCCCCCCCATCGGCGAGTAAATGAAGATCGGCACGGTGAACGCCAAACAGACCCAGAAGCGCTTGCGCATATCGCGCACCATGGCCTGCATGTCCATCCCGCCACCGTGGCCCATTTCGTGCGCCATGCCCGCCGTCTCGTCGCCTTGTGCTTCGGGCGCAGCGTGCGTGTCATGATGATGGGTTGCCGGATGATCGGCGACCGCAGCCGTTGGCCCGTCGGCCGGATTGGCCGGGGCGCAGATGTGTTTCGGCACCATCTCCCCCCGGCAGTGGTACCCGCAGGCATGAATTTGTGCCTTGATTGCCGCGAGATCGATGACGTTTTCGTCGTAGGTGACGGTCGCGCTGCCAGCCACATAATTGACTTCGGCTTTGCGTACGCCGCGCAGTCGCATCAATTGCTTTTCGACGCCGGCCGCGCTTGACGCGGACAGCAGTCCCGCGACTTCAATAGTAGATTTGCTCATGATTGTCCCGTTGACCGGTCAATGCCGGTGTTGCTGCTTCTGATCGCCGCGCTCAGCATCCCGCGAGCCGCCGTGACCGGCATGCCCGCCGCGGCCACCATGGCCACCATGTCCGAACAGGTGCATCGCGACAAACACAATACCGATCAGCACCCAAAACCAATTCTCTGCCAGCCAGTCCATCTTGACTCCTTAACTCAACTACCGCTTACCCACGCCGGCCGCGAACCCGAGCCCGCGCGTGTTGTGTCTTCGTGATTAACACGGTTTGCTCGCCTCCGCTTCGGGATTTCGCCATCCCTCCGGTTGTGGCGCCAGCCTGGTCGGTCCCCAGGTGTCCGGCTCGTACTCCGTTACCGACACACCCGCCCTGAGCATCGGTTCGACGACCTGCCAGGCCGCCTCCACGCTTTCGTCCTGGGTAAACAGTGCCGGGTCACCGCGGATGGCATCGCGTAATAGCCGTTCATAGGGCAGGTCGGCCCCGGCGCGTGCGTGACGGGCGATCAACTCCGCGGCTTCGCCCCGCATGGTGTCCCCCGGTTGCTTGACGCGCGTGCCGGCCGCGATGACGACCTCCGGGCTCAAGCGGAAGCGAAAGTAGTTTGCCGCTGCCGGCGTGACTGGATCGAAAATGGCGAGCGGCGGCTGGCACAGCTGCACGATCACCTCCGTGACCGTCAGCGGCAGGCATTTGCCGGTACGCACCACGATCGGCACACCGGACCAGCGCCAGGTGTCGATGTACAAGCGAAATGCGGCGAAGGTCTCAACGTCGGAGTCGCCCGCGACGCCGGGCTCGTCACGATAGCCACGATATTGCCCGCGCACGAGCTGCGAGGGATCGACCGGCCGCATCGCACGCAAAATGCGCAGCTTCTCCGCGCGCGTCGCTTGCGGATCGCGACCCGTCGGCGCATCCATCGTCAGCAGCGCGATGACCTGCAGCAGGTGGTTTTGCACCACGTCGCGAATGGCGCCCACCTCCTCGTAAAATTTGCCACGACCCTGCACGCCGAACCGTTCGGCCATGGTCACGTGAATAGCAGCGACGTGATGCTGATTCCAAATCGGCTCGAGGAAGGTGTTGGCAAAGCGGAAGTACAACAGGTTTTGAACCGCCTCCTTGCCCAGGTAATGATCGATGCGAAACACCGCGGTTTCCGGGAATACCTGATGCAGCGTGCGGTTGAGCGCACGGGCTGAGGCCAGGTCGCGGCCAAACGGCTTCTCGACCACGACGCGTGCGTGGCGGGAACAGTCGGCGCTCGCCAGCCCCCGCACCACGGTCTCGAACATCCCCGGCGCGATCGCCAGGTAGTGCAGTGGCCGCTGGCTGTCGTGCAGTGCCTGCTTCAGTCGGTCGTAGGTGGCTGGATCGCGATAGTCGCCGTCGACGTAGCGCAGTTGCGCCGACAGGCGCGCGAACGCGTCAGCATCGACGCTGCCATGCTCCCGAAGGCTCGCCCGCACCCGCTCGCGCAGCCGCTCCAGGGTCCAGCCGCCCCGTGCCACGCCGACGACGGGCAGGCTCAGATCGCCGCGCTCGAACAACGCCTGCAGGGCCGGAAAGATCTTCTTGTACGCCAGGTCGCCGGTGACCCCGAATATGACCAGTGCATCGGCGTCGTGGGTGTCCATGCTCAATCGTCCGGCTTTTCGACGTGACCGCCAAAGCCCTCGCGCATTGCCGAGAGCACCTGGTTTGCGAACTCCGCCTCACCGCGTGAGCTGAACCGGGCATAAAGCGCCGCACTCAACACGGGCGCCGGAACGCCTTCTTCGATCGCCGCAGTGATGGTCCAGCGGCCTTCGCCGGAGTCCGAAACCCGGCCCGCGTAACGCTGCAAGGCCGGATCACGCAACAGCGCGGCCGCCGTGAGATCGAGCAGCCAGGAGGCGATAACGCTGCCGCGGCGCCACAACTCGGCGATCTCTGCCAGGTCGAAGTCGTAGGCGTAATGTGCCGGATCCTGCGTTGGCGCGGTCTCAGCATCGACATCGTGCTGGCGCTTGCCGATATTGGCGTTGCGCAAAATGTTGAAGCCTTCCGCATAGGACTGCATCACGCCGTACTCGATGCCGTTGTGCACCATCTTGACGAAATGCCCTGCGCCGTGCGGACCGCAGTGCAGATAGCCCTGCTCCGCCGTGCCCGGGCCTCGGCCCGGGGTCTTCGTTGCCGCCGCGACACCCGGCGCGAGGCTTGCGAAAATCGGGCTGAGCTGCGAGACGACGTCCGTGTCGCCGCCGATCATCAGGCAGTAGCCGCGTTCCAGCCCGGCCACCCCGCCGCTGGTGCCGACGTCGAGATAATGAACACCTTGCTGTCCGAGTTCGGTACCGCGGCGTATATCGTCGCGGTAATTCGAGTTGCCGCCGTCGATCACGATGTCGTCGCTGTCGAGCAACGGCACCAGGCGCGCCAGAACGTCATCGACGACGGCAGCCGGAATCATCAACCAGATGCGGCGGGGGCGCTCCAGGCGGACAATCAGTTCCTCGAGCGAAAACACCCCAAGTGCGCCTTCGCTTTGCAGCTGTCGAACGGCGCCTTCGCTGCGGTTGTAGACCACGCACTCGTGCCCGTCGTTCATGAGCCGCCGCACCATGTTGCTGCCCATGCGCCCCAGACCAAACATTCCTAGTTGCATTGTGGATCCTCCTTTGCTGAATCCGGGCGCCGCCCCGGCCTTGAGTGCCGGCGCGTTAACGGTTCGGGGAGACTGGCCAGACACTTGCGTTCGAGCCGGACGCCGGTACCGGAGCCGTCGACGCTAGACAATGTGCCGATCCCAGCCTGCGTAAGACTCCTTGATCGTGCCTCGAGGGATGGCCAGCACGATGAGCAGTATGCCGGCAATAACGCCGTTCCAGGCAGCCAGTGACGACCCTGCGCCGTCGAGCAACCAGGGCGCGGCGATCAACCATGCGCCGAAGGGCACGTTGATGAAGCGCACCGCGCGTCCGACCTCGGCCCAGGCCATGATCGAGAACGTCACCACCAGCGCACCGATCAGGTGATCGCTATTGGCCATGGCGCCCGCATTGCCGAAGGTCAGGCGCGTGAACGTGAGCCAGACACCGATGCCGATGCTGAGATTCAAGGTCCAGGGATAGGTCACGCCGCGCGTGGCCTGCGCCCATTGCTCCCGCGGGCTGGCTACAAGCCCCCTGGCATCATCGTCGCTACCGCCGTCCATGGCGTCGCCGGTCCAGAAGGTGCGCCAGAACGGCTTGCCCTGCCTGCGCGACCAGACCAGGAACTGTCCCATGGCGACGAACTCGTTGAGCGAATACGGAATCATCACCGCCATCGCCAGTGCGGCAATCAGGCACAACGTGCACCAGGTACCGATATCGATCGGCTGGATGATAATGAAATAGATGCTGACCACGCCCAGCGGTACGATCAGCACTGCCAGCCCGAGCACCATCCAGGGCATGGTGCGCCAGCGGTCCTTGCCGGCCATCCAGGTCATGGCCAGTTCGAGCGTGTAGACGATAGCGCCCAGCGCGCCGTCGGCGATCGGCCAGGCCTTGGAGACGTCCGAGGTGATGATGGACTCGGTGCCGTTCATCACGTCCTTGTTCTCGCCGACACCGGCGAAAAACGGCTCCCAGACGGTATCGATGTGGCCGAGCTGATAGGCGCCGAGCACGCGCGCGATAAGAAAGCCAATCAGGGCGAGTACACCAATCGGCATGCGCTGCAACCAGCTCGACGGCGTGTAGGCCCAGCCCGGCGGCACATCCGGCTTGCCCATCATGCCGGCCATGCTCATCCCCGGCATCATCGGGATGAGCACCGAGAGCGCGATGACCAGACCGCCGACCAGGGTACCGTTGGCATAGGCCTCAGGCAGGGGTGTCCAGAACACCAGCGGCGCCAACAACAGCCACACGCCGACGAAGGCGTTGGCCCATTGCGCCCAGGGATTGCGCCGCCAGGCATCGGCTGACAGGACGCTGAAGACGATGACCAGGATGCCGCTGATCACATCGCTCCAGGTCATCCACAGATTGCGCAGCTCGAACGGCGGCAATCCGCGATCGGCCATAACCCAGAGCTGCTTGGCATCGGGCACGAAATCGCTCATGTAACCGAGCGTGAACGGGCTCAACAGCAACCAGAGGCCGAGCATCAGGTTGAGATAATGCGGCCAGAGCATATTGCGGTGGCTCTCGACCATCATGTCGCCGTGTCCAGCCGCCGGTTTGGCCGAATCGCGCAACACCAGGGTCATGCCGCATTTCGGACAGTCCCCCGGTTCGTTCTGCACCACCTCCGGGTGCATGGGGCAGGTGTACTCGTCAGCGGAGTCTGCCGCCGTGGTGTGTCCGTGCCCGGCATGATGGTCATGCATGGCCTTCCTCCGGGATGTCACATCGTTCCAGCGGCATGCCGCACTTCGGGCAGCGACCGGGTTCCTTGCTCACGACCTCGGGATGCATGGGGCAGCTATACGCAGTCGCTGGCGCGCCAAGCGGTTCGAGTGCCGTCCCGCAACGCGGACAATTGCCGGGCGATGATTGACAAACTCCCGGGTGCAGCGGGCAGCTGTGCGGCTTTTTGCGGTCGATTGCCGCTGTGGCGACGGGTTCCGGCGCGGCCTGCCGCGCCTGTTCTCTGACGGCGGTGCTCGGCTCGAGGCCGTGCTCGCGATACCAGGCGATCGGATCGGCCTGCAGGGCAGCAACCATCCTCGGCAGGGTTTGCCGCAGCGTATGCTTGGGCAGCCAATCCAGCAATGAACGAGCTCGCGTGATGTCGAGCGCGTAGTGGTCGTTGGCGCGATCGATCATCCAGGGTTTGATGAACGGTTTCTTGCCGGGCATCAGGTTCTGAAGCCAGGCGCCGACCTTGGCGATGAGCCCGGGCACATTGTGTGTTTCCGACGACTTGCCATGGATCAGGCGCATGAAGGTGTGCTGCAGCTCGTCGTAGCTCAGCGTATCCGGCTCACCGATGAGTATGGGGACCTCGGCGGGCAGCTCCGATCGTCGCATCACCGCCGCCTCGATGGCGTCCACGACGTCGTCGAGGTGAACGAATGCCTGGCCGTGCGAGGTCTCGCCGGAGTACAGGTGACCGGCCAGTTGTCGCTCGTAGATGCGCTGAATCTGGTGCGCCAGTGGCGGCGAATGACACACATCGTCGTACACGCCGGCCAGCCGCAGGATCACCGCAGGAATACTGCCCCGCTCTTCATGGATCACCGCTTCCGTGCACACCTTGGATTCCGGGTAGGCCCAGGTTGGCCCAATGGGCCAATCTTCGTTGATGAACTCCCCGGGTTCGCCCGGCGCGTGCACCAACATGGTGCTGGAAAAAATGAACTGCTCGACCTCGAACGACTTCAAGCCGCGCAACAGGCGTCGCGTACCCTCGACGGTAATCGCATCGTACTTTGGGCTCGCGCGGCCCAAAAAGTCATAGTACGCCGCCAGGTGAATCACCGACGCGATCCGACGGCCATGGTGCTCGCCGAGCGTCCGAAGACCCTCCTCCACGTCGGCGTCCGAGGTGATGTCGACCGGTATGAAGACACAGTCCGCCGGCGGCGGCGACGACGCTTGTCGATCAAAGCCCACCACGTCACTGAATTGTTGGCGAAGACGCTTCATGACGGCGGAGCCGATGCGGCCGTTGGCGCCCGTAATCAAGACTGCGCCGGTATGCGATGGCATATTGAATCCCCTGGTCCAGAACGACATCGAGCGCCAAGCGTCGATGGCTAAACGGGGAAGACTACGACCTGTACCCAACTGTCAGGTCAAGCCGACGCGGTCGAACGACGCCCGATCCTCGTCGAGCACCGGGCCTTGACCTGACAGTTGGGTACAGGTCGTACGGTTGAACCTTCGTGGTCAGGCACCGGGCATGGTCCGGGTGCGCGCCTTCACCGCCATTCGGACAAGCGAGTAACAACATGAGTCGAGTCAAGGTCGCAATCAACGGATACGGGGTGATCGGCAAGCGCATCGCCGATGCCGTTCAGCAACAAGCGGACATGACGCTGGTCGGTGTTGCCGACGTGGTCGCCGACTACCGCACCCGAACCGCCAATCGCCTGGACATCCCCCTGTACGCGGCGAGTCCGGAGGCCCGGTCGACCTTCGCGGCGCACGATATCGCCAGTGCGGGCACCCTCGACGAGCTCTTGGCGGAGGCCGCGGTCGTTGTCGACTGCACGCCCAAGCACGTAGCGGCCGGCAACCGGGCAAGATACGACGCGGCCAAGATCAAATCGATCTTCCAGGGCGGTGAGTCGCATGCGCTCACCGGGCACTCCTTCGTCGCCCAGGCCAACTATGCCAGTGCGCTGGACCGGGACTGCACGCGCGTGGTTTCCTGTAATACGACCTCGATTGTGCGGACCCTGGGCGCGCTGAAGTCCGCAGGGCTGCTGAAACGTGCCCGGGGTACCCTCGTGCGACGTGCTTCGGATCCGTGGGAAGGCCACGCGGAAGGCATCATGAATACGGTCGTTCCCGAGAAAGTGATTCCGAGCCATCAGGGCCCGGACGCGCAAACGGTCGATCCGTCCCTGGACGTCGTGACGACGGCCGTGAAAGCCGCGCACAACTCCAGCCATCTACACACCTGGTGGGTCGAATTGACGCAAGAAGCGACGCGCGATGAGGTTCTGGCCGCGTTTCGCGCGGCGCCGCGGATTGCATTCCTGCGCATGGACGACGGGCTGGTGGCGCTCAATGCCACCACCGAACTCATGCTCGATATCGGCCGGCCGCGAGGCGATTTGTGGGAAGTCGCGCTCTGGGAGGACGGTGTTGCCGTCGAAGGCAAGGAGGCGTTCTACACCTACCAGGTCTTCAACCAGGCGATCGTCGTGCCGGAGACCATCGACGCCATCCGAGCGCTGACCGGCATGGAGCGCGACGCGGCTCGCTCCATCGCCGCGACCGACCGTGCGCTCGGCGTCACCGCGGACTTCTTCGCCACGCCACAGACCGGTCCAACCTAGTCCGCGAAGCATCGGGTAATCATGCAAGCGACGCCGCGCGACCGCCGATTCTACGACTGCACGCTCAGCGAGAAAGTGCTGTTCACCAGCTTCTTGTTGATTGTCGCTATGGGCTACCTGATGGCAATGACCTACCTGTATACGAGCCACGAGGGTCACGACGGGCGGCCGGGCGTGTCCATCCAAGACATCGCCGACACGTATTACGGCAACCGGAGCGGAACGCGCCTGGAGGCCGCCTTACGCGGGCCCATGGCGGCCTACATCCAGTTGGATAACCGGAACGAAATCGTCGCGTGGCTGAAAGGCGGTGCCGGCGAAGCCGAGTACGCCACCACGATTGAACCGATCCTGAGCACATCCTGTACCGTGTGCCACAATCCGGAATCAGGCCTGGACGTGCCGGACCTGACGAACTTTGCCGCCGTTCAGCAGGTTGCCGAGGTGGATCTGGGCCAGTCACTGCACACGCTGATGAGGCTGTCGCACATCCATCTGTTCGGTATCGGCATCCTGGCATTGGCGATCGGCTTGATCTTCAGATTGTCCCTGATGCGGCGCTGGCTCAAAGTGACGCTGATCGTACTGCCGTTTGCAGCGATGCTCGCCGACATCCTGGCCTGGTTTCTGACCAAGTGGGACCCGGTGTATGCCTACGTCGTCGTCGTGGGTGGCGGTCTGCTCGGCGCGAGCCTGCTGGTACAGATCGTCGTGTCGCTGTGGCAATTGTGGTTTCTCAAGGCGCCGAGCGTCACATCAGCGGCGGGATCGCGGGCATGACCGTGGGCACTGGCCGGCGCGGGCGCTGAGACGTAATGCCGTACGCCTACGCCGTTTGGACCGCCATACTGAGCCTCGTGTGGTTGATTGTGTTCATGGGATTGCGCAATCGCTGGAGCCGGCGGAAGATGCTGACCACCAGTCTGCTGACTATGCCGCTCGGCCTGACAGAACCGCTGTTTGTACCCGACTACTGGAATCCGCCGACTCTTTTTGACCTGGCTGAGTCCACCGGCTTCGATCTCGAGAGCCTGGGCTTTTCGTTCGCCGTCGGCGGTCTCGCCAGCACGCTGTACGATCGGATACGCCCGGCGCATCACGGCACCATTGAGTCGGACCATCGTCATCTGCCCGGACATCGCTGGCATCGTATCGCAATCAGTTCTCCGATGGTGAGTTTCTTTGTGCTCTATGCGCTGGACTGGTTCAATCCGATTTATTCGGCAATTCTGGCGTTAGGCATCGGTGGTCTGTTTGCCGGCTACTGCCGTCCAGATCTGTGGCGCAGAATGCTGGCTGGAGCGGCGCTGTTCGGGCTCTTCTATTTCGTATTCTTCTTATCCCTCGTTCTGTCCTACCCAGAATACGTCGAGCACGTCTGGAACTTGACCGGCATTTCCGGGATTCTGCTGCTGGGTGTTCCCATTGAAGAGATTCTCTTCGCGCTATCGCTTGGCTTCCTCTGGTCAAGCGCCTACGAACACATCACCTGGTCGCGACCGCTCGCCGCCACACCATCAACGGCGCCAGATGGAAATGACAACGCAGGTGCCGGCAGGACGCGCGATGACTGATCGACGGATGCAATGACCGCCAAAAGAGACACGGCACACACGGAAACGGTGCTACGCGTTCACTACCCCATCACTGACGGGCGTATCGTGTTGCGCTGCGATTCAGACTGGGACGCTGACATCGAGGCCAGCAGCCTATCCAGTGACGCTCAATGCACCGTGTTCCGCGTCAGCCTGGACAGACCCTTCCGCTACTACAAGCCCGTCCTGGCACAGGGGAACGCGCGGCAATGGGCGCAGGGGAAAAATTACTTGTTGCTTGCGCATGGGCCGCGCGAGCAAAGTGTTTACCCTTACTTTTTCGAAGATCGCGGCTGCACGGTCTGCGATGTTGAACAACTGGCGACACCCGATGCCTCAGCGCACTATGCCTTTCGCGTATTCACACCGCCCGGTTACGGCGAGAACACGCTGAAGCGCTATCCTGTGCTGTACTTGCAGGACGGGCAGAATGTGTTCTTCCCCAGCGAATCGTTCAGTGGTGCGGACTGGCGAATCCGGGAGACCCTGTCGTTGCTCAATGACATGAACGTGATCGACAAGGTGATTGCCGTCGGGATCTATCCGCAAAGTCGTGAGAAAGATTACACGCTGCCAGGATACGAGAGCTACGGCCAGGTGGTGGCACAGACGCTGAAGGCGCGGATAGACCGGGATTATCGCACGCTCGACAGCGCTCGAGATACGGCCGTGATGGGTTCGTCCCTCGGCGGCGTCGTATCACTGTATCTGGCCTGGCAGTGGCCAGGCGTTTTCGGCATGGCCGCGTGTCTGTCGAGCACCTTCGGCTGGCGGGACGACCTGCTCTTGAGGATCGCTGCGGAACCGTCCCGCGACATACGCATCTACCTCGACAGCGGCTGGCCACAGGACAACTACGAGGTCACCCGCGACATGCAAGCGCTGCTATCGACCCGGGGCTACTCCCATGGTGGCAACCTTCAGTATTTCGCGTTCCCCGGCGCGCACCACAACGAAAAGGCGTGGGCCCTGCGCAGCCATCTCCCGTTTCAGTTCCTGTTCAGTCATCGTCCGGCACCGACACGGCCGCTCGTTGCGCAGCGTGAATAGAGGCCTGCTGGTTCACACGAAAAATGTAAGCCGTGTTCGGGATCGGCACATCATGGCGAGATGCGGCAACGGGTCGCGGACTCCGAATGATCAAGGAACGAGCGACCGCGTCGGTCGTTTACGCTAGTTGCATAAACCGTAAACCCGCTTGACATGTTAGCGGGGTATAGGTTGCAGAATACGTTGTCACGGGAGCGACTAACGTCTGATCAGTGACCATCTCGGGCTCACGGCAGTAAATGCAAACGGTCTCCCCCAACGTTCAGCGGGTTGCGGTCGTGAGCCCGAGATGGTCACTGATCAGCGGTCAACGGTGAGTCTAGCGAATGGGGTAATGTCATGAGTCTGGAAATCAAATTTGAACTGACCGACACGGACCTCGAGTATTTTCGTTCGGGGTTCAAACAAGCGGGAGAGAAGCTCGCAATGACGGATCAGCACGAGCTCGTTGGGGCCGCTCGGGCGCTGGTCGACAAAGCGTTGGAGGGTGGCTGTCCGGAGTTCGTGCGCAGGCGCCGCCGCGACCTGAGTCGGGTCATCCGTATGGTCGAAGACGAGACGTGGCAGATACCCGATGACGCCCGTGAGCGTGTCATGCAAGCGCTCGCTTACTTTGCCGATCCGAACGACCTCGTCGCCGATGACGTTCCGGTGCTTGGGCTAATCGATGATGCACTGGCCATCGAGCTCGCGTTGACGGGACTGCAACACGAGCTCGAGGCCTACGAAGAGTTCGCAGCGTACCGCGACGCCGAGGCGCAGCGACGTGCCAACCGTGGGCAAACCACCGAAATTACAACGGAAGATTGGCTTGCCGATCGCCGGGCGGCGCTGCATTCACGCATGCGCGAACGGCGTAGCCAGGAATCCCACGGCTGGCGGTATACGACCTTCTGACGGCTCGCCCGCGGCCGTTGGCGCAGCCTTGCGTACCCCCTCACTGGCGCAACGGATTGAACAGCGGCACACCCGACCTCTTGAAAAGCGTGACGAATACCATCCCGGCAACGAAACCGCCCAGATGCGCCCGAAACGCGACACCTGCACCGCCCACGGGCGCAAAAACGTTGCTCAGGAACTGCACCACGAACCAGCCGATCAGCACCACATTGGCCGGCCAGCGCACGGTATAGAGAAAAAAGCCGATCGGAATAACCGCCAACACGCGTGCGCGGGGAAAGAGCAACAGGTAGGCGCCGAGCACGCCGGAAATCGCGCCGCTGGCACCGATCATCGGCACGGTGGAGTGCGGATCCGGCAGCGCTTGCGCAAATGCCGCGGCGGTACCGCACAGCAGATAAAAGGCCAGAAACCTGGTATGGCCCATGGCGTCCTCGACGTTGTCGCCGAATATCCACAAGTACAACATGTTGCCGAGCAGATGCATCCATCCACCGTGCAGAAACATCGAGGTGACGATGGTTGCACTCGGCGGCACGATCGCAAGCTCAGCGGGCAGTTCGTGCAGACCAAAGAGCACCGAAGGGATTAGCCCGAGCGCGTAGACGGCTGCTTGTGCGCCGGGTTGCCCGAGGGTGCTCTGTCGCAGGAACAGCAACGCAACGGCAATCAGCAGCGTCACCGTGATCACCGGCTTGCTCGCCGTGGGGTTGTCGTCGCGCAGCGGGATCATGCGCTCGCCGCCTGGGCCCGAACCGCGATGACGGAGTGACTGTGCGCCGGTTCGGCCGCGGTGGTCTGCGTGGTCAGCAGCCCGGCAGCTTGATCCTTAGCCATCGCCGACACAAGATATCTGGATTAGGACGATCCCAGCTTAACTCGACCGATATCCATGTTGGCGGTGCAATCGGATGTACTGCTCGGGATTGTCCTCGAAGGTTTGCCGACAGCTGGGAGCACAGAAATAGTAGGTCTTCCCCTCGTAGACGAACTCGTCGAATGCCGTCTGGCGGCTGATCTCCATACCACACACCGGGTCTTTGAAGGTTCTGTCGTCGTATGCGTGTTTCATCGTGGCTTCCTTGAAGTAGTCAGCGAGCTCGATCGCTCGAGAGGACTTCACGGGCCTGCCGCAGGCCCTAGCGGGTCAATTCGCCAAGGCGGTCCCACCAACCGTCGATGGTCTCGCCAAAGCCCTCGTCCGGCACAGCGTCGGCCAGTCTCTCGGCGAACGCACTGATCTCGTCACGAATCGCGTCGACTGCCTCCGTGCCGCTGCCGGTCGGTCGATGCGCATTCAGGCTCTCCATGACCTCCCCCAACAGCGCCCGAGCCTGCTCGACTCGCCCCTGCTCAAGGGCCGCCCTGGCCAACATCAGGTTTTCTTGCGCACGGTGTAACGGCACATCGACAGAGATCGCTCTGAAGCGCAAACTATGATGCAGGGTCGCCGCCAGCCCCTGACGGGCTACCGTGACGTCCTCAGCGGCCAGCCCCTCTTTGGCGGTCTGCAATCCGGCTTTCGCCTGCTCAAGATCGAGCGACACGCGTATGTCCCGCAGCTCATGCTCGATCACGCCGAGCGGTGAGGGCTCGTCCGATTCCTGAGCTTGTTGTGCCATTCTGGCGCGATTCAGTGGCGCGGTCAGGCTGACCATGTCGAGTTCGTAATGTATCGGAATTACCGTCGGCTTGACTGTGTCCGTGTCTTCATAGGTCAGCTTGCCTGCTGAAATCTTGGCCACCACGGTCGCGCTGGGTACGGCACGCTCAATGATTTGCAGCAGTGTTTCGGCAAGGGCGATTTCTTCAGCCGCACGCTCGGTGTCCTCTTGTTCGAGGGCGACTTTCGCATCGTACGCGTGCCGTAATAAACGGCCGGCGGCGAGCGACACGGCGCGCTGCTCTTCTGCGGTCAAAACGCCTACGGGGGTTGCATCGATTTCCGCTGTGATGCGCGGCTCGGCAGCGAAGGCGCTGCCGCCAAGCACCACGGCGGCAATCAGGATCGGCCGAATACATCTGCTCATGACAGTAGTCTCATTGCCACGGCATCCATCTGACACGGGATGCACTCAGCGCTCATTCGGTTGGCAATTCAACCACCGAGTTGTCGCTGCCAAAGGGCGATGGCACGTAGTCGTCCGCCTCCGCGTCGTTTTCCCAGATGGTGCCGTCAATCACGTATCGAAACTGATAGTTCTCGCCGCAAGGCAGCTTGACGGTGGTCGAAAACCCGCCGCTCTTGCGGCGCTTCATCGAATTGGCCTCTTCATTCCAGTCGTTAAAGTCACCAACCAAAGAAACCACCTCGGCCTCTTCGGCGGCCCCGTGATCGATGGTGAAGGTGACTTTGCAGGTCTCATGATCGGCCAGGTATTGTTTCTTCAGCATGATGCTCTCCTTTCTGAATTCGCTGTATTGCTATCCGCATGGAAATTGGTTCCGGCAACTTTCGTCGTATCGACCCCGTCCGTCGTATGTTGTGTCTTTGTCAGGTACCGGTCCGCTGCAACACCCCGTCTGTGGCGTCTTCCGAGCATTGATCGAGGGGTGCCCGATGCGAACTCTCGAAAGTTCGTTTCAGCGGTAATCAGCATCGGCGCACGTGTTTCGTTCCCTCGGGTCGTGTCGATCACGGTTCCGGCCGGCACCCGGACTCCGGCATCAACGACCACGCCGCTCAACCGGCAATCTCGCCCGATCACCGCATTGGGCAGGACGACCGCGTTCTCGAGAACCGTGTTGGGCGCGACCGTCGCATTCGCGAACAGTACCGCGTGATCCAGCGTCGCCTGCTCGAACTGACATCGCTCGGCAAGCAAGCAGTTGTCCATTCGCGCCGGCCATTTGACGCGCGAGGCATGCCGAGGCGGTTGGTGACCGTCACCCGGACGCACCGGCCAGTCTGTGTCATTGAGGTCGAAACCGGGGATGCCGGCCAGCAGTTCCATGTGCGTGCGCCAATACGCTGCGACCGTTCCCACGTCGCGCCAGTAGCCACCGCCGACCGATGCGTGTTGATTGAATGGATACGCCAAGACCTTGGCCTTGCCGATCAGTCGGGGAATCAGGTCGCGGCCGAAATCGTGGCTGGAGCCCTGGTCTTGTGCATCCTCAGCCAACACTTGCGCCAGGACGTCGCGATCGAAGACGTAGATGCCCATCGACCCCAGCACCCGGTCCGGGCAGTCGGGCAAAGGCTCCGGGTCGCTCGGCTTCTCGGTAAAACGAACGATGCGATGGGCATCGTCGATGGACATGACTCCGAATTGGCTGGCCTCGGTTGTCGGAACCTCCACGCAACCCACCGTGACCTCGGCGCCCGAGCTTGCGTGTCGTTCGAGCAGGGTCCGGTAGTCCATCTTGTAGACGTGATCACCCGCGAGAATCAGCACCCGCTCGGGGTCCAATGCATTGATTTTCCCCCAATTCTGGAGCACTGCATCGGCGGTACCGTTATAACCGGCACGACTGGCCAGCGCATCGGCCCGCCATGGCTCAATGAACCCCCGGTGCCGGCGCACAGTCGACTGCCAAACCCGCTCGATGTGGTTGACCAGCGATTGATCCCGGTACTGCGTTGCGACGCCGACGCGGTGGATACCGGAGTTGACGCAATTCGACAGCGAAAAATCGATGGTTCGAAACGCGCCGCCGAATGGCAGTGCGGGTTTACACTCCCGGCGCGTCAAGGCGCCGAGGCGGGTGCCCTTGCCGCCTGCCAACACCACAGCAACGGTGTCGTCGACGAGACGCGAGGGTGCCGCGGGCGGTAATCCAATATCGCCGCGGTTCATGGCCGTGCCCTTGACAGTGTGCCGGGGCAGTGCGCCTGGTGCCAGCCGGTCGCTACCGTGGAGCGCCGGCCAAGTGTGCGCACGAAATTCTTGTGCACTGGCATTCTCCTCTTTGAGCGAGCGGGAAAAACCGACGGCGGGGACCTATGCGATGGCGGACCATTTCGCGCTGCCGCGCCGCTACGATCGATCGTTTTCGACGCCCGGTAGTTTGTATGTCGTGAGTCTAAGGGCTGTATCCCACACACAGGTCAACACCCTTGAGGGCGCCGACGTTGCCCGGGAATAGACGTTGATCGAGACGCTGGCACGAACGTGCCCGGTGGCTGGTCGCTACTCGAGTCTCGAACGCGGTGAATGGCGTCTCGGGTTTTTGTGGCCGACATTGAGTTCGCCCGAGAGACCTCAAACCTCAGGCCAGGACTTCCGTGCTGGTACAGATCAAGGATCGTCCAAGTCGTCATTGGTCAACGCCGCCGCGGCGGCCTCGTCCAGGTAGCAGATGTCCTCAAGGCCCGCCAGACGGCTGGCCGGCAACCGCAGATCACCACGCACGAGCGCCGCGAGCACCGCCGCCTTCTCGGCACCCGTGACCAACCATACTCGGTGACGCGCTCTTGCCAGGCAGGGGTAGGTAAGCGTCACACGTGGATGCCCCCGGTAGAGGCCGGTCACCGCGACGTCGTTGACCGCTGCGAGCACGGGATCGCCTGGCACCAGCGACGCCGTGTGGCCATCGACACCGAGGCCAAGATGCACCACGTCCAGCACCGGTGGCCGTCCGGCAGCCCGCTCGAGTTGCTCGGCGTACACCGCCGCGGCCCGCGGAAGGCTGAGTTCCACCGGCATGGCGCGCAGCCCCGCCCAGTCCGGCGGTGAACAAGCCAATAGCCGCGTCCATAGCTCGGTCAGGTTACGGCTGGATTCGCCGCGCGGCGCAACACGCTCATCCACCTGGAACACCGTCAACGCATGCCAGGGTAACGGTTGCCTCGCCAGTTCATCGAGCAGGAAACTGGCGGTCCGGCCACCGCTGAGTGCGAGCGAGCAGCGGCCACGCGCCGTGGTCGCCGTGCGGAGCACCCGTCCCACACAGGCCGCCGCCGCGACGCCGGCCGCTTCGGGTTCAGGATAGCGGCGCAGCTGCATCGCTGATTGCCGTCGCCTCCAATACGCGCAGAGATCGGGGTACCAAGCGCCACGAACCTGCATCATCCTCGACCCCGTCAGTCGGCGGGCCTGGCTCAGCCGTGGCGGTGTCGATGGCCAGTCGCCAGTCGCATTCACGCACACCTGCCGGCAAGCGAAACTGGAGCACCTCGAGGCCCGGATTGAAAAGCAGGCACAGCGAAGGCGTTCCGTCCGCTACTCGAATGGCACAGCCCACACCGACCATGGAGGCATCCCAGGCCGGCGACTGTCCTCGGGCATCAAACCAGATCAGGTCGTTGTCGGTGTAAAACTGTGCCGATCGCAACACAGCATGCCGTTTGCGAAACGCGATCAGACGAGCGGCAAAGTCGAAGATCTCACGGTGTGTCTCGAGCCGCGTCCAGTCATACCAGGACACTGGGTTATCCTGGCAGTAGGCGTTGTTGTTGCCGTGTTGGGTACGCCGAATCTCATCACCCCCCAGCAACAGCGGCACACCACGCGACAACATGAGGGTCGCGAGCAGATTCTTGATTTGACGTACGCGCACCGCTTCGATCGCCGGGTCGTCGGTGTCGCCCTCAACGCCGTAGTTGGCACTGAAATTGGCGTCCGTCCCGTCGCGATTGTCTTCGCCGTTGGCCTCGTTGTGCTTCTCGCGGTAGCTGAAAAGGTCGTTCAAGGTAAAGCCATCGTGACAGGTCACGAAGTTGATGCTGTGTAACGGCTGCTTGCCCGCGTGCTGGTAGAGGTCGGCGCTGCCGCACAGCCGGCTGGCAAACGCGCCCGCCATGCCCGTGTCGCCGCGCCAGAAGCGGCGAACGTCGTCGCGGTAGCGCCCGTTCCATTCCGACCACCGTTGCCCGGGAAAGCGGCCGACCTGATAGGCGCCACCGGCATCCCAGGCTTCGGCGATCAGCTTGACGTGGCGCAGCACCGGGTCTTCGGCAATACGTTCGATCAGCGGCGGGTCGGCCAGCAGCTCGCCGCGCTTGCCGCGACTCAACACCGAAGCCAGGTCGAAGCGAAAGCCGTCAACGTGCATCTCGGCGCTCCAGAACCGCAGGCAGTCGAGTACGTGATCCCGAACCACGGGATGGCTGCAGTTGAAGGTGTTGCCGCAACCCGAATAGTCCAGATACCGGCTCGGGTCATCGGGGTCCAGCAGGTAGTAAATGCTGTTGTCGAGGCCGCGGTAGTTGAGCGTCGGCCCTCGGTGGTCACCCTCGGCCGTATGATTGAAGACGACGTCGAGAATCACCTCGATGCCGGCCGCGTGCAGGGCCCTCACCATGGTCTTGAATTCCTTGACCTGACAACCCGGGAAGGTGCCGGTGGCGTAGCTCTCCTTTGGTGCGAAGAATGCGACGGTATTGTAGCCCCAGTAGTTGCGCAGTGACCGACCGGTCTCCGGGCCGCGTCGCGTGGACATTTCGTCGAAAAACTCGTGCACCGGCATCAATTCCAACGCGGTAATACCCAGCTCGAGGAAGTACGGGATCTTGTCGATGAGCCCCAGGTAGGTCCCGGGATGGCCCACGCCCGAGGACGGATCGATGCTCAGACCGCGCACGTGGGTTTCGTAGATGATCGTATCCGACCAGTCGCGACGCAGCGGACAGTCGCCTTGCCAATCAAATCGGTCAGCGGACGCCACCAGGCAGCGGGGTTTCGCCGTCGCGCGCACGGACCGCGACGGCTCGGTGCCCGTCAGTGCCGTGGCATACGGGTCGAACAGCCGCTCGCCGACGTCGAAACGATGGCCTCTCGATGGATCAAACGGCCCATCGGCGCACCACGCGTAAGTGCTGCCCGGCGGCACCCCGTCCAATCTGACGTGCCAGACGTCACCGGTGCGTTGGCACGACGGATCCAGTTCGTGGCTGAAGCATAGTGCGTGCGGCGGGTTCGCGTCGAACAGCAGCAGAGTGAGCCGGTCTGCGTGGCGGCTGAAGATGGCGAAGTTATGGCCCTCGGGCTCTGCGATGCAGCCGAGCGGCAGCGGTCTGCCCGGTGCGGTCGTAATGCGTTTCGCTGCGTCAGACACGGTCTCGCCCTGATGACCGGGTACCGAGCCCTGAACCGTGCGACGCGTATTCGCGCACTGTGGCCCGACGCTCGAAGCTCATGATCGGTACTGGCCCTCTGCGTGTGCGGGTTTGCCGCGAGTGGGCCTGACGACGTGTGCGACAACCGGCCACGAACTAGGCGAATTGCAGGAACGTTCGCACGACGTCACGCCGGCTGATGATGCCGACCACGCGTTGCCGGTCGAGGACCGGATAGCGTCGGAATTTTGTGGTGACGAACAGTCGTGCAACGTCGACAAGATTCGCTGCCGCATCGACCACGGCGACATCCCGACTCATGTAGTCGGCAACGGTACCGCACGCACATTCTCCGTGATAGCCGGCCACCACCACCGTCCCCAGGCAATCGCGTTCGGTCAACATGCCGACGAGATCGCCGTGCTCATCCAGCACCGGCGCCCCGGATATGCTGTGCCGCACCAGAATCTGCATTGCCACCACCACATCCATGTCCGGTTTCAAGCTGATCACGGCGGTACTCATACAGTCTTTCGCGGTAATCGAGTCAGGCAGGACCATCGCAGATCTCCCTGGATTCAATCGGACGGCCGGCGGCAACCGCAACATGTCTCGGAATCGGCCGCGCACGAGCCGCAGCCGCGCTTCACGGAACGGCGACTGACCATGAGTGCCAATCCAGTCAACACGATGATCAAGAAGCTCATCAGGAACGTTGTCATCATGTCTTACTCCTCCGGCGCCAGATACGCCGTGAAATCTGCTGTTGCCCGTTCGATCGTGTGGCCGCCGTCGTGCAGAATAAAGAGCGCTGCCATGTCGTTTTGTTCGGCCAAGCGCAAACCACGATCGACGCCCGTCACCAGCAACGCCGTTGCCAGCGCATCCGCGCGCATGGCCGAGGGGTCCACGACCGTGACCGAGGCTGTGGAACCCGTGACGGGCACGCCGGTGCGTGGATTGATGGCATGCGAAAACACTCGGTCATCCAGCGCGACAAAATTGCGGTAGTCGCCCGATGTCGCAACCGCGGCCTCACTGAGTAATAGCATTCGCTGCACACGGCGCGTGGCAATCAGCGGTTGCTCGATGGCTACGGCCCATTGCCCGTCGGCGGCGTTGCGTCCGCGAACTTTCAACTCGCCGCCGATCTCGACCAGGTAGTTGTCGACGCCGTGGGCGACGAGCAATTCGCCAAGCTGATCCACGGCATAGCCCTTGGCAATGGCCGAAAGATCGACGCTCAATTCCGGTCGGTCCTTTCGGATCGCCGGCGGTGCGCGGCGCGTGTGCAAGAACTTGTAGCCGATATCCGCACTGGCCGCGGCGAGCGCATCGTCACTCGGGATATGGTCAGGCACTGGTGGCGCACCGAAACCCCACTCGTCGACCAGCGAACCGACCGTCACATCGAATGCGCCGTCCGTCATGAGACTGACGCGGTGCGCTGCTTCGATCACCGTTACCAGCTCAATGGACACGTCCATCCACGTCGTCGATGTACTGCGATTGAATCGGGACACCTCTGAGTCGGCGCGATAGGTCGACATTTGCCGGTCGACTCGCGCGAGCACGCTCACGATGCCGGCGCGCAAGTCACCGATCGCGAGGCCATCGGGGGCGTCGACCACTTTCACGGTGTACGTCGTCCCCATGGTCTCGCCGTCTATTTCGAGCAACGAGCGTTCCGGCGCGTCAGGCGCACAGCCAGCCGACAAACCGAGTAAGAACACTGCGATGATCGCCCCTGTCCGCCGGCACCACGCGTTGTTTGGCGTTATCACGTTACGGTTCATCGCATCAGGCGCCGTGTCGGTGACCGCGGGGACGAGCGGCGGCCGCGGCGTCGCCAAAGTCGTCCAGGGCAATCTGATCGTCCTCGACGCCGAGGTCGCGCAACATCTTGACGACGGCGGCGTTCATCAGCGGCGGACCGCACAGATAATATTCGCAAAGCTCGGGCGCGGGGTGGTCGGCAAGGTAGCTGTCGTAGACAACCTGATGGATAAACCCGGTCGCCCCCGTCCAGCCATCCGTCGGCAAGGGTTCGGATAGCGCCACGTGCCACTCGAAATTCTCGTGCTCCGCGGCGAGCCGATCGAACAGGTCTTGATAGAACAGCTCCTTGACGCTGCGTGCACCGTACCAGAACGACATCGTGCGCCGGG
Source organism: uncultured Planctomycetales bacterium (assembly GCA_938003525.1). GTDB lineage: Bacteria > Planctomycetota > Planctomycetia > Pirellulales > JAEUIK01 > CALKYM01. Next base: position 40,339 of record CALKYM010000017.1, on the reverse strand, counting down.
ACTTTTGTCGCACTAACTGATCCAGAATCAGCGAGCGCATCGGCGCCATGCCCGCGCCGCCACCGATGAACACCATCTCCTTGTCGGTCGGTTTGGCAAAGAAATCACCAAAGGGTCCTGTCACGGTCACCTCATCGCCCGCCCGCAAGGAGAACAGATAGGAAGAGACTGCGCCCGGGGGCGCCCCTGGGGCATCCGCCGGTGGGGTCGCGATTCGAACGTTGAGGATGAGTTGCTCGCCTTCGCCCGGATAGTTGGCCAGCGAGTAAGCCCGCACTTCCGGCTTTTTGACGTGCGACTCGTACTGCCACAGGTTCAGCCGGTCCCATTCGGCGCGAAATTTTTCGTCTATCGAAAAATCGCGGAAACGGGCACGGTAAGGCGGGCATTCGACCTGCACATAGCTTCCCGCTCGAAAGTCAAATACCTGACCGGGCGGCAGATCGAGAATCAACTCGGTGATGAACGTGGCGACATTGCGATTGGCGTGCACCGTGCAACGGTACTGCTCAATGCCGAGGATCTCGGCCGGCACGCGGATGCGCAGTGGCTCCTTCACGGTGAGTTGACAGGCCAGGCGCTCGTGGTCGGCAGCTTGTTTGGGCGTGATCAATGCGCGCTCGGTTGGGAGCAACGGTCCGCCGCCGTCGAGCACCTTGACGCGGCACTGTCCGCAGGTGCCGCGTCCGCCGCAGGCCGACGGCAGGAACAGGTCATGGTCCGCCAATGCCGCGAGCAATTTTTGCCCGACGGCGACCGCAAGCTCCCGCTCCTGGTCGTTGACCGTTATCTTCACCTCACCGCTTGGCATCAGCACGGATCGGGCAGCGACGATAAATGCCGAGAGCAGCACGATGACACCGGCGAACAGGCTAACGGCCACGGCGAACTCAGTCATCGGCTTGATCGCTCATGTTCGTGCTCATGGTCTAGAAACGAATGCCGGAAAAGGTCATGAAGCCCATGGCCATCAGACCCGCGCAGATAAACGTGATGCCGGCGCCCTGCAAGCCGTTCGGCACATCGCTATAGCGTAACTTGTGGCGCAGACCCGCCAATATGACGATGGCCAACGCCCAGCCGACCCCGCTGCCGAAACCGTAGACCAGGCTTTCATCGAGCGCGTAGCGGCGCTCGCCCATAAACAGCGACGCGCCGAGAATCGCGCAGTTGACGGCAATCAGCGGCAGAAAAATGCCGAGCACCTGATGGAGCGCCGGAAAGAAGCGATCCAGGACCATCTCGAGCACCTGCACCACCGCGGCGATCACACCAATGAACGTCACCAGCGACAGAAAACGCAGATCCAGCTCCGCCAAACCCATCCACTCGAGCGCCCCCGGCCCCAGCAGATAGGCCAAAACGATATTGTTCAGGGGCACGGTCACGGTCATGACCACCACGACGGCCGCACCGAGACCGACGGCGGTGTCAAGCCGGCGGGAGAGTGCAAGAAACGGGCAAATGCCCAGAAACAGGGCGAGCACCAGATTCTCGGTGAAAACGGCTTGCAGAAACAGGTTGACGTAATGGCTCACGAGCTCGCCTCCGTGCGGTGAACGTGCCGAATCCTGAACTCCGGCTGCTCGACTTGCTCGACGCGCCACGAGCGGATGGCCCAGATCATCAAGCCGACGATGAAAAAAACCCCCGGCGGCAGAATCATCAAGCCGTTCGGGTAATACCAGCCGCCGTCAGCGATCGTCGGCAGCGCCGTGACACCGAACAAGGTGCCCGATCCGAACAGCTCGCGAATCGCCGCAATGCTCATCAACGCGAGGCTGTATCCGAGCCCGTTGCCCAGACCGTCCAGAAAGCTTGCCCCGACTCCGTTTTTCATCGCAAACGTTTCAATGCGCCCCAGCACGATGCAGTTCGTGACGATCAAGGCGACAAAGACCGACAATTGCCGGCTGGTTTCGAAGGCATAGGCCTTCAAAATCTGATCGGCCACGATGACGAGCGAGGCAATGATGGTCAGCTGGACAACGATCCGTACGTTATCCGGTATCTGGTGGCGGATGGCACTGATGACGGCCCCACCAATCGACATCACGGCCGTAACTGCGAGGCTCATGAGCAAGGCAGGCATCATGGAGGTCGTGACCGCCAACGCCGAGCAAAGCCCGAGGATCTGATAGGTGATTGGATTGTCGTTGATGAGCGGGTCCGTCAATATCGTCTTCGGTTGCAGTCTCATTGCATCACCTCCGCGCGCTCTCGCAGTTTTTTCAGGTAGGGGCCAAAGCCGTGCTCGCCGAACCAGTACCGCAGCAGGTTGGTGACCCCGCGGCCGGTCAGGGTCGCCCCCGAGATGCCATCGACCTGATAGGTTGCCGCCTCCCCGCTGCGTGCCGCCTGGCCCTTGACGACTTCGATCACCGGCTCACCGGCATCGCCGTATATCTTCTTGCCTTGCCACAAGCGCTGCCATTGCGGGTTGTCGATCTCGGCACCGAGCCCCGGCGTCTCACCGTGCTGGTAGAAGCGCAAGCCGACAATGGTGTTGGCGTCGCCCGCCAGTGCCACGTAGCCATACATCGTCGACCAAAGCCCGTAGCCGTAAACCGGCAGAATGATCATCTTCAGTCGTTCACGTTCGTACAGCAGGTAGACGACGGCATAGCGCGAGCGCTTTTTGATGACAGCCAGATCCAGCTCCGGGGGTACGGCGACGCTGACCAGCGGATCACCCACCCGCTGTGCCTCGAGCACCGTCGACGGGTCCATCTCCGTCGCGTAATCGCCAGTCGCCAGATCAACGACACGAGGCTCGATTTGCTCGAACAGCGTCTCGATGCTTTGTCCCGCTTCCAGCAAACCGGCGGCCGCGAGTACATTTTCCTGTCGATTGCGCTCGAGATTCGCCTGGTACTGCGGGCGCAACGCGATGGCGGCACCCGCGACCAGCACCGCACTCACGAGACTGACCAGCAGTGGCACCAGCAGCGTCTTGGCAGGGCTGTTCTTCGGCGCCGACAGCAGCCGCCGCAGCCCCGCACCGAATCCACGCCGATTGCCGGAGGGCTCAGGCACGTCGTCGATCTCGCCGGCGGACATGCAGCCACGTCACACCCTGGTCGATGAGAGGCGCCAGCAGGTTGGCAAACAGAATCACCATCATGATGGCTTCCGGATACGCCGGATTGGTCACGCGAATGACCACGGTCAGGACGCCAATGAGGAGACCGAAGACCCATCGACCGGGGTCCGTTTGCGCCGAGGTGACCGGGTCGGTCGCCATGAACACCGTGCCGAACGCGAAACCGCCGAGCACCAGGTGCCAATACCATGGCATGGCGAACATCGGGTTGGTCACGCTGCCGATAAGGTTAAACAGATAGGCCGTAACGACCATGCCGGCGAAGACGCCCAGCATGATGCGCCACGATGCAACGCCGCTGTAGATCAGGAACACGGCACCAATCAGGCAGGCAAGCGCCGAGGTCTCGCCTAAGGATCCCGGAATCGTGCCGATGAACGCGCTCATCCAGGACGTTCCCGTGTTGACGACGCCGGCGACACCGCTTTCGGCGGCCACACCGAGCGCCGTCGCGCCCGTATAGCCATCGACGGCAACCCAGACGGTCTCACCGGAAATCTCCGCGGGGTAGGCAAAGTACAGAAACGCACGACCCGCGAGTGCGGGGTTGAGAATGTTCTTGCCGGTCCCGCCAAACACCTCCTTGCCAATCACCACACCGAACGAGATGCCCAGCGCCACCTGCCACAGCGGCAGATCCGGCGGTAGAATCAGCGCGTACAACAACGAGGTGACAAGAAACCCCTCGTTGACCTCGTGGTTACGCACCAGCGCGAACAATACCTCCCAGGCACCGCCGACAAGCAACGTGACGGCGTAGATCGGGATAAAGTAGAGTGCCCCGTGCAGCGCATTGGCGAGAACGCTCTCGGCGGCGTAGCTGATGCCCAGCGCGTCGAGCACCCCGCCCCGCCAGCCGGCGGCCGAACGCAAGTCCAGCTCGGCGATCGCCAGATTGGCCTGATAGCCGGTGTTCCACAAGGCGACCCACACACAAGGCAGCGCGGCGATCACCACGAAAAACATGACCCGCTTAAGATCGACGGCGTCGCGAACGTGAGGCGCACCGGCGGTGCGGTCGCCGGGCGAATACAACAGCGTATCCACCATCTCGAACAGGGCGCCGTACTGCTGCAGTCGCCCGCCCTTCGAAAAGTGCGGAGCCAGCCGGTCCAAAAACCCGCGCAGGCGGCCCATCAGCCGGTTTCCTCGAGCGTGGCCAGGGTGTCTCTGAGCGCCGCGCCGTAATCGTACTTGCTGCAGCACACGAAGGAACACAACGCCAGGTCTTCTTCCTCCAGCGCCAAACACCCCAGCGATTTCGCCGTCTCGGTATCGTTGACCAGCAGCGCCTTGAGCAACGGCGTGATCAGAATGCGAAGCGCCATCACCTTCTCGAACGTGCCAATCGGCACCATCGCCCGTGGACTGCCGTGCTGCGACGTGGTCAGATCAAACCGGCGATGACGAAAGAGACTCGAGACGAACATGCGCGTGGCGGAGAATTTCCGCCATCCCGGCATCAACCAGCCGAGGAATTCTCGCTCGATCGCCTCACCCAGCACGCTCAGTTGAAGATGATAGCGACCCAGGTAAGCTTCCGCGCCTGCAGCGCGGCGCCCTGATAACGGCGAACCGGACACGATGCGGTAGGGCCCCTCCTTGAGCTCGCCTGCCAGCACTTCGTCGACGTGCGCACCGACCGGCACGGATACGAGACGTGGATGTCGCACGTGCGGCCCGGCCAGGGACACGATGCGCGTCGTATCGAGATGGCCGGTCACGAACAATCGCCCGATGGCCATCACGTCCTGGTAATTTACATGCCAGACCGTGTCGTGCGCATCGACCGGATGCAGGCAGTGTATGTGCGTACCCACCAGCCCTGCCGGATGGGGTCCTTCGAAGGCGACCGATTCGATGCCCTCCTCCGGTACGCACTGAATCATCGGCCCGGGCGCACTGCAGACGTAGACGGTGCCGTCGGTTAGCTGGCGAACGATGCGCAGACCATCGGCAAACGCCTCGGGCTCGGTCGCAATGATGACTCTGGGGTCGGCCGCCAACGGATTGGTATCGAGTGCGGTGACGAAGATCGCCGCCGGCTCCGATGCCAACTGCGGAACGCGGCCATAGGGCCGGGTGCGAAATGCCGTCCACAAGCCGGAGGCCTGCAGGTTTTGGCGAATCGCCGACCGACCAAGGCCATCGAGCGCGCTGCGCGGCCAAGCCTCAAAGGCGCGCTGGCCGTTCTCGTGCCGGTCAATGACCACTGACTCAAGCCGCCGTCTGGGGCCCCGATGAATGGCCGCAATCGTGCCGGATGCCGGCGCAGTGAATTGCACGCCCGGGTTGGAACGATCTTCGAACAGCGGTTGGCCAAGTCTCACCCGGTCCCCGACTGCGACGCGCAGATCGGGCTTAAGGCCAATATAGTCGCGACCGAGGAGCGCCACCGCGCAAACGGGTGGCGAGGACTCAACCGATTGCTTCGGTTCGCCCGCGATCGGAATGTCGAGCCCTTTCCTGATCCTGATCAGCTTTGCCTCGGTCGTCATGGGCGAATGTGACGACAGCGCTTGCACATCATCCGGCACTCCGAGTCATCACTGTGGTGTTTGCCGACCCTTGCGGGTGGCGTACACGGCCACCTCACCCTGAGCGTCCACACTGAGCACTTCGTACTCGACCGGATTGGGTCCCTCCATGCCCGGTGAGCCAATCGGCATGCCGGGCACCGCGATGCCACGAATGTGCTCGGGCCGCTCAACCAGCAGGCGTTGGACGAGATCGGCAGGTACATGCCCTTCGACAAAATAATCGCCTGCCTTGGCCGTGTGGCAGGATCCGAAGTCACTTGGGACTTCCAGGCGCTGCTGTACGGTCTGTGTTTCGCGGACGTTCACGACGGCCACGCTCAGATCATGGTCGCGCAAATGATCGACCCACTTGCGGCAGCAGCCACAGGTGGCCGTCTTGTAGACCACCACGTCGGCCTCCTCGGGCGACACGGTTGGCGGCGCGAGCCAGATCACGCCGACCGCAACCACGGCGAAGAAGCCGAAGGCGGCAACGACGATCCATGGCACTTTCTTTTTTGATGACCGCGCGGGCCGCCCGCTGGGGTTGCCCTTTCGCTTGCTCATAACGTCCTCACTCCGAATTCGCGCTGTCGGGACGTGTGGCCCGTCCGCAGGCGTTGTCGCACGGGCTGGCCCGGCAGGCGCCCGGTGCCGTAGCGCGATGGGCTTGACGAGCGCTCAGTCGGCAGCCGTTTGACAGGAACCTAGGCTACAACGTGTAAGCAGCACACAGGTCAATCCAGGATACAACCCGATGGTCTTACCTTCATCGCTCGTTGATCGCCGCCCAGCGGCTATAGATCTCGTCGGACCAGTGGCTCTGGAAGAAAGCGATCGTCGATCGCACCTCCGCATCGCTCAACGTGCGGGCAAATCCCGGCATTACCCCGCCAAGCGGAATTCCGCCGTCCTTGATGGTACGTTCGAGCACGACGAACGGATGGTGCCAGGCATGGGCCGAGCCGTTTAGAGGCGGTGGCGGGTAGTTACCGTTCGCATCCGTCTTGCGCCAATCTGCCGCCAAACCCTGCGCGCGATCGCCGTGGCAGCTGGCGCAATGCGTCTGAAACAGGATGCGTCCTTGTTCAACCTGCGCTGCCGTGTACCAGCGCCCGGTCACGGATTGAGGTTGCTCAGGGCTGCAACCGGCAGCAAGTCCCGTCAGCAGGAGCAGAAAGACGGTCGTTCGATACGGGTTGGCCACGGCTACGCTCCTCGCTCGGTCACTGGCGTCAGTCTTCGCGTACGCAGATCGTCTGTAGGCGGGTGAACCATGGCGTCGATCATCGCCAGGCACCCCTCCGGATCCCGCAAAAATGGGTGGTGATCAACGCCCGGCATCACCGACAGGCGCCATCGCGGATCGCTTGCCGCCAGACGTTGAACGGCCGCGACCGGTGCCATCAGGTCCTGATCGCCGTGAATGAACAGTACACCGATCGACGATGGCAGGCGCGCCAGATCGACGGCACTGTCGTATCGATACACAACCTCCCACAGCGATGACGTCGACGAACGCCAGGTATGCTTGACGAGGTCTTCGGCGACCTCCCTCGGTACGCTGCGCAGCAAGTACGGTAACAAGCGGCCCAGGACGCGACGGGTAATGACGCATGCCACCATGGTGAGAAAGACGTTGGTGTAGACGATCCCGCCTTTGACCGGCCCGCGGCGGAAGTATCGGTAGGCGCGCGCTTCGGAACCGAAGTACGGCAAGCCGATGGCGACGAGGTTTTTGACCTGACCAGTAAATCGCGCGGCATAGGCAACGGCCAACAGCGCGCCGAGTGAATGGCCGACCAACGTCACCGACTCGAAGGGCGCGAGCACCGTTCGCAATCTGCGGACGTGTCGTTCCACGCTGTACCGCGTCCAGGGTTTGGGCGATTGCCCAAACCCGAGCAAGTCCACCAACACAATTCGGTACTGCGATTCCAGACGCTTCGTTCTCGTTCGCCAGTAGCGCGTAGTGCCGCCGAGCCCGGCGACGAACACCAGCGTCTCCTCGCCCGCGCCATAGACTTCCGTGTGCAGCGGCGTGGCTTCGTCGTCGCGGGCGAAAAAAGGCGGCGTCCAGTTCACAGGTACCTCGCCAGTCTCAGGGTAATGAAACTGTCGTTTCTGAAGCCGCCGAGCAGCGGATCGCCGGGGTCCACGTTGAGGAACCAGCGAACCTCCGCCTCGAATTTCCAGGATTCACCGACGCGGCGCTCTGCCTCGAGAATCGCAAACATCCCGTTCGTGTCGAAAACGGCGCCGGCCAGTACCGCCGTGTCCTCGGTGTCGTTGAGCGCCAGACGAAAACCGCCAAACCAGTCATCATCGTAGATCGTTGGCGGTGCGGTTTCGTCCCGATCGTCATACAGGTATTCGGCCAGCAACCCCAGGTCGGCGCCACTGCCGCCGATATCAAAAAGCGTGTACTCCAGGCCGGCGACTACGGCGGCGAACGTACTGCCGTGTCCCCGGCGGCCGATGGCTTCGAGCTTCCACAGCCAGGCGTCTTGGGTGTACTGCAGGTCGACACCGAGTTGCCCGATGACGTCGTAGCGCTGGATCAACACCAGGCCCGTGGGTGCGTCGAATCGGGGTAGCAGCCGCGGTTCGCGTGAGGTGCCATAAAACCCCGACAGCCCGAGGTCCCAGTTGCCGATCACCTGCGACCAGCGCAGCGCCCAGTCCAGGCGCCTGTCGTTGGCAGCGGATTCGTACTCCGCACGATCGGTGTCGATGGGGAGCGTGCCGCGCAGCCGCGCATCGGCGGCCGGAAACGTGCGCTCGCGAAATCCGGGCAACAGGAACACCCCAAAGGAGCCCGCGTTACGGGTCCAGCGCTCGAGCGCGATCATGGGTTGGCCGAGCTTGTCTTCCTCGTCGATGTCCTCGACAAAATCCGTCTGATTAATGATGTCGACCAGGTGGCGTGACTCGGTCACGCCCCAGAACACCCGCCCGAGGCCGATTTGCCAGGTCCACGGCCCGCGCACGCGCAACCACAGCGCTTCACGCAGGTCCAGGTGCGTGCGTTGGTCGTCGTCGGCATCCCAGCGCAGGTACGGCGCGAGCGTCAGCCGGTCGTCGCCCCGATTCCACTCGTAGCGCAGCTCCGGTGCCAGCACCGCCGAGGCAAAAACGCCCGCGCCGGGCTGCTCGCTAAACAGTGGCTGATCGACAAACACACGGGGCTCCAGACTGACATACCCGGACCAATCGATTTCCTCCGCCGACACGCCCGCCGATGCCAAGGTCAGCATCATTGCGAGCAACCGGCGTATAGCGGAGCCGATCATGCCGGGTCACCGTACACGCCGCAGCACACTCGGGTCGAAGTCGCGCTCGCTGAGGCCGGTCTGAAACTCGAATGTCGAGAAGGACAGCACCGTCGTCTTTTGCGTCTGGTGGTTCTCCATGCGCATGATGTGGGCGCGCCAATAGCGGTCGAGGTACTGCCGATAGTCTTCGAAGATCAGCGTTTTCTGCAGGCGCTCCCTGCGATCGTAGTACTCGATCTTGACCGGTCGAAACGCTTCCTGATCGATCCACACCACCTGCCGGCTGTAGCCGGAGTTGGCATACCGTGGCCGCCGTTCGATGACAAAACACGCCCAATCCCCGCAGGCTTCGTCTCTCAGCCACCGGTAGTCGAACTTCTCGACCTCGTCGGACAACAGGTCCTCGTAGGCAAATTCACTGCCGACGAACGCGCTGGATTTGTTGCTGGAGGCGATTCGTTTCACGCGCTTCAAGGCCGGCAGGTACAACCACTGATCGTCGTCGCCGTCGATCCGGGTATGACTTAAGAACGCGGTGCCCTCGATGTCGCGCGGCTCGTGAAACACGGTCAGCGACTTGTCGCCCTCGTTGGGCACGGTTCCCTCCAGCGTTTGCCAGGTCAGGCGTCGCGTCCGCTCCCGGCCCTCGACATTGGTCAGCGTCATCGTCAGCTCGGTAACGGTGTCGCCAAAGCCCGAATCGCGGCGTTCACTTTCTTCGGCGATCGCGCGGCCGCGTGCCTCTGGCGGCAACGAGGCGTCGATGACTGTGTCCGCCGCCAACACGCCGCCGGTCCAGAGGAGACCCCAGATCGCCAAACTCCGCGCGCTCATGACCGCAGCTCCGAATGCGCCTCGGTGGCCCGGGCATTTGCCCGAGTCAGGTAACGGTCGGGTTCCGCATCGAATCGGTCGAGGCAGCGTTGCGAGCAGAAAACGTAGCGCCGATCCTGAAATGTCGTGGTGACTTCGGCGGTCCATTCGTCGACCCGCATTCCGCAGACCGGATCGTGCACCCAGGCATGCTGCTCGGCCTTGCGGTCGCGGAACTCGCCGTCCTCGAGCCACAGGATGCGATCGGCGATGTCCTCGACCCGCGGGTCATGTGTTACCAGAATGACGGCGCGACCTTCATCGCGGGCGATGTCGTGCAGTATCATCATGACTTCCTGGCCGTTGGCGGAATCGAGATTGCCGGTTGGTTCATCGGCCAGAATCACCGGCGGTGCGTTTATGAGCGCACGCGCGATCGCAACCCTTTGTTTCTCACCCCCGGAGAGCGTCTTGGGCAGCGCGTCGCGGCGGTCATCCAGGCCCAGTCGTTTCAGCAAGGCATCTCCACGGGCCTTGGCTGCCCCCAGACCTCCTTTCACCAAGCGTGCCGGAAAGAGGATGTTCTCCTCTACCGTGAGTGCCTCGAGCAGATTGAACGCCTGAAACACGAAGCCGATTTTGTGTGCCCGCACCCGCGGCAATCGGGACTCTCCGAGCGCGGTAATCTCGTCACCGTCGATTACTACACGGCCTGAGGTGGGTTGCAGCAAGCCGCCGAGCATGGAGATCAAGGTGGTCTTGCCGGACCCGGACGGGCCCATGATCAGCACCAGTTCGCCACGGGCGATCTCGATCGACACATCGTCAACGGCTCGGACTTCGGTGTGACCGCTGCCAAAGGATTTGACCAAATGTTCACCAACCAATACGGATTCGTTCATGGTGCGCACTCCGCTAGGCTTGAAAGGCCGACAAAGGGTCTACCCGTGCAATCTGTCGGGCAGGAATAAGTGAGGCAACGAGCGCGACGATGAAGCCGACCAGAGCTATCCGTGCCACCGCCGCCACGGTCAGTTTTAAGGTGACCGGGGGGATCAACGCGGTGGCAAGCGGCATGACGGCCACGGCCAGCAGCGTCGCCACCACGACACTGGCGATCGTGATCGCCGTTGCCTGCAGACCGGCACTTATATACAGGAATCGGTTGGTGGCGCCGAGGGCCTTTGCGACCGCCAGTTCGCGGCGTTGTCGTGAGACCTGCGAATAGATGGTGAACGCAACCAGCAGCACCGCCAACGCGCCGCCGATGAGGGTCATCAGCGCAATCGTCTCTACCCCCATTTGCATCGCCATGCGTTGATCGTTGATGACGAACTGATCGGCCGGTAATGCATCCACTTTCTCGACGGCGCCTTCGATCCGTGCCGCAAGCTCGACCGGGTCCGTGCCGGGCTCGGCCTTGACCAGTCCGTAGCTGACGATATCCAGCGAGGTCATGATGTCTTCGAGATCCGACTTGGTGACGAAGATGACCGAATTGGCCATCGAGAACGTCCCCTCGGAAAAGCCGACGATGGTGAAGTCCCGGTCCGTGATCCGCACCGGATCGCCAAGCTTGAGTTCGGCCATATCGGCAAACACCGCCGGCACCACCGCCTCGCCCGGCCCCGGTTGATCGCGCCCGGCGGCCATGGCCCAGGGGCCGGCCTGAGTACTCGGCACATCCAATCCCACGATATACGCAAACCATTGCTGAGCGCCGCTTTCGATCACGGTATTCAGATACAAGATCCCTTCGACGTCGGCGACACCCGGTACCGCCCGCACCTGCGCCAACTTCCAGTCGTTAAGGTACGAGGTCGCCATGTGCATGTTGGCCACGCCGCGCTGCATGACCCAGACATCGGCCTCGGCGTGTTTGACGTAGGCGACGATCTGCTCGGACTCGCCCTCGTACACAGCTTCAAAAAACATCACCAGCAAGAACGCGCTGCCGGCCGCGGCGATACTGACCAGGATCGCGAGCGGCTCGGCCAACAGGCTCTTGAACGTCCAACGCCACATGATCAGCTCCTGAAGACCAGTCCCGGGTCGAGGCGACGAATGAGACGTACCGGAATCAAGGCGCCGAGCGCCGCAAACACCAGGCAAGCCACGGCCGTCCGCACCACGGGCACCGGTTCTGTCGACAGGATGCGGTACAAGGGCATCGTCGCTTCGATGGCCGAACCGATGAGGGCTCCAAGCAGCACGCCCAAGGGGATCGCCACCAGCGCCAACACCAGTGCCTCAACGAGCACCGCGGTACTCAGGTAGCGGTGCGTGAATCCGAGCGCTTTCAACACGCCAAACTCATGTCGCCTGGCGTTGACGGCGGCGAACAGGATGATGCCGGTGACCAGCACCCCGATGACGTAGCCGACACCGATCAGGAGCCGCAATATGGGGCCGAACAGCACCCGTCCGAGTGCCTCGTCCTGGGCGGCGAGGTCCTCGGGCAAAAAAACATCGCCCTCCGGGACCGCGGCCTCAATGGCCGCCGCGACGGCCTGTCGGTCCGCGCCGGGCGCCAGTTCGACCAGCAAGAAACTCAGCAGCGGAAACGTGCTGATGTCGGCGGCGACATCCGATTCGAAATAAAAGTCGATGAGGTCGTCGTAGCGTGCAAACCCGAACGGTGTGAAGAAGGCGGCCGCGCCGTCGGCGATACCGGAGACGCGAAATTCGAACTCGGAGATGAGCAGAGGGTCACCGGGTGCGAGACCGTACTTCGCCGCCAGCGAGCGGTCGATCACGATATCGCGGGATTCGGTCACGGCGCTGCCGGCGGCCAGCCGCTTCGGCCCGCCGCCGCTGTCGTACACCAGCAGAAAGATCGGCGTGCGCTGGTCGCCTTCGGCGTAAATCACCGGAATGCCTGTGAGTGGATGCGCGGCGGCCACGCCGGGCACTGCTTCGACGTCGCGGCGGGTAAATTGCGGCAACACGGAGCGTGCTGCGATCATGTTGGAGATGCCCGCCTGGGTCACGATCAGGTCGGCATGTCGATCCGTGACCGCATCGCCGAGTTGCGCGATCAGACCTTCATTGAAGCCCTCGAGGATGAGGATCACCGCGACCACTGCGGCCAGCGCGGTCGCCGTCAGGGCAGTTCGAACCGGGTCGATGACGAGCTGACGATAGACCAGCCGCAGCATGCGTCAGTCCTTATCCACCGGTCGGCTGGAACTGTGGGTGTGCACAACCTTCCAGTCGCTGCCCACGCGCCGGAACAGGAACGTCTCATGGCCGCGATTGTGGACTGCGCGCCCGTCTCGCTTCACGGTGGCGGTCAGCTCGACATCGGCGATCGCCCAGGCGAAATCGCCTTCGACGTGCGCTTCGATATTCGATAGTTCGAGCTCGAAGTCGGCCAGCGCATCGCCTTCCGGTTCAACATGGTGTTCGATGAGATCGCGAAGTCCTTTGTTCTGACCACCACCTTCGATGTACCGTGCGCCCTCGAAATCGAGGTAGTGTTGCCGAAACGGCGTGCCGTCCGCCTCCTCCCAACCGCGCTCGATCGCCTCGATGATGCCGATCAAGGCCTGTTCGTCGTCTTCGGCGGTTTGCGCAACGGCAGGCTGGGTAGCGGCCAGCCCCACCGCGAAAAGCAGCGGCGTGAGTGTTTGCAGAATGGCTTGCATGTGGATGTCTCCTGTAAGAAAAAGTCAATAAGGCGCTTACAGCCAGCGTCGCAATCGATGCCCAAGTGATTCTGCGAGTGCGCGCAGGTATTCCCGAGGGCGCCGCGCCAGCTCGAGGCGACAGGCTTGTGAAAGATCCTCTCGAAGCAGCGCGTCCAACTGCCGGCACAAAACCGGCGCCCGGCTGACGAGGTTGAGCTCCTGATTGACGAAGAAGCTCCGGTAGTCCACGTTCGCCGAGCCTACCATCGCCCAGTGTTCATCGATGAGCGTCACCTTCGCGTGCAGCATGCGCGGCAGGTACTCGAAGAATTGCACGCCCCGTCGCGCCAGCGGCCGTGCCAGCGCATGGCTCGCCCACTGAACAAACCGTTGGTCGCTCTCGGTCGGCAGTAGAACGCGGACGTCGACGCCGCGTCGCACGGCTGCGACGAGGGCGGCTCGAAATCGTCGATTCGGTACAAAATACGGTGTCGCAATGGTGACGCTGCCCTCGGCGGCAGCTAGGGCCTCCAGGTACTCGCAATACAGAACGCGCCGGCACGTCCGGGAGGCGTTTGGCACGAGGCGGTACGGCCCATCCCAGGGCGGCGGCGTCTGCCCGGCGCGCCCGTCCCAGAGTTCGTCAAACAGCGCACTCGCCGGTGCGACCAGGCGCCCGGCGAGGCGTACGTGCACATCGCGCCAGCGTCGGCTGCCGACCAGCATCCTGGAACTCTCGCGGTGCAGGTTGAAGCCGCCGAGGTACACGCAACGATCGTCCACGACGAGCAGCTTACGGTGGTTGCGGCGGTTGTAATGCCAGGGATCACGCCAGCGCCAGCGGTTGAACCAGCGGGCATGGACGCCCGCTTTGCGCAAGTGCCGATAAAGTTTGTCTGTACCCTCGAACAGCGCGCCGGCCGCGTCCACATGGACGCACACCGAAACGCCGGCCTTGGCCCGTTCGACCAGCGCGTTCGCGAACCGCCAGCCGACTTCATCACCGGCAAAGATGTAGCTCTCCAGTCGGATCGTGTCCCGGGCCTGGCCGATGTCCTCCAGCATCGCCGCATACAAGTCATCGCCCTCCCCGTAGACAACGCAGGATTCCGGCGCTGCACGACAGCCGTCAGTGTGCGCCAACGGCGTATCCTTGCCACCGGCCGAGCAATTCATCGTGTCGCTCCGGCCGAGAGCCGCGCGCCCAGTCCCTTCGCCAGCGGCGCCATCAGCAGCGGTCCCGTCACTGCGACGGCGATCGTCATCAGCACCAACGCGACAAAAACCGGTCGCGTCATATGACCTTGTTCGAACGCCAACGTGCCGATGACCAACGCCACCTCGCCGCGCGGCACCATCCCGAAACCGATGAGCCAGCGTTCTCGCCAGGAGTTGACGCGAACAGCACCGAGAACGCCCCCGGCGACCTTTGCCATCACGGCAAATGCAATCAAACCGAGAAGCAGGCCCAGCACCGTTGGATCATCCAGAATGCTCCATTGTGCCTGGACGCCGATCATGACGAAGAAAAACGGCATCAGGAGGAACACCAGGGGTTGAAGGTCCTTTGCGCTGCGCCCGCTCGCGTCGAGGGTCAAACCTCCGCCGGCACCGACGCCGGCAAAAAACGCCCCGACGACCAATGACAAGTTCAGCGTATGGGTCAGCCAGGCACCGAGAGCGACCGCAGCCAGGATCCAGACGCCGCGCCACCAGCGATTAACGATGAAACCGCGATGATATGCCCATCGAGTTAGGCCGCGGGAGAGCATCAATAGTCCGCCCAACACAAGGATCGCCAATGCAACAAAAACCAAAGCCCCGCTGCCGCTCGAGCCACCGCTCAGGAATCCATGGGCCGCCCCCAGTAAGTACAGTGCGATGACATCGTCAATGACCGCCGCCGCCAACAAGATGTCCGCGACACGGTGCCCCATCAATCCGAACTGCGCTAACACCTGTGCGGTGATGCCGATGCTGGTCGCGCCGAGCACCAGCCCCAGGTACAGCGCCTCGTCAATGGGGGAACCGTACAACCAGCCGATACCCACGCCACCGGCCACGCTGAACACGATACCAAGCGTTGCGACACCGGCACCGGCCCAGCCGGCGGCCTTCAGCCGGTCGATGCCCAGTTCAAGCCCGGCCACACCCAGCAGCAGCACTACGCCGACTTCGCCGAAGGCGTGCAAGACGCCACTGTGCGGTACCCAGCCGAGCACCGCCGTACCGATCAGCACACCGAGCACGACCTGCGCCACCGCGTTCGGGAAGTTCAGCCGCTGACTGAGCCAGCCCACGGCACCGCCCAATACCAGCACCAGCAAAATGTCGCTGATCGCCGTCATGACCTTACGTCACTCCTCGGCTGCGGTCGCCGCGGCCGCGATCTTCGCGGGACGACTCACGCCGTAGATGCCGAGCAGGCTGAGACCGATGCCGGCCAGCTCAACGCCGTGTAAGCGCTCGGCGAAAAAAGCCACACCCATCACCAAGCCGAAGATGGGGGTCAGGAACGTAAAAACATTCAATTGGCTCAGGCTCGCGCGTTGCAGCAGCGCAAACCACAACACGAACGCGGCCGAGGTGCCGACAGCACTCAGCACGATCAGGTTGATGACGAACGGCCACGACCAGTCGATCCGGCCGACGTCCTCCGCCGCGAGTGCCAACAGCGCCAACGGCGCCGCGCCGATGAGCAACTGCCAACCCATGGCGCGAAGAATGTCCACCCGCCCGGCGAGGCGTTTCAGCGCGACATTGCTGACCGCAATGGCGACCGCGGCGATCAGGATGTACACGATGCCCAACAGTTGAGAGCCTGATCCC
The DNA here is from genome assembly GCA_938003525.1 of uncultured Planctomycetales bacterium. Classification (GTDB taxonomy): domain Bacteria; phylum Planctomycetota; class Planctomycetia; order Pirellulales; family JAEUIK01; genus CALKYM01. The sequence goes on along the minus strand of CALKYM010000017.1, from coordinate 24,171 downwards.
GACAGGCTCGGCGCGCCGATCAGCACGATGCCGACGAACCCGGCCGCCAGGCCCCAGCGCTGCACGGCCGTTAGGTGCTCGTTCAGAAAGCCCCAGGCGAGCACCGCCGCGATCAAGGGTTGGGTGTTGGCAATCACCGTGGCAAGACCGGGTGAGACCCGCCCACCGCCGTAGAACATGCCGAAAAAGCCCAGGCTCGTTGCGGTGAAACCGACCAGCACCAGTCCGCCCCAGACGGAACGCCCGGCGACTGCCGGCCGGCGCAAGCCCTGCGCCGCCAGCAGCAGCACGGCCCCGGACAGCGCGGCACGCAACGCGGCAAACGCCATCGGCGGCGAACCGGCCAGGCCGACATTGATCAGCGGGAAACACAATGCCCACAGAAACATGACCAGGGTCGCACCGCCGGCGATGCGCAGGGGCAGACGTCGGGCGCTCGCCTCAGCCGCGCCGTCGGTGAGCCCGCTCACGCCAGCTCCCCGGACACCGCGGCGGTATCCCGCTGGCAGCGACACCAGGTGCAGTCACAGCCACTGCGGGCTTGTTCAGGTCGCAGCAACGAGCGGCTCGGTAGCCACCCGGCGATGGTGCTCTTCCAACGGGCCGGGGCGTAGATGCGCTGCAACAACGGCCGTGGGTCGCGAGCCGCCACGGCACGCTCGATCACCCACCGGCGGCCGCGATCGCCGAGACGATGGTACAGCCAGCGATTGCATAGGCTGGCCGCATTCAGCCCTTGAAGACGCACCCGCCACTCGCGATCGTAGGTCTCGGCCGCGCCACGGGCACGGCCCGCCAAATGGCCGGAGATCAGCGCGTAGCGCAAGCCGAAGCCGAACAAGGCGTCCTGAAAACCAGCCGCCTCACCGACGTAGCGGCGCTTACCGAAGACGGTGCGTTGCACGCGTTCAAAATTGCCGCTGCCGCCAAAACGGCGGGCGCTGAGCCAACGCAGCCCCGCGTGACGCTCGAAGAATTCGACCGTGGCAGCCAGGTACTTCCGTTCGTCGTGAAAGTGATCGAACAGGCAGGTGGCGACCGTACCCCGCCCCTGGTCGACGAGCAGGTAGCTGTAACCGGCCGGCGCCAGCCGATCGGACACCGCCGCATAACAGCCGTTGGTCATATCCGTTTCAAACACGTAACCGGCCGCGATCACGTCCGCCCGATGAGGGCCCTCGGCGACCACGCCGCCATTGGCGATCTGGCGTCGCCGCTCTCCAAATCGCAGCGTCACCCCCGCCTCGAGCGCTTGCGTCTTGAGGGCCTGATCCAGCGTCCCGGCCTCGCGGCCCCGACGTACCAAATAGAAGATCGGAGCCGTTGACTGCAACCGATGCGAGGCTCCACGGGGATCAAAGCAGACAATTTCATACACTGGCGTATGGGCGAAATCGACACGAATGCCACTGTGCTCGAGCTCGGCCAACACGTCAGTCGATGAGGTCCAGTTTTCGAGCCCCTGAAAATCGCCGTGAAACCTCGCACCAACGTCGGGGCGTTTCTCGTACACCGTCACCGCCGCGCCGCGCGCACGGGCTGCGAGCGCCGCGCTCAGACCCGACGGACCGGCCCCGACGATCTCCAGCGCGTGTTCGCTCATCGACACATGCCGTGTGACATGGGCCGTACGGCTTTGACCGGCGACCTCGGCTCCGCTTGCCTGTCATCGCCGGGTATGTTGGAGGTCGGCGCGTGGATCTCAATGCCGCGAATCAACAGTGTCGCTTCGAATTCAGCCACGCCCGCCGATGGGTTGGCGTGCGCGCTACTCCACGGCATGCTCGAGACCCCGTGATCGCGCGGCCTCGATGCGGGCCATCAGACGATTAAACGGCTCAATGAACTTGTCAACGCCCTCGCGCTCGAGTTGCCGCGCAGTGTCTTCCAGGTCGATGTCGAGAGCGGCAAGTTGCGCCACGGTCGCCTGGGCCCGATCCAGGGCGTCCGCGAGGCGCGGTTTGGGATGGCCGTGATCGCGGAAGGCGAGCAGCGTCTGCATCGGCAGCGTCGTGACCGTGTCCGGTCCGATCAATGCCTCGACGTACTTGACGTCGCTGTAGGCGGCGTCTTTGGTGCCGGTGCTGGCCCACAATAACCGCTGGCGCTGCGCCCGCACGGCCTCCAGCGCCTGCCAGCGCGGATCCTCGAGACTCTCCCGAAAAGCCTGATAGGCCAATTTGGCGCAGGCGATCGCCGCCTTGCCGCGCACGCCGGTGGCCATACACGCGGCTTCGCTCGCCAATTGCCGATCGATCAGGGTATCGATGCGGCTGACGAAGAAACTCGCCACCGAGGCCACGCGTGCGATGGAATGGCCTTCGGCGAGGCGCGCTTCCAAACCGCGCCAATAGGCGTCGAGCACCTCGCGGTAACGGGCGACGCTGAACAACAGGGTGACATTGACGTTGATGCCCGCCGCAATCAGCGCTTCGATCGCCGGCAACCCGGCACGCGTCGCTGGCACCTTGATCATCAGGTTCGCTCGTCCGACCCGTGTCCAGAGATGCCTGGCCTCGTCGATGGTGGCACCGGTGTCGTGCGCAAGATGGGGCGAGACTTCGAGACTGACATAGCCGTCGTGGCCATCGGCCGCGTCGTAGGTGGGGCTGAGAAGGTCGGCCGCACGCCGGATGTCATCGACGATCAACCGCTCATAGATCTGCGTGGCGTCATCGCCGGCCCGCGCGTGTCTCTCGATATCGGCCGCGTACCGGGCCGATTCGTCGATCGCGCTCGCGAAGATTGCCGGATTCGAGGTCAAACCACTAAGGCCGTCGGTATCGATGAGCGCCGCGAAGCTGCCGTCCTCGAGAAAATCGCGCCGCAGGTCGTCGAGCCAGACGCTTTGGCCGAATTCAGTCAGACGCCGAAGCGAACTCGTCATTCGACCGACTCCGCGTCGGATTCAACCGGTGCGAGGCCGGGCCAGCGCCAGTCGCGGATCTCGGCCGGATCTTCACCGTGTTCGACGATGTACTGGCGATGCTCGATGAGTTTATCTCGAATGAGCTGTTTGGCGTAGGCGGCCGTGTAGCCGAGCGAGGGCACCCGATCGATGACGTCGCCAACCAGGTGATAGCGATCGATGTCGTTGCGCACCGCCATGTCGAACGGCGTGGTCGTGGTGCCTTCTTCCTTGTAGCCGCGCACGTGCAGATTCTTATGATTGGTACGCCGGTAGGTGAGTCGATGAATCAACCACGGGTAGCCGTGATAGGCGAAAATGATCGGTTTGTCGGTCGTGAACAAAGTGTCGAAATCCCGATCCGACAAGCCGTGCGGATGTTCCTCCTTGGGCTGCAGCGTCATCAGATCGACGACGTTGACCACCCGAACCCTTACGTCGGGTAACTGCTCGCGGAGGATAGAGACGGCGGCCAGGGTCTCGAGCGTCGGCACGTCACCGGCACAGGCCATCACCACGTCGGGTTCGGCGTCCTGATCGTTGCTGGCCCAGGACCAGATGCCCACACCGGCGCTGCAATGCTTGATTGCAGCGTCCATGTCCAGCCATTGCGGTTGTGGCTGCTTGCCGGCGACGATGACGTTGACGAAATCGCGTGAGCGCAGGCAGCGATCCGCGACGCACAACAAGGTATTGGCGTCCGGCGGCAGGTAGACGCGGATCACGTCGGCTTTCTTGTTCACCACGTGATCGATGAACCCCGGATCCTGATGGGAGAAGCCGTTGTGATCCTGGCGCCAGACGTGCGAGGTGAGCAGGTAGTTCAGTGAGGCAATCGGCCGACGCCAGGGAATGTCCTGGCTGGTCACCTTCAGCCACTTCGCGTGCTGATTGAACATCGAATCGATGATGTGAATGAAGGCCTCGTAGCAGGAGAAAAAGCCGTGCCGGCCGGTCAGGAGATAGCCTTCCAGCCAGCCCTGGCAGGTGTGCTCGCTCAAAATTTCCATGACGCGCCCGTCGGGGGCGAGGTGATCGTCGACCTCGTTGCGTTCGGCCATCCAGGCGCGGTCGGTGACCTCGAACAGCGCGGACAAGCGATTGGAGGCGGTCTCATCCGGGCCGAATACGCGGAAATTGCGGTTGCGCGCGTTCCGTCGCATCACATCGCGCAGCAGATTGCCGAGCACGCGGGTCGCTTCCGCTTGCATCCGACCCGGTGCAGGCACCTCGACGGCGTAGTCGCGATATTCCGGCATGCGAAGATTCTTCAGTAATACGCCGCCATTGGCGTGGGGATTGGCGCCCATGCGCCGGCAGCCGCTCGGCGCGAGCGCTGCGATCTCCGCCCGCGGCGCGCCCGAGGCCTCGAAAAGCTCTTCCGGCCGATAGCTTTTCAACCACTGCTCGAGCTGTGTCACGTGCTCCGGATTGTCCGCCAGGCCCGCCAGCGGTACCTGGTGGGAACGCCACGAGCCTTCGGTGGGCTTGCCGTCCACCTCGCGCGGGCCGGTCCAGCCCTTGGGGCTTTTCAGCACAATCATCGGCCAGCGCGGCCGCTCGAGGCTGCTGCCCTCGCGGGCGCCCCGCTGGATGGCGTCGATGTCGGCCAACGCGCGGTCGAGGGTCGTGGCCATCGCCTCGTGCATGGCCTCGGGCTCATCGCCTTCGACGAAATACGGTCGATGCCCGTAGCCGATGAACAGGTTCTCCAGCTCCTCGCGGCTGATCCGTGCCAACACGGTGGGATTGGCAATCTTGTAGCCGTTGAGATGCAGGATCGGCAGTACGGCCCCATCGCTCGCCGGATTCAAGAACTTGTTGGAATGCCACGCGGCCGCCAATGGCCCGGTCTCGGCTTCTCCATCGCCGACGACACAGGTCGCGATCAAGCTCGGGTTGTCGAACACGGCGCCGTAGGCGTGAGAGAGTGCATAGCCGAGTTCGCCGCCTTCGTGAATCGAGCCCGGGGTTTCCGGCGCCACGTGACTCGGCACGCCGCCCGGAAAGGAGAACTGTTTGAACAGCCGGCGCATGCCCTCGGTATCCTGCGACACGTTCGGATACACCTCGCTGTAACTGCCCTCGAGCCAGGTGTTGGCCACCAGTGCCGGACCTCCGTGGCCGGGACCGGCAACGTAGATCATGTCGAGATCGCGGGCCTTGATCACCCGGTTCAGGTGCGCATAGATGAAATTCAGGCCGGGGCTGGTGCCCCAGTGTCCCAGCAGGCGTGGCTTGATGTGCTCGAGTGTCAGCGGCTCCTCGAGCAGCGGATTGTCGAGCAAATAGATCTGGCCAACGGACAGGTAGTTGGCGGCGCGCCAATAGGCATCGAGCTGGGTAAGCTCGTCGGCGCTCAGGGTCAGTTGCGTGTCAGTATTCATTGGGATAGCTCCACGGGCGAAGGGGTTGCAGTTTGCGGGTCGGCGGCGAGCAGGCCGCGCGCGGCGTTGGCCATGACGCGTGCCTCGTCGCTGGGTACCACCCAGATTTCCACCGCGCTGTCCTCGGCATGCAGTGCACCGCCGATCTCGGGTGAGACGGTGTCATTGCGTGCGGCGTCAAGACGAATTCCGGCCCAGTCGAAGTGATCCAGCACCCGGGCGCGAATGACGGCGGCGTGCTCGCCGATGCCGCCGCCAAACAGAATGGCATCGGCGCCGCCGAGCACGGCCAGATAGGCGCCCAGGTACTTGCGCACGCGATGACAGAACATCGCGACCGCGAGCGCGGCATCGCCGGTCTCGTTCTCGAGCAACGCCTGCATGTCGCCCGATAGCCCGGAGACGCCGCGCAGGCCCGAAGACTCATTCAAAATCCAGCCGAGTTCTGCTGGACTGAAGCCTGCCTCATCAACGAGGTACAGGACCGCCGCGGGATCGAGATCGCCGCAGCGCGTGGCCATCATCAGCCCCTCGAGCGGCGAAAATCCCATCGAAGTTTCCACCGGCCAACCGTGGTCGGTGGCCGTCATAGAACAGCCCGCACCCAGTTGCAGCGAGATCACGCGACAATCACTATCGCGGTGAGTGCGCGCGCGCCACTGGTCCAGCATCGACTGATGCGCCAGGCCATGAAAACCGTAGCGGCGCATCTCGTGTTTTTCACTCCACTCCCGGGGCACCGCATAGTGCGCGGCGGCCGGCGGCAACTCGGCGTAAAAACCGGTATCGAAGCAGGCCGCCTGGCGGATCTCCGGACCGAATGCCTCGCGTGCGGCACGAATCCAATCGAGCGCCACGCCGTTGTGCAGCGGCGCCAGCACTCTGAGCCTGTCAATCTCTGACTCGACGTTGGCGTCGATCCAGCAGGGTGCCTGCAAGTGCTGCCCGCCGTGAACGACGCGGTGCATGACCAGCGCCGGAGCGCCCAGGGCGTGGCGGCGGACGAAATCCGCGAGCACGTCGGGGTCCCGCTTCGGTGGCGGCGACAGGTATGCATCGGCAACGCAGCTCGGTTCGCTGTCGAGCACATAGTCCGCGAGCCGCAACGACGAGCTGCCGGCATTGACCGTCAGGACGTGGAGGCCATTGCGTGGTGGCGCGGTCATCGACTGTCTCCCGGCGGCTCGGCGTGCGCCGCCGCCATGGGCAAGCTCTCCTGGAGTGCGGCGAGCTCCTGCTCGGTCAAGGTTTCCTGCTTCAGTAGCAGTTGCGCACCGTGCTCCAGGGTGTCGCGATGCTCGGCGAGGATGGCTTTGGCCCGATCGAAGGCCGCCTGCACCAGGCTGCGCACCGCCGCATCGATTTTCTCCGCGGTTTCGTTGCTGACCTCGCGGCGGGGCGGGGGCAGGTTCGGCGCATTGCCGAGGAACAGCGGCGTCTCCTCCTGGTAGACGACGTGGCCCAGTGCCTCGTCCATGCCGTAGCGGGTCACCATACTGCGCGCGATGTCGGTGGCCTTGGTCAGATCGTCGGCGGCGCCGGTGGACAAATGCTCGAACACCAGCTGCTCAGCCGCACGGCCGCCCAGCAGCACGGCCATCTTGTGGCCAAGCTCGTCACGCGTCATCAGAAAACGGTCTTCGGTGGGCCGCTGGATCGTGTAGCCCAGTGCGCCAATACCGCGCGGGATGATGGAGATCTTGTGCACCGGATCGACCCCCGGCAACGACATTGCCACCAGTGCGTGCCCCATTTCGTGGTAGGCGACCACCTTGCGCTCTTTCGGATTGAGCAGCCGGTTCTTTTTCTCAAGCCCGGCGACAATGCGTTCGATCGCGCGCGTGAAGTCGTCCAGGCTTACCGCCTCTGCGCCGCGACGGGTCGCAAGCAAGGCCGCTTCGTTGACCAGATTGGCGAGATCGGCACCGGTAAACCCGGGTGTGAGCGCCGCGATCGCGTCGACATCGACGTCCGGTGCCAGCTCGATGCGTTTGACGTGCACGCGCAGGATGGCGGCACGGCCGACCTTGTCCGGCCGGTCGACCAGTACCTGGCGATCGAAACGACCGGCCCGCAGCAGCGCCGGATCCAGGATTTCCGGTCGATTGGTGGCAGCGAGCAACACCAGGCCCTGGCTCGGATCGAATCCGTCCATTTCCACCAGCAGCTGGTTGAGGGTTTGCTCTTTTTCATCGTGGCCGCCGCCCATGCCCTGGATGCCGCGCGCGCGGCCGAGGGCATCCAGCTCGTCGATGAAGATGATGGCGGGTGCCTTTTGCCGCGCCTGGTCGAACAGATCGCGCACCCGGGCTGCGCCCACGCCAACAAACATCTCGACGAATTCGGAGCCGCTGATGGAGAAAAACGGCACTTTGGCCTCACCGGCGACCGCCCGGGCGAAAAGCGTCTTGCCGGTGCCGGGCGGGCCTACCAACAGGATGCCCTTCGGGATCCGCGCGCCGAGACGCCCATATTGCTCGGGGGCCTTGAGAAAATTGACGACCTCCTGCAGCTCCTCCTTGGCCTCGTCGACGCCGGCAACGTCATCGAAGGTCACTTGCGTGTCGGTCTCGACGTACACCTTCGCTTTGCTTTTGCCGACCGACATCATGCCGCCGGCGGTATGCATGCGGCGCATGGCGAACGACCAGATACCGAAGAACACCGCAATCCACAGCACCATGGACAACACCGAGCCGAGCCAGCGATTCTCGCGGCGACCGGCGTAGGTCACTCCGGCAGCCTCCAGTGCTTCGTTCAGCTTGTCGTCCTCGACCCGAATGGTGACGAAGTCGTGCCGGCCCTCGCCGCTGCGCTCGAGAGCCTGGAGTTTTTCCGGCGGCAACAGCGCGGTCAGGCCGTCGGTGCGCACCGTGCCGCGGATATCGACGTCGCTGACCGTCAGGTCCTCGAGCTTGCCGGCCCCGAGCAGGCGTTTGAAATCGCTGTACGCCAGCGTCTCGGTGTGGCCGCCGAGGTAGTTCTGCATCGACACCAGTACCATCACTGCGAGCAGTACGTACCAGATCGAGAATTGCTGTTGCTTGTTCACGGCTGATCCCAGCGGCGGCTACGCGCGCCTACCCCAACGCCGGTTGAAGAAGTTGTGGATCGGTACGTAGACAATGCCCGCGTAAAAGCCGTACAGAAAACTTTCGACGAGGCCCAACAGGAACCCCCACCAGGTCAGCCACTTAAAGGCCGGTAGCACCTGCTCCAAAAACGCGTGCATGTGCAAGGCTTCGGGCGTCACCAGACCCCACAGCACGCACACGACGAACGACACCGCCGCCCAGCAACCGAGCGACCAACAAACAATCTTCCAATTCAACATCGGGCTCTCCTCAATGGTGTTTGTGCGAGGCCGTGGTGTCGTCACCTGAATCATCGTTCCCGTGGTCACCATGACCGCCATGACCACCGTGGCCGTGGAACAGGTGCATGCCGACGCACAACAGCAGAACAATCAGAAAAAACGAATTTCCGGTCAGCCAGTCCATGTCATTCCCCACATTCACACAGTGACGACGCCGCAATGTCAGCGCCATTCGTTAGGCTCACCAAACGATCGATACGCTCAACGGCGAGAATCCCGCCGCGCGCGCCATACTCGACTGCGCAGCGGGCGATGGCGGCGACAATTTCATCCACTTTGTCGTCCTGGACGTACAGCACCACCCGCACGTTGTCGTGCATCAGATCACGTCGAAAGAAATTCGGATGTTTGCCGTAGCCCTGTACGTGCTCGACAGTGACCCCGGGAACACCGCACTCGCGCAATTGTTTCTCCAGTGTTTTCAAGATGTCCGTCGGCACGATGGCCGTAATGCGCTTGATGCTCATGTCAAAGTCTCCTGAGTCGGCTGGCCGGCGGTTTGCGTCTCGAGCAGCAGGTGCCTAACACCCTCGGCCAGCGTGTCGGTCAAATCGATCGCGTTGGTGGCATGCTCGATGGTGTTGCAAGTAACCACGCGAGCAGCGCCGGCGCGCGACAGGCCGTCGAGCGCGCCTTTGGCAAATACCGCATGCACGCCCACGCACACCGGCGCCGCGTAGCCTGCCCGCGCCAGGTGACCGATGGTCTCCACCATCGTTCGTGCGGTGGAGATGATGTCGTCGACCAGCACGGGTGTGTGTTTGCGCCAGGGATCGAGCGGCGGCACGCGGATCTCCACGTCTCGATCGCCGCGGCGGGTCTTTGCCAGCACGATGAACGGTGCGCCGGCCATGTCCGCCACCTCGCTCACCCACTGCTCGCTCTCGCTGTCCGGCCCGACAATCACCGGGTTGTCGATGTGCGTCTGAATGAAGCCCGCCACCGCCGGCGCGGCATGTTCGACGCGGGTAGGAATCGAGTAGATTTCGTCCAGCGTGTTATAACGGTGCAGATGCGGATCGACAGTCACCAGGCCGTCCACGGTGCTGCTCAACAACTGGGCAAACAGGCGTGAGGTCACCACCTCGCCGGGCTTGAAGCGGGCATCCTGGCGCATGTACGGCAGATAGGGCGACACCAATAGCACCCGGCGTGCGCCGAGCACCCGCGCCGCGCGCACGCCGTACAGGAGGGGCAGCACCTGCGGATTGGGCTGGAACAGGTTGGCGGCGACCACTGCGTCTCGGCCATCGCAAGGCGTCTCGCCGCGCACGTAGGTCTCGCCGTCCGGGAACGTGCGCACCGTGAGCACGCCCTGATCGGCATCGAGTGCCCGGACCAGTCGCGCGCCCAAGGCGTCATGGCCGGGCAGGCTGAAAACGATCACGGGCGCGCTCATGGCAATGCCTCCGAATCGGGTTCGGTGATGCGCATCAGATCGGCGTGCTGGCTCAGGTACTCGAGCGCATAGGTGAGTTCGCCCGGCGCCTCGGCGTGCACGGTCAGTACCGGTTGGCCGGCGTCGACCGCGTCGCCCAAGTGGACCTGCAGATCGACACCGGCCGCCCGGGCCGTGGGCGCGCCGGCAAGTTTGGCCACCTTGGACAAGCGACGGTTGTCGATGCGGCTGACCTGGCCGGTGCGATCGGCAACGACGACGTGACGATGTCTCGCCACCGGCGGGGTGCGCAGACCGCCCTGCGCCTCACAGATGGCCTGAAACTTTTGCCAGGCTCGGCCGTCGTTCAGGACCTTGAGTGCCTGCGCGGTGCCCTCTCCGGCGTGCGCCCGGCCGCTCAGTTCCAGCAGCCGGCCGGCCAGCAACGCGGCGCGTGTGCGCAGGTCTTTGGGCATATCGGCGGTGTTTTGCAGCACGGCCAGCACGTCACGGGCTTCAAGCGCCGGACCGATCCCCCGGCCCACGGGTTGGCTGCCGTCGGTGAGCGCCACCTGCACGTCGAGTCCCAACTGCGCGCCGGTGTACTGCAGCACCGTGGACAGCCGATCCGCGCTCTCCTCATCGCGCACTTTGGCCGTGGGACCGACCGGGATGTCGACTATCGCGTGGGTCGAGCCCGCAGCGAGTTTCTTCGACAGCACCGAGGCCACCAATTGCGCCTCACTGTCGAGGTCCAACGCCCGTTCGATGCGGATCAATACATCGTCGGCCGGGCTCAGCGCCACCGAACCACCCCACACCAGACAGCCGCCCTCGGTCTCGACCACCCGACGCATGGTCGTAAGCGACAAGTCGACCGGCGCGAGGGTCTCCATGGTGTCGGCGGTGCCGGCCGGTGAGGTGATGGCACGGGAGGAGGTTTTCGGCATGGTCAGCCCGCACGCGGTCGCGATCGCAACCACGATCGGGGTAGTGCGATTGCCCGGTAAGCCGCCGACACAGTGTTTGTCGAACACCGCCGGTTGATCCCAGCTCAGCCGCTCACCGGCGGCCACCATGGCGCGCGTCAGTGCCACCACTTCATCGCTCGACATGCGATCGCCGACGCAGGCGGTCAAAAAAGCGCTCAGTTGCACCTCGGTATAGCGGCGTGCGGCGATATCATCGACGATGGCTTCGAGGCCAGCAGGGGCGAGCGCATGACCGAACAACTTGGCGCGCACCTGGGCGAAAGACTCGACCGGCTCGGGATGAGAAAATGTCACCGGGCACGGCGCCTCGGCGCCCAACAGGCGCCAGGCGACATCCGACAGGCCCGCCGCGCCGTGTTCCAGCCAATCGCCGGTGACGATGTTGAGCGTGGCGACCAGCACGGTGTCGTTGCCGCGCAGGCGCACGCGCGACTGCGACTCGAACCCTTCGGATCGACACACCGGGCAATCGGCCCGCATGTAGACCACCGGTTCCTGGTAGGTGTCGATACCGATGGGGCGCGCCTGCAACGTGGCATCCGACCGTTCGCTGTGCTCGAGCGGCGTCGACAGACGGATCACGAGGCGCTCCCATGGGCGTTGAGCGTGAGCTCGCATTTACGCAGCAGCGATAACCAGCCCAGTGCCGGATCGCGCAGATCCACGCCGCCGAGCACCCGCTGTTCTTGCTGCAGGTAGTCCTCCAGATAACGAAACACGTGATCGAGGTGGACCCAGTGCCAGCCGCCTGGCGCGCGCTCACCCCGGGAAGCAAACAGCACCATACGAATGACGTGTCCGGTCTCGCCCTGGGCGCGCCCGCGGCTTAACAACGTCTGCACCAGACCCGGCGCCTCCGCCGCCGCGCAGCAGCCAAAACGCGTCAGCGCCGCCGCCAGTACCTTGTGATTGCGCGCGCCAGGATTGACCTGCGCCCGACCCTGCTTGATTTCTGCCACGATCATGTCGGTGCCATCGGCCGGACAGGCCAGGGCAGGGTCGGGTTCAACGACGACGGGTCCGGTTACCGACACGCGCGCACGCCGCGCCGCGTTCCCGACCGGCCGCGCCAGGCGCACCGCCAGCATGTCGATGTCGGTGAGCGTGCGCGGCGCCTGGTCGCCCAGCGACTCCACCAGCGGATACTCCGTGGCGGTGAAATAGCCACACACGTGCAGGTAGGCCTGGACCAACTGCGTACCAACGTCCATCATCCGCCCCTCACGACAACACCTGCCGCTCGCCGTACGTCGGGATCTCGGCGGGCACGCCCAGCGCCACGCCGAGGCGTTCGCGCAAGCTCTCGGCCGCCGCCGGCGCTCCGTGGGTGATGAACACCCCGCTCGGTCGCGGGTCTTGCAACGGCGCCATCCAATCGATGATTTCGTCTCGATCCGCATGCGCCGACAGGCTCGTCATCTCGATGACCTCCGCGCGCACCGCGAACGACTGGCCGTGGATCGTGACCGTCCTGGCGCCGGTGAGCATCGCTTCACCGCGGGTACCCGGCGCCTGAAATCCGGTGAACAACACCGCGTTGCGATCATCGCCGAGCCAGGCCTTGAAGTGATGCAGAATGCGTCCGCCGCTGGCCATGCCGCTTGCCGAGATCACGATCATCGGCCCCTTGCGGCGGTTCAACGCCCGCGACTCCTCGGCGCTGTTGACGTAACCGGCGATGGCGCACATCCTCCGGCATTGCTCGTTCGACAGCCGGTGCTCATCGGCGTGTGCACAGTAGATATCGGTGGCATCGATTGCCATGGGGCTGTTCAGATACACCGGCAGCGTCGGAATCTGCCCGGCATCGCGCAGTGTCGCGAGCAGATGCAGCACGGTCTGTGCCCGACCGACGGCGAACGCGGGAATCATCAGAATGCCGTTGCGACGAGCGGTCTGATTGACGACCTCGCGCAGCTCATTGAGCGGCGAGCGCGTACCGTGGCGTCGGTTGCCGTAGGTCGATTCCACCACCAGGTAGTCGGTATGCCGCAGTGGTTCGGGCGCCTGCATCACGGGATCGTTCGGCCGCCCGAGATCCCCGCTGAAGGTAAGGGTTCGACCGTTGATGTCCAGCTGAATCCAGGCGGCACCGAGAATGTGACCCGCCGGATGGAAGGTTGCCCTGAGGTTTTCGCCGAGGCGTACGGGCTGGTGAAAGCCGATCGGTCGCAACGCATCCAGCGACGTCTCGGCATCGGCTTGGCTGTACAGGGGCCTGGCGGGGCGGTGCTTGGAGAAGCCTTGGCGATTCGCGTAGCGGGCGTCTTCTTCCTGCAGGTACCCGGCATCCGGCAACAGTACCTGCGCCAGGGCGACGCTGCCCGAGGTGCAATACACGGGACCTGTAAAGCCCTGCCGACGCAACACCGGAAGATAGCCACTGTGATCGAGGTGTGCATGGGTGAGCAGCACCGCATCGAGGCTCGTCGCCTCCACGGGAAGCGGCTGCCAGTTGCGCTGCCGCAGTGACTTGCCGCCCTGGAACAAGCCACAATCGAGCAACAGACACGAACCGTTGTCCTCGATCAGGTACTTCGAACCGGTAACGGTGCCAGCGGCACCCAGGAAGGTGAGGGTCGGCGAGTGGCTCACGGCCGGCGCTCACGATCAATGCGCTGCAGGTGCCACTGCCGCGATTCCGCCAGGGCCTGCATCAAGATACGGTCGAACGCTGTTGGATACGGCGTCGCTGCCTGCACCGGCGACGTGAACAGCGGCACGCATACACTCGCGAGTGCGCGGATCCATGGAAAAACCGAGGCGGGTTGTCGATTCGTGCGCATGGACGATTACCGCGTCTTCGGCGTTGGCCCGGATTTCAGCGATGGCAGAAAAGCCGGTGTACGAGCCATGTAGGCGCGATAGCGGTCACCAAACTCCTCAAGCGCCATCTGTTCTTCACGGCGCGCAAGACGCACATAGATGTACACCAGAATGGGGAACATAATGACGGTGGGCAGCGTCGGCCATTGCAGCAGGAAACCGAACATGATCAGCACAAAGGCCACGTACTGGGGATGGCGCATACGCGCATAGATCCCGTCGACCGCCAATTCGCGCTGTTGCTGAGCGGCATGAAGAACGCGCCAGGCGGCTGCAAGCAGGATGAAGCCACCGAAAATCACCAGGTTGCTCAAGATGTGCAGCGGATCGAAGTGCGGGTTGATGTTCCAGCCAAACACGGTGTTCCAGAGATGACCGGCCTCGTGGCTGAAAATGTCCGTGCCGGGGAACTTCGATTGCAACCAGCCGGAGAACAGATAGATCGTTAGTGGAAATCCGTACATCTCGGTAAACAGCGCTACCACAAACGCAGAGAAGGCGCCCAGGCTTCGCCAATCGCGCTTTGACTGCGGTTTGGCGAAGCTGAACGCGAAGATGATGAAAATCGCGGAGTTGATGATCACCAGTGACCACAACCCGTAGGCGTTGCCGTCGTGCATCACTCATCCTCCTTGTGGCCGTGGCCGCCACCGTGATCGCCGTGCCCTCGGTGCATGAAGATATGCATCACCGGACACAGCAGCAGAATCAAGAAAGGCAAGGCGTAAATAAAATGGGCTCTGTGCTCAGTCAGCAGGAAGTACAACACCGCCCCGATCAGGGCCATCGCCGCCAGGCCATTGGGCGTCAGCCAGAAATTGCGTTTTGAATCAGTCATGGCGACTCTTCCTCCGCCCGCTTGGGCGCTTTGGATAATTGACCGCACACACGGTCACAAGGACGGTTCCAGCGGCACGGCCCGTACGGCAACCCGTCGGTCGTTGCCACCTGTGCCGATACCCGGATCCACCGCTGCTTCATCCTTGATGTCCCCGGTTAACGGGCGTACTCGTCCATCATCGATTCCATCATGATCTGCATCATGTCGAGCCGAGTCTCGAGATCGGCCAGACGGTCGGCATCGCTCATCTGTTCGCGGGGCCGGGCCATTGTTATGCGCCGGTGCTGGTGGCGCGGCCGGTTCGCATCCGTCGCGGGTTCCGTGGCGGGGCCCATGTGCTCGGCCATGATTTCTCGCATGTGCTTCCCACCCATGCCCTGCATCAGCTCTATCGCCTCGCGCATGGTGTCGCGATGCGTGCCCATCAGCGCCTGGCGCTCTTTGCGATTGGATGTGCTTCGAATGGTCTGCATCTCTTCGGCCATCGTCGCCATCAGTTCGTCGAGCCGCGCCTGACGCGCTTCGCGCTCCACCTGCTCGGTCTGCCATTGCTGGGCCATGTCATTCGCCGCATCGGTTTGCTGTGCCCAGCCTGCGCCAGACAACAGCATTGTTGTTAACCCGACGACGACCATTGAGTTTTTCATCATCTTTTTCCTAAGCGCGGGATTTGGCCCGCTATTCAACAATCAACTTGCCGCGGAACATGCCCATCTGGCAGGCGAACTCATATTCGCCCGGCGTCTCGGGCAGGAACTCCACGGCCACCGTTTCGCCGGTCGGCAGATCCGCGCTTTTCTCGAAATCGGGAAATAGCACCTTGTCCGAACAACTCGCGGTCTCTTCGCGGCGAAAGTTCAGGCGCACGGGCTTACCGTGCTGGACCAGCACGACGTCCGGCGTGTACCCGCCTTTCACCAAAATCATGGCTTCCTGATGGCCCGAACTCGACAGCGCCGCGCGTGTGCCTTTGGATTTCTTGAGCCAGAAAAACCAGACGATAAAGACGATGAGCGAAAAGCCCAGTACTGTGACTATGAGGCGATCGGGTGTCATGCCATACCTCCTTTCGGTTGGAAGTAGCGCAATCGGTTGGCATTAGTGACCACGGTCACCGAGCTGAATGCCATCGCCGCTGCCGCGATCAAAGGCGACAGCAATAATCCGGTGAACGGGTACAGAAGCCCCATCGCAACGGGAATACCGAGTACGTTGTAGATAAACGCGCCAAACAGGTTTTGATACACATTGCGCATGGTGGCGCGGGAGATCTCCATTGCGGTCACGACGCCGGTCAGACTGCCCTTGATCAGGGTGATGTCGCTCGCCTCAATGGCTACATCGGTACCCGTGCCGATCGCCATGCCAACGTCGGCTTGCGCCAGCGCGGGCGCATCGTTGATGCCGTCACCCACCATGGCAACGACCTTGCCCTCGAGCTGCAGCTTCTGGATTTCATGGGCCTTGTCCTGCGGCAGGACATCGGCGAGGACCCGATCGACGCCAACCTGCCGCGCAATCGCCTCGGCGGTGCGGGCGTTGTCACCGGTGATCATGACCACTTCCAGGCCGAGAGCGTGCAGCGCCTTGATGGCCTCGGTCGAGTCGTCCTTGATGGTGTCGGCCACGGCGACCAGGCCGGCGGCCTTGCCGTCGACAGCCACGTACATGGGTGTCTTACCGTCGGCCGCGAGCCGCTCCCATTCAGCGGTGAGCGCCGTAGCATCAATGTCTCGGTCGCGCAGCAACTTCGCGTTGCCGAGCAGCAACTCGTGCCCGTCCACCCTGCCACTCACACCATGCCCCGGAATGGCGGCAAAGTCCGTCGTTTCGGGCAGCGTCAGGTTGCGTGCTTCAGCCCCGCGTACAATTGCCTCGCCGAGCGGATGTTCCGAACCCTTTTCAAGCGCGGCCGTCCAGGCCAGCAGATTGTCCTCATCGACATCGCCCGTAACGACCACGTCGGTCAGTGCAGGCTCACCCTTGGTGATGGTGCCGGTCTTGTCCAGCACGATGGCATCGATGCGTTTCGCTGTTTGAAGCGCATCGCCGGAGCGAATCAGGATGCCATTCTCCGCGCCCTTGCCGATGCCCACGGTCAGCGAGGTGGGGGTCGCCAGGCCCAGAGCGCACGGGCAGGCAATGATCAGCGTCGTAACGATGACGATGGTCGCATAGACGATGCGCGGTTCCGGCCCGACGTTGTACCAGACCATGAACGCCAAGATGCCAAGGATCATGACGGTGGGCACAAAGTACGCAGCGACCTGGTCTACGACTCGTTGAATCGGCGCCTTCGAGCCCTGCGCGTCCTGCACCATACGGATAATGTTGGCAAGCGCCGTGTCCTTGCCCACTTTGGTGGCTTCAAAGGTGAAGCTGCCTGTCTTGTTGAGCGTCGCGCCGATGACCTCGTCGCCCTCGCGTTTCTCCACAGGAATCGATTCACCGGTGATCATGGATTCATCGACGCTGCTCGACCCCTCAAGCACTACCCCATCCACCGGCACCTTTTCGCCAGGACGCACGACCACGCGGTCGCCCACCAGCACCTCTTCGACCGGAATGTCGACCTGCCTGCCATCGCGGATCACACGTGCTGTCTTGGCCTGCAAACCGACCAATTTCTTGATCGCCTCGGAGGTCTTGCCTTTGGCCTTGATCTCCAGCGCCATGCCGAGCACGACCAACGCCACGACGACGGTCGTCACGTCCCAGAAGACTTCCGCCAGCGCCTGCTCTGGAAACCAGCCGGGAAAGATGATGGCCACGGCGGAATACAGGAACGCGGCCGTGATGCCGGTCGCAATGAGTGTGTGCATGTTGGCTGAGCGGTGCTTGAGTCCCGACCACATGCCGGTGTAGAACTGCGAGCCCGACCAGAGCATGACCGGCAATGTGACCGCGCCCAGAAGTCCCCACACCCAGCGGCGTGTATCACTGCCCATGGGCATCCATTCCCTCAAGCCGGGGATAAGGTCGGGATAGCTGAATACCATCACCGGCAAGGACACGATGGCGGCGAACCAGAATTTGCGCATCAGTGTGCGGTATTCGCTCAGTTGCGCATCGGCGTGGCGATCCACGCTTTCGGCAGAGGCCTCCATCGCCGGCGCCAGGGTGTAACCACTGTCCGCCACGGCTTGCCGCAAACCCTCGACGTCAACCAACGCCGGCCGGTATTCGATGTCGACTTCAGTGGTGGCGGAGTTCACGGCGGCCGAGACGACGCCCGGTGTATCGTTCAGAGCGGACTCCACCTGCGTGACGCAGGATGCACAACGCATCCCTTGAACGGCCATGCGGGTGCGGGTGGCGCCCGGCGTGAAGCCCTCCTCGCGCACCGCGTGCGCGAGCGCCCTCGCACCAGTTTGGTTGGGATCGTAGTCAACGGTTGCGGTCTTCTCCGCCAGGTTCACATGCGCTTTGCCAACCCCGGAGACCCGGCGCAGCGCCACTTCCACGCGCTTGGCGCAATGGATACAGGTCATGTCTTCAACGATAAGGCTAAGCTGCTGCATGGTTGTCTCCGGAATCCACGATGTCATCACCGATCGCACCCCTGCGGGGTGCGAAAGCCTGCGGGGCGGCGGCAAACCGGCGCCGGCAGATCGACGAGCAGAAGTAGTACGTGTTCTGGTCCCACGCCACGGTCAGCGTATCGGCCCGATGCCGCACAATGCCGCGACAAACCAGGTCGACGAACACGCCGCCACGGTCGGGAGCGCCCAGCGCCGCTACGGGCGCCGCGCTTTGACAGGCCAGCGCGATATCTCGATGGCTATCCGGCATAGCCCACCCCAATCTCCAGCACGTCCGGGCCTAGATAGCGATGCGGCGGCACCACCAGGTTGGTCGGCGCCGGCACGTTTTTCGCCACCCGCCCGGCCAGGTCGAATTTGGAGCCGTGGCAAGGGCAGAAGTAGCCGCCCATCCAATCGTCGTCGAAGCTGCGGCTCACGGCGTCCGGCTCGAACAGCGGCACACAGCCGAGGTGGGTACACAACGCCACGGCCACGAAGATGTCGGGACGCAGCGAGCGCAACGGGTTTTGCGCATATGTCGGCTGCTGCGTTGCCACCGCGGAGTCGGGATCTCTGAGCCCCTCGATCCAGTGTGGATGGGTCATGCGCTCGAGCATGTCGGGCGTGCGCCGTAAGACCCAGACGGGGTTTCCGCGCCAGATGACCGTGATTTGTGCGCCCGGCTCGATCTGCCTGACGTTCACAGTCACGGGTGCGCCGACCGCCTGCGCCGTGGCGCTTGGTCGCAGTGAAGCGAGAAACGGCCAGGCCGCTACACCGGCGCCGACCACACCGGTCGTGGCGGCGGCCGCGACCAGAAAATGGCGTCGCGCGGTGTCCGGACGTGCCGACTCGACGGCGTCTTCGGCGGTCTCAGGCTGACTGTTGGGTGGATCAATGGTTGAGCCGTTCGCCGGGCTCATGGCACTCTCCTCGTACAAAAAAACCGAACATGCAACAGTGTGCGTCGAGAAGTGGCCAACTGCAGATTGACGAAACGGCGAGCCGTCAGTGATGGTCCTCGCAGCGGTACTTGCTGATCATTCCGTTCGTGGCGTGATCCCGGGCCTTTTCGCGCTCGATAGCATCACGGCCGAACCTCTACATTGCACTAACTCACAACGGTAAAACCTGTATCCTGCACTCATGTCAAGTCACCCTCCGCGGCTGCGACCATATCGATCAGGTGGCACAGGCTGTCGTGGTCAGGTAGCCGATCGGGCATGCTTTGCCAGCGCGCGATGGCATCCTCGACGCGGTGCTGCAAGCGCGTTAACGAGTCGAGGCGCTCACGGTTTTCCCGCGCACGCAACTTGATGATCTCGCGCACTTCCGGACAGGGCGACATGCCCCGATCGGCATCGTGCAAGATCGCTTTCACATCGCGCAGCGTGAAACCGAGCCACTTGGCACGCCGGATAAAGCGGACCCGGTACACGTCCGATCCGGCGTATTCCCGATAGTCATTCCTGGGATCGCGTTCGGGGTTCAACAGGCCTTCTTGCGTGTAGTAACGGACCACGTGGGCCGGCACCTCTGCCTGCTTAGCCAGTTCGTTCACGTGCATGGCCGTCTCCTGTGCGCGGCAATAAGCCCCTCCTCGATTGGTCGCTCGCGCCTCAGCCGCCGAAATTCGCCCGCAAATACGCGATCACCGCTTTGATTTCAGCTTCGGTTAGCGACGGGTTGCCGCCTTTGGCCGGCATCGCCAGCGGCGAGCCGGGACTCTGTACACCTTCCGCAATGCTCTTGACGAGCTCCTCGTCCGATTTCGTCAGGGCGCCGTCACTGGCCGTCAAGTCCGCCACACCGGGAATTGCCCCTTTGCCGTTGGCGCCGTGACAGGCGATACAGGTCTGCGAGTAGACCGCCTTACCCGCCTCAACGTCATTGCCGGCACTTTCATCCGCAAGTGCGCTTGAGCCCCAAATGAGGGCCAGAAACAAGATGAGTGTTCGCATCTCAGTTACTCTGTTGAAGGAAAGCCAATACGTCGCGAGTCTCTCGGCCGGTCAGGCCGGCGCGGACGCGCATGTGAGCCGTGGCGGCTCGCCACTGGTCGTCCCGAAGCTCCTTGGGATCACGCATGTTGTGGCAGCGTGCGCAGTTTTCAGCCCAGGTCTGGGCGCCTCGTGCGAATTGCGCCGGGTCCGGTTGCGTCGCCGCTTCGGTCTCGGCCGCCATGGCCGTCGGTTGACCGGCGGCCAAGACCAGCGCAGCGACGGCGATCGACGACGCCGCAACCAGTGTCAGTATCGTGTGTCGAATCATATTCCTCATTCCTCCTAGTAGCCGTAAGCAATCTGTACTTGCCAACGGTCGTCGTCGGTGACTTCACCGGCCAACCCCGTGTTCGATTCGTAGCCAAGCTTGACCATCGCGCTGGGCGTAAATAGGTAATTCACCCCGAATGCCCATTGCTCTTGGGACTCATCAGCGTGCGGTGACGTGAAGTCCGTGTAACGAATGACGCCTTCCCATTTGGCTTGCGGACCGAACTTGTAGGCACTCTGCAGATACCAGCTTTCCCATTTGCCGCCTTCCGGTGCAATGCTGGTCTCTTCGTCCGCGATGTCTTGCATGATGTACTCGCCGCGCAAATCCAGGTTATTCCATTGGTAGCTGGCATCAACGCCCAGCACCTCGTAGTCGCGCTTTGGATCGCCTTCGAACTCCAAATCATCGTTTTCCACCACCGCGGCGTCTCCGTATGCGGCTGATACGGCAAGCTCAAGCTTCGGTATTGGAAGAAGACTGATGCGTCCTCCGACGATCTTGCTGTCGTCCGGGTCACTCGCGACACCTTCTGTTTCGATGCCGTGAATCTCCCCGTCCTCGCCAATCAGTTTCGGACCATTGGCAACGTAACCGGCGTATGTAAATCGCTTATGGCCGAGCAAATTGATACCGCCCCGCAACTGTACGCCGACATCAGCGGCCGGCGCTGCCCCATCGTGGCCGAATCCAGGCGGTGCGGATGGCAGCTTGTTGATCCAGGACGGATGCAGGTTTTGTCGGAAGTTGCCTAGTGGACTTAGGAACTTACCGGCTACTAATATCAGGTTGTCGTTAAGGAATATGTCGATCGTACTGTATTCAAGCTCAACTTCAGTTTCGCCGTCCTCGTCCAATTCGATGGCCAACTCTGATTCCCAAAGCACCCTGTCGCGATACATGTAGTGGAACATCGGGTTGAAGTTGGCCACGAACGCGGCATTGCCGTTCTCCGGACTCACGTAGTCCGCGGACGCGTAACCGGCCAGGTGGGTTACTGAACTGGTGTTCTTCCACTCGTTCGCCGACACTTCTGCGCGTTCGGCTGCTTGTCGTGCCGCTGTAGTTTCGGCACGCAACGTCTCGACCGCCGCCGACGGTGCCGCTTCCCTGGCCGCCGCCAGTTCCTCGCGCAGCGTCGCCAGTTCCTCGGCCATGGCCTCGGTCCTGGCCTCGAGTTCTTCGATACGCCGGTTGTCGGACTGCGCCAGCGCCGGGGCCGCCGTCGCCAGCAGCAACGACAGCATCACGGCCTGTGGGCACCTCTTGTGTATGGTCATGCTTATCTCCCTGAGTCGTTAGCATCCGGCAGGATTGGCGATGAGACCAAACCCTGACGTCAAACTTAGGTCAAGCTTAGAAGCTGTACCCTGCGCACAGGTCCAGTACGTACTAACCACGACTGACCCCCGGTTTTGCCTCAAGCGTGTGATTTTCAAGCGACCGCGTGCGCCACAGCAGGAACATCGCCGGAATAACGATCAAGGTAAGGATCGTCGCGCTCACCATGCCGCCCACCATCGGCGCGGCGATGCGCCGCATCACTTCCGAACCCGTGCCGCCGCCGAGCATGATCGGCAACAAACCGGCGATGATGGCGGCGACCGTCATCATGATCGGGCGGACACGCATTACCGCACCGTCGATCACGGCCTGGCGGACGTCTTCCAACGTCAATGCCCGGCCCTCCGACTCGGCCGTCGTCATGTGCTGACGAATCGCCTGGTTCAGGTAGACGAGCATCACCACGCCAATCTCGACCGCCACCCCGGCCAGTGCGATGAAACCCACACCGACCGCGACCGAGAGATCGTAGTCGAGCAGGTACAAAAGCCAGATGCCGCCGATCAGGGCCATCGGCAACGTACCCATGATGATGGCGACCTCGGCGAAGCGCCGGAAATTGAGGTACAAGAGCAGCACGATAATGGCGAGCGTGACCGGTCCGACCAGCGACAGGCGCTCTTTGGCCCGCACCATGTACTCGTACTGCCCGGACCATGCCAGCGAGTATCCCGCCGGCAGATCCACCAGGTCACCCACTGTTTGTTGCGCCTCGGCGACGTAGGAGCCCAGGTCGCGGCCGGTGATGTCGACGTAACTCCAGCCATTGAGGCGAGCATTTTCGCTCTTGATGATCGGTGGGCCGTCGACCACCTTGACGTCCGCGACGTCTGCGAGCGCAATGCGCGCCCCTTGTGGCGTGACAATCGGCAGCAACTGCAGTTGTTCAACGGAATCGCGAACGCGCTGCGGGTAACGCAGGTTAACCGGATACCGTTCCAGGCCTTCAACCGTCTGCGTCACGTTCATTCCGCCGATCGCGGTGCGCACGATGTCCTGCACGTGTCGAATGTTGAGCCCGTATCGGGAGGCGCGGCCGCGGTCGATGTCGACGTCGATGTAGCGCCCACCGGCGACGCGCTCGGAGTACACCGATGCCGTACCCGGCACGTTGGCCAACACGCGCTCCAGGTCCTTGCCGATGCGCTCGATGACGGTCAGATCGGGACCCGACACCTTGATGCCCACCGGTGTCTTGATGCCGGTCGCCAGCATGTCGATGCGGGTCTTGATCGGCATCACCCAGGCGTTGGTGAGCCCGGGGTACTTCACGATGCGATCGAGTTCGGCGCGCAGCCCCTCCGGCGTCATGCCCTCACGCCATTCCTCGCGGGGTTTGAATCGAATCACGGTCTCTATCATGGTCAGCGGTGCCGGATCGGTCGCGGTCTCCGCGCGGCCGATCTTGCCGAACACGCTCTTTACTTCCGGCAACGTACGAATCATCCTGTCCGTCTGCTGTAGCAGCTCGCGCGCCTTGTCGATCGACACCCCCGGGTAGGTCGTCGGCATGTACATGAGGTCACCCTCATCGAGCGGCGGCATGAACTCCGAACCGAGCTTCGTTGCCGGCCACAGACCCACCACCAGGACCAGCAGGCCCGCCACCAGGGTCATCTTCGGAAACCGGATGACGCCGTGAATGACCGGCTGATACGCCGCAATCAGCAGTCGGTTAATCGGGTTCTTGTGCTCCGGGGTGACTTTGCCGCGGATGAAATAGCCCATGAGCACCGGTACCAGGGTGATCGACAACCCGGCAGCGGCGGCCATCGCGTAGGTCTTGGTATACGCGAGCGGTGCGAACAGCCGTCCTTCCTGTGCCTCCAGCGTGAACACCGGCAGGAAACTTAAGGTGATGATCAACAGTGAGAAAAACAGCGGCGGACCCACCTCGCTCGCTGCCTCACCCATGATGCGCCAGCGATTCTCGTGGGTCAGCGGTTCGCGTTCGATGTGCTTGTGCACGTTCTCGATCATGACGATGGCTGCGTCCACCATTGCGCCGATCGCAATGGCAATACCGCCCAACGACATGATGTTTGCGTTCAGCCCCTGCAGGTGCATGACGATGAACGCCGTCAGGATGCCGACGGGCAGACTCAGGATGACCACGGCCGACGAGCGCAAGTGGAACAGGAACACAGCACAGACGAGCGCCACGACCAGGAATTCCTCGATCAGCTTGCCTTCGAGCGTCTCCACGGCGCGCTCGATCAATGCCGAACGGTCGTACGTGGTCACCACCTCGACCCCGTCGGGCAGACTGCGCTCGAGTTCCGTCAGGCGTGCTTTCACCGCCTCGATGGTTTTTGAGGCAT